>JAYVCD010000147.1:0-6062 GCA_043750125.1 Archangiaceae bacterium | reverse complement strand
GTGGAAAGGAAGGCTTCGTGCTTCAGGCCAACCTGACCCCGAACAAACCCGCCAGCGAAGTGCTCACCAACGACGGACGGCCCATCTCGGCCCAGGCGGTCGCGAGCTCGGGCGCGGCGACCAAGGCGCTGACTCCGGCGGCGATCAAATACGCCGAGTCCAAAGGCCCCAGCGCCAACGACGCCGCGTGCGAAATCATCTACCTCGAAGAGCACAACAAGACTCAAGGCACCTCTGAGGCGATCGCGGCCCACCAGAAAGCGGCCGGGTTGGCGGGAGGCACGAAGTGAGGACCTTCAGGCTTTCGGTCGCGGTGCTGCTGACGTGCTCCGGCTGCGCCAGCGTCAACGCGTTGATGCGGGGCGATGTGCAGGGCGCGATCCGGGCGGGGGCGCAGGAGTCCGGCGAAGTCGTGATGGCCGGGGTGGCAGGAACAAAAGAATCCGACCGCGTCTGCCTTCCGATGCAGAACCAACTGGTTCCTTTGAGTGAAGAGCGGGCGATCGGCGGGGCGATCGCGATTGGGCTGACCGAGAAGAACCAGGCGCACTTCTTCATCGACGGCAACACCGAGAAGAACCTGGCCCGGCTGGCCGAAGCGCAGAAGACGCCCGGGAAGATCCGGCTGCCCGATTCCGAGCGGAACAACCTCAACGCCTACTTGAGCCAGGTGGGCCGAAACCTCGCCAGCTATTCGAACCGACCCGAGATTGTCTGGACCTTCGGAGTGCTCGACAGCCCCACCGTCAACGCGTTCTCGGCGCCCGGGGGCTACGTCTTCGTCACCACCGCGCTGCTGAAGCTCATCGAGAACGAGGCCCAGCTGGCGGGAGTGCTGAGCCACGAGATTGGACACGTCAGCGGCCGGCACGCGCTCAAGGGCTACTCGCAGGTGAAGTACCGGCAGTGCGATACGGCGACCAAGGGCGGCACCATGCTCGCCAAGGGAATGGACATGGCGCCCGAGCTGCGGCGGGCCGCGGCGTACTCGAAGTATTTTTCGGGCGGGAAGTTCGACCTCGACAGCAAAGAGATGGCGGCCGAGCTCATCTCGTCGTTGGCCGATGGCTTCATCGACGACTTCATCAGCCAGGGCCTGGCGAGGCCCGACGAGCTCGAGGCGGACAAGGCGGCGATCGAACTCTCGACGTTCGCCGGCTACGACGCGGGCGAGTACGAGAAGTTTCTGCAGAAGCTGCCCGCCCTCAAAGACGACCACCACCCCCCGATGGCCGACCGGCTGAGCGCGATTCGAGCCGTGCGCAAGGACCTGGCCGACTTCTCAGGAAAGGGCGCCCGGCCCGACAACTCGGCCCAGCTGAAGGTGGTCCGAAAGTAGGGCGTTACCGCGAGACGGCCTGGCTCAGCGCGCGGTGTACCGCTTCCAGGGCCTTGCGCGCTTCGAGCAGCTCGGCGCGCTCGCGGGTGAGGTCTGAGACCTGGCGGGCCAGCGTGTCGCGCTCGGTGCGCAGGGCATCGGTGCTGCGGCGCAGCCCGTTCGCCGCTTCGTAGGAAGACTCGAGGTCCGAGGCCAGCCGCTCTTCTTCCGACAGGCTCTCGGCCAGCGCCACCTGGTGCTTGGCAATCTGCGACTTGAGCTCGTCTTTTTCGTGCTCGCGCGCATCGAGCTGCTGACGCGATTCTTGAAGGGCCAGCAGCGCCTCGTTGCGCTCGCCTTCCAGCGCCCCCAGCTCGCGCTCGAGATCATTGAGCAGCTTGGCGCGGCCTTCCATTTCACTGGCCAACCGACGCGCCTCGTCCATGCGCAGCCGAGCTTCTTCCGTCGCGCGCTCGGCCTGACGGCGGGTCGCTTCGAGGTCCTGGGTGAGCGCCAGGTTCAAGCTGCGGACCTTCACCAGCTCGGTCTGCAGCGCGCTGATTCGCTCGACCGCCAGCACGCCCGCCTCGGCCACTGTGTCGGGCAGCGGCTCGGGCCGCGGATTCTCGCGCACCGCTTTCAGCCGCTCTTTGAGGCGATCGCGTCGCTCGCCCGCATCGAGCTCATCGAGCTGCACCGGGCTGGTCTGTACTTCCACCACCTGGGCCGGCGCCGCGGCGGCTCGGGGCCGGGCCCACTGCGCAGGCTCGTGCGCCAATGCCTGCTGCAGCGCTTCGACCGCGCTCGCTTTCGGAGCCCGCGCTTCGTTGGCCCGCACTCGCACTGCATGGGCCAGGTCCGGAACCACCGAGGGGGCCTCGTACCTCTGCGCCACCGGAGGCGTGGGACGGGCGTGAACGGAGAGCTCCGGCTCGGCGTTCTCAGGCATCCCGTCGGGGGCGGCCTCGGGGCCTTCGCCGATCGCCGGCTCGCCCAGCAGCCCGAGCCGAACCCGGGGACGCGCGCGGGACACGTTGGCATCGAATGCTTTCTTCATGGTGTTCTCCGTACTCTCTTTTTGCCGAAAGTCAGGCCGACTGGGCGATGGCCGGGGGCGGAATCGGGGTGGCACTGGGTGCGGTCGAGGGGCTGACCGGGACCGCGGTCGCGGTGGTGGTGGTCGCTGCGTCCGGCTTCACCTGCAGCCGGCTGAGCACTTCGGCGATCAACACGTTGATGTCGTTCGCGCCCTTGCTGTCGCGATCGGCGAGGAAGATTGGTCGCCCCTCGCTGGACGCCTGGGCGAACTTGGTGCACTGCCGAATCACCTGCGGCATCAGGTATTCGGGGTAGTGCTTCTTCAGCGCTTCGAGCGCTTCTTTCGCGAGCTTGAAGGTGTTGTTGAAGCTGTTGACCACGATGAAGACGTGGTCGAGCACGTGGGACAAGTCTTCCTCGAGGCTCTGCACCGTCTCGAACAGCAGCTTGAGCCCGTGGAACGAGAGGAAGTCGGCCAGCACCGGGACGATCAGGTCGTCGGTGGCAATCAGCGCATTGAGGTTGAGCAGCCCGAAGCTGGGCGGAGCGTCGAAGATGATGAAGTCGTAGTGCGCCTCGACCTCTTTGAGCGCGTTGCGAAGCTTGAACTCGCGGCCCGACATCGGCATCAACGCGAGGTCGACGGTGGACATCGTGAGGTTCGACGGAACGAACTCGAGGTTCGGCAGCGGGCTCTTCTGGATGATCTCCGAAATCGGGACCTTCTTCACCAGCACGTCGACGAGCGTGCGGGGAAAGTCCTCGCCCTCGTAGCCCAGGCACTTGGTCGCGTGACCTTGCGAGTCGAGGTCGACCAGCAGCACGTTGTAACCCATCTCGGCCAGGCGCCAGGCGTAGGACGTGGACAGCGACGTCTTCCCGGTGCCGCCCTTGAAGTTCAAGAACAGCTGCTTGCGGGTGGGGCCAATCACCACCGGGTGGCGGTTCAACTTCGCGCGCAGGTCCCAGACATCGGAAGGGGTGAAGAAGTCTTTCTTCAGCACTCCGAGCAAGGCCTTGGTGCTCACGCCCAGCAGCTCTGCGGCGACCTTGGGGGTGTAGAGAAGAGGATCCATGTGAGTCCCTTTCGTCAGGCGACGAAGTACTTGGTGCCGCGCCGCACCACCTGGCCGCGACCTTCCAGCAGGCGGCAGGCGAGCAGCGTCGTCTCTTCGGGGTGGGTGAAATTCTGGCTCAGCTCGGCCAGGGTGCGGCCGCGAAATGAAGCGCGCAGCTCGAGCAACAGCGCTCCGCAGACCTTCTCGTCGAGACGCGGTTGGGGCGGCGCGACCTGGACTTCGAGCACTGCGACCCGCGCGCGAGACGGGGCGCCGACCGCCGCCGACCGCGCGGAAGGAACGTCGAGCGCGGGTTGGTTGGGCAGGTGGGCGAGCTGACGCACCGCGCGGCGGCGGGGCGCGTCTTCCATTCCCACCACTTCCGAGACGTCGCGCCCGAGCAACTTCGACAAGCTGTCGGAAGCGGCGCGGCGAACCTTCTCTTCGGGATCTCGCATCGCCCGGAACAGCCAGGGTCGCGCCGCTTCAGCGCCGCTGGCGCCCAGGACCAGCGCGGCCAGAGATCGAACCTGTGAATCAGAATCGGCGATCGCCTTTTGTCCCAGCTGAAGCGCGGCTTCTCCGGTCAACGAGAGCGCGAGCAGCGAAGCACGCCGGCGAACCGCCCGGTCGGGGTCGCTCATCGCCGCGGTGAGGTGCGGCCCGGCCTGGGTGGGATCCAGCGTCAGCAGCGCCTTGAGCGCTGAGATCCGCACGTCGGGGAACGCGGAAGTCAAAAGGGGCGAGACGACCGGCACCCCTTGCGCTTTGGCAAAGTGGGAAAAGCTTGCGAGCAGCGCGACCTGCACCACCGGGTCGCTCTCGCTGTGCAGCGCGGCGGCGAGGGCAGGAGCGGCTGCGGGGTGACCCAGGGCCTTGAGGCGCTCGGCGGCCCGCACCCGCGACTGCGAATCGGGCGCCGACAGCTCGCGCACCGAAAAACCAAACAGCGTCTCTTCGGTGCGGCCGGCGAAGGCCTGGGCGGTAGAGAGCGACGAATAATCGGACGACTGCATCTGCAGCCTGCCCTGGGCCTTGAGCTCGTTCGCCATCGCAGTGACCGGCGAGATGGGGGCCGGAGCCACCGGAAGCACTTCAATCGCCGCGGCCGGCTCGAGCTGGCCCTTCGCCTCGGCGCGCCGGTAGAGCACTTCCCCGCGCAGCTCAGAGATGAACCGGGCCAGGTCGAAGGAATCGGGGTCCGGAACTTCGTCGGCTTTGTGAATGCGCGAGGCCTCGAGCATTTTTCCGATCAGCTCGGTCCGTTCGCGACGCAGTGCCTCGACGACGCGGGCCGAATCTTCGCGCTCGGCGTGGGCGCGGGTCGCTCGCACTTCGAGCTCGGCCACCAACCGACGCAGCTCGATTTCGCGCTGGGCCGCGGTCCCGATGTCATTGCGCAGGCGCTCGGCTTCCGCCCGCACCGCGCGGAGGTCGTTCTCGAGCTGCTGAGAGCGCGCCTCGAAATACACAATCTTTTCCAGCGCGCTTTTCAGCAACGCTTCGGGGCGTTCATCCATCAAGGAATTTGCGTCCTCCGGCGAGCCATGCGATCGACTTCGCAGAGTACAGACCTGTAGCGGTCTGTCTCCTTTTTGGCCGGCGGGAAACTATCTGTCCCGTGACTGCTTGTAAACCGCTGTAACGGCAGGGCTATTTGTCGCAAGCCCGGAACGCCGCCCGGGTCCAATTCTCGGCCTCGCAGCGATTTTAAGGACCCTCCACCCCAGGCTTCGAGCAGCTGAAGTGCTACCTTCTGCGCTTCGCAGCAGTCCGGTGGAGTCACCTCGAAGCGGGGCGTCGCGATGAGCGAAACGTTTGGGGGCTGGGAGCTGCTGACCCGCCTCGGGCAAAACGAGTTGGGGGAAACTTCGCTGGCGCTGCGCCGGGTGGATCAACGCCAGGCGGCCCTCAAGCGCCTGAGCTCGGCGGTGCGGGCCGACCCGTCCTTCTATGCCCAGCTGAAGCTCGAGCTCGCCCTCGCGGCGCAGCTGGCTCACCCTTCGGCGGCAGCGATTCTCGAAGTGGGGGAAATCGAAGGGGTCGCTTTCGTCGCGGCCGAGTTCGTCGACGGGCTCTCGGTGGACCAGCTGATGGCCCGGGCGCAGGCGTCGGGCGACTGGCCGCTGTCGATGGACCGCGCGGCCGCGTTGATCCGCCCAGTGCTCGAGGCGCTGAGCGCCGCGCATGCCCTCGCCCCTGCGCTGCTGCACCGGGACCTGGTTCCGCAGAAGGTGCGGGTGACCTGCGAGGGCAGGGTGGTGGTGACCGACTTTGGATTGGGTCGGGCGCGGCTGCGCGCGGCAGTGGGCGAGCCGCTGCGGCGCTCGACGGTCTGCCCCGAGCAGGCGCACGGAAAAGCGGCCGACGCCCGAAGTGAAGTCTTCGCCTCCGGCTTGATGTTGTTCGAGCTGGTGTGCGGGCGACTTCCAGCCCTGGGCACGGCGGCCGAAGTCACGGCGCGAATTGCGGCCGGTGAGCTCGACTCGCCCCTGGCGGTGAACCCGAAGCTGGACCTGGCGGTGGTCGAGCTGCTCGGCCGGGCGCTGGCCGTTCGGCCCGAAGATCGCTTTGGCTCGGCGCGCGAATTCTTCGAGGCGCTGGCCCCGTGGGAGAACGGGACTTCCCCGGAGCTGTTGGGCGCGTGG
>JAYVCD010000146.1:0-30700 GCA_043750125.1 Archangiaceae bacterium | reverse complement strand
GCCTGCTCCCCACCCAACTTCACGGCTCGCCGGTCCTCGCTGCCCACCGTGCTACCGTCCCTCCGGTGCGATTTTGTGGTTCGAACTTCCTCGACGTCTTCTTCTCGGTCCGGTTGTGCTTGCACGCGTAGTAGGTCGCTCCTTCAACGTCCCCGCAGGCATTGAACATCTTGAACTCGGGGCCTGCGGAAGGCTCGATCTCCCGAAACTTCGACGGCGACTCGAAGATCGCTTCGAGCCTCGGTCTGAGGTCGCGGAGCACGAACTTCCAGCTACCCTCATCGCCAAGGAGTCCACGTTCCAAGATCGCCTTGCGGACCGGTTCGGCGTTCTCGTCAGCGACAGCGATGCCGCGATAGAGCGTTAACTTTCCCTTCGTCACCACCACTGCGTCGGCGGCCCACGGTCCGGTCAGCCGAGCGAGGCCAAGACTTCGGTCGCCTTAGAGTGAGCCTTGCGGAACGGCTGCAACGACTCGTCGATTATTCGGACCGCATTGGAAATCGGAGGCATCAGAAACGAGACGAGAACATCTCCGACGTCCGACTCCGGCACCGGATCGGCGTAGACGTGGCGCGCAATGAATTTCGACTCCCTCGCAAATTCTCGAATCTTCAGGACAGAGGCCCCAAAATTCGGGTGAACGAAATCGGAGAGGAGTTCGAACCAGAACATGGCGGTGCCACCGGCAAGCCCCATCTCATCAAACTGAAGCTTCTGAATTGCGGTGAGCACATTCACTTGGTGCTTGCTGGTCTTTGGGTCGACCTTGTAGCTGGCAGCAAGGTCGACCCAGTCTGTGGCACCCCACTTGAATCGGCCGCGAGTCATCGTCTCCCTGAGTTCTGTCCAAGCTGCGCCGAGCTGATCCACCTCGTCCCCGTTTAGGCTCTTTGAAACTCGCCTGAGCTTTCCGACGGTCATTGCTGACAGAAAGGCGCAGTTCTTCGCCTGGTCCTTCGCGTAGCAGCTCGCAATAGCCGCCGTCTCGATGAGCGAGCGTGCCGAAAATGCAACCCGCGTGTACCGCTGTTCGTTGAGGCCCGAGACGATTTCTAGAAGCATCTCGCGCGCGCGAAGCGTGTGCACCTGTGAAAAAGCCCCCGCCCACCCGGCACTTTCTGCGAACAAGAAAACAATAGCCTTCCTCTTGTCGGGTCCTAGATCCTGCAAACGCGTCGTCAAGAGGCGAAACTCGATTTTGGCAGGGACGTTGCTGAAGCGCGAGATGCCCTCGCGGAGGACCTCGTCCAACCTCGCTGCGAGCTTTCCAAGGTTGCCAACCCGGCCAACGCGAGCGAGGGCGTCGACGACGTGCGGTTCCAACCTTGGCGCAACGGTCTTCATGTCCACCTGGGAAGCTACGGCAATCGACGTTTCGACGTTGGAGAACCAGCGAGGCAGCTTCGGCGGATCACCCAGCGGCGGCTGGTCACGCCAAGAGGGGTGAGCGGAGGCGCGCGATCACCAGCACGTTTCCCAGCGGCGCGGCCACGCTGGCTTCACATTCGAAGGGCATTGCGCGACACCAGTCGTCACGCTCGGAGTTCTCAAGCGTGCTGTTCGATGATCGAGATCCCCTCACAGCGCAACCTCGCGTAGCGTGAGCAAATGCGCTGGATCGCCACCCCCTCGAAGGACGCCGGAACCGTTACCCTAGAGAAGCGCCTCTGGGATGCCGCTGACGAGCTTCACGCGAACAGCGGCCTCAAGGGCACCCAGTACTCGGAGCCGGTGCTGGGGCTGATCTTCCTGCGCTTCGCCGACGCCAAGTTCGCGGCGAGGCGATCCGAGCTGGAGAAAGGAACATCGTCTCGGCGCGGGTCTCGCGTCGACGACGCAACCGCCTACCACGCGGCGAGCACCCTCTACCTTCCCGCCGAGGCTCGTTTCTCGTGGCTGTTGGAGTACCCGGAGGGCGGCAAGGGTGGAAAGTCGCTGGGTCACGCTGTCGACGACGCCATGCGCGCCATCGAGCGCGACAACACGCAGCTCGCGGGCGTTCTGCCCAAAACGTACCAGGCGTTCAGCGCGCACTCGCTGAAAGAAATCCTGAAGACCTTCTCCACTATTGCCGTGGACCTCCAAGGCGACACCTTCGGGAAGATCTACGAATACTTCCTCGGCGAGTTCGCAATGTCCGAGGGACAGGGGGGCGGAGAGTTCTACACGCCGACCAGCATCGTGCGTCTCCTCGTCGAGGTGCTGGAACCATTCAAGGGGCGCGTTCTAGACCCTGCCTGCGGCTCGGGAGGCATGTTCGTTCAGAGCGCGCGCTTCGTCGCCGAGCACAAAAGGAACGGTGGCGCGGCCGAACTCTCCATACACGGCGTCGAGAAGACCGACGACACGGGTCGCCTCTGTCGCCTCAACCTCGCGGTACACGGGTTGGAGGGGGACATCCGGCACGGCGGCGAAATCAACAGCTACTACGACGACCCGCACAAGCTGGCTGGCCGTTTCGACTTCGTACTCGCCAACCCGCCGTTCAACGTGAACAGCGTGGACAAGGGCCGATTGAAGGACTCGGTCGGCGCGGGTCGCCGGTTCCCGTTCGGGCTGCCCAAGCCGGACAACGCGAACTACCTCTGGATCCAGCTCTTCTACGCGGCGCTCAACGAGACCGGGCGAGCTGGGTTCGTGATGGCGAATTCGGCGTCGGACGCGGGGCACTCCGAACTGGACCTCCGCAAACAGCTCGTCGAGGCGCGAGCGGTGGACGCGATGGTCTCGGTCGGCCCGAACATGTTCTACACGGTGCCCTGCCCTGCACCCTTTGGTTCCTCGACCGAGGCAAGGCGCAGTCGAAGCGGAAGGACCAGGTGCTCTTCATCGACGCCCGCCACGTATACCGGCAGGTCGACCGCGCACACCGCGACTGGACTCCGGGACAGCTCGGGTTCCTTGCGAACATCGTCCGGCTCTATCGCGGGGAGGCGCTCGACCTGACCTTCGGCGGCGAGGAAGCGGGCGCGAAGCTGGCAGAGGTCTTCGGCAAGAAGGCGAAGTACACGGACGTGGCGGGCCTCTGCAAAGTCATGGGCGTGAAGGAGATCGAGGCGCAGGGCTGGAGCCTCAACCCGGGCCGCTACGTCGGCGTTGCGCCGGGCGAAGAGGTTAGCGACGAGGACTTCAAGGCGCAGTTCGAGGCGTTGAACGAGGAGTTCGAGACGCTGACTGCAGGTGCCCACAAGCTGGAGAAGACCATCGCCAAGAATGCGATAGAGATCCTGGGGGCCTGATGAACCAATGGCGCACGTGCACTCTGGGCGACCTGCTAGAGGTCAGGCACGGGTTCGCGTTTCTTGGCGAGTACTTCGCCAGCCAAGGGACGCACGTCGTGCTCACTCCCGGCAACTTCTCTGAGGGCGGCGGGTTCCGCGCAAAGGGTGACAAGGAGAAGTGGTACACGGGGCCAATTCCGTCCGAGTACGTGCTCAGCCGAGGCGACGTGCTCGTCGCGATGACAGAGCAGGCTGAAGGTCTACTTGGCTCGTCGGCGAAAGTGCCCAGCAATGACCTCTACCTTCACAACCAGCGACTGGGGCTGATCAGTGTTCGCGAAGGCGTGGACCTCGATTTCGCCTACCACCTCTTCAACACGCCCCTTGTTCGCCAACAGATTAGGGCATCCGCGAGTGGCACCAAGGTGCGTCACACGGCACCGAAGCGCATTGCGGCAGTGAAGGTCCTCGTCCCGCCACTCCCAGTGCAACGCCGCGTTGCGGGCATCCTTTCCAGCTACGACGACCTCATCGACAACTGCGAGCGACGCATCCGGCTCCTCGACGAGATGGCGCGCGCCCTCTACCGCGAGTGGTTCGTGTGGTTTCGCTACCCCGGCCACGAGAAAGTACCGCTCGTCGAGTCGGCGCTGGGGAAGATCCCAAAGGGTTGGGATGTCTTGCCCGTTGCCGATGTGTTCGAGACTCTGGGTGGCGGGACGCCCTCGCGGAAGAACTCGGTCTACTGGATAGACGGCACGACCCAGTGGTTCGCGCCAAGCGACATCACTGGTGCGAAGACGATGTTCATGGATGACTCCTCGGAGCGAATCACCGAGCGCGGACTAGCCGAGAGCTCGGCGAAGCTGTTCATGCCAGGGGCGGTGATGCTGACGAGTCGAGCGACCATTGGCGCGATTGCGATCAACACGCAGCCGGCATGCACGAACCAAGGATTCATTACGTGCATCCCCAGCGCGCGAATGCCAGTTCACCTGCTCTTTCACTGGGTGCGCGAGAGCGTCCCTCTTTTTGAGCGCCTGGCAACCGGTGCGACGTTCAAAGAGATCAGTCGCGGCGTCTTTCGCGGAATCGAATTGGCCGTGCCACCATCCGACTTGTCTGCGCAATTCGAGGATGCTGCCCGCGCCACCTCAGAGGCGATCCTCAATTTGCAGCGTCGAGCGAGACTGTTGCGGAGTACACGTGACCTGCTTCTTCCTCGCCTTCTCTCCGGCCAACTCCCCGTCGAGGAAGCTGCGTGACCGCTCACGCCTACTCCGAGAGCGCACTGGTCGAGAAAGCAGCGATGGAGGTCCTAGCCGCGCTCAACTGGACCACTGTTTCGGCGGACGAGGAAACGTTCGGCACAGTCGGGACGCTGGGACGCGAGTCAGCGCGCGAGGTCGTGCTCGCACCTCGTCTGCGCGCTGCCCTGCTGAGGCTCAACCCCGGGGTCCAGGCAACGGCCATCGACTTGGCCGTAGATGAACTGCTCCGCGACCGGGTCGCCATGGGCCCAGCGGCGGCGAACCGAGAGGTGCACCGCGTCCTGACCGCCGGGGTGAAGGTGTCGGTCAAGGACGGGCGCACCGGCAAGGACGAGCCCCACACGCTGCGCGTCATCGACTGGGAGCACCCCGAGCAGAACGACTTCCTCGCGGTCCAGCAGGTGTCATTCCAGGGGCCGCTCTACAAGTGCATCCCCGATGTCGTCCTCTTCGTGAACGGCCTGCCCTTAGTCGTCATCGAACTGAAGCGACCGGACGTTGGGGCACGGCAGGCGTTCGACGAGAACCTCACCAGCTATCAGCACCAGCTCAACGGCGTGCCGCAGCTCTTCGCCTACAACGCGATGCTCGTTGCCTCGAACGGCACCGACAGTCGCGTCGGCTCGCTGACCGCTGACTGGGGCCGGTTCTTCGAGTGGAAACGCATCGAGCGCGAAGACGAGCCACGCAAGGTTTCCCTGGAAGTTCTTCTACGCGGAACCTGCGACAAGGTGCGGTTGCTCGACATCGTCGCGAGCTTCACACTGTTCTCCGAGCACAAGACGGGGCTCGCGAAAATTCTGGGGCAGAATCATCAAGTCCTCGGCGTGAACAACGCCATCGGCGCGACGCTCGCAGCACGAGAGGCTGGGCACGGCCGCGCGGGCGTTTTCTGGCAGACGCAGGGCAGCGGCAAGAGCTTCGCGATGGTGTTCTACGCGCAGAAAATCCTGCGCACCGTCCCCGGCGACTGGACATTCGTGGTCGTTACCGATCGTGTCGAACTCGATGACCAGATCGCGAAGACCTTCGCTGCTTGTGGCGCGGTTCAAGACACAAAGGTTTGCCACGCGACGAGCGGCGCGGACCTGCGAAAGCTCCTGAAGGAGAACCACCGCTACGTCTTCACGCTCATCCATAAGTTCCAGACGAGCGAAGCGCTCTGTGACCGGCGCGATGTCATCGTAATCGTCGACGAGGCGCACCGGTCCCAGTACGACACTCTCGCGATGAACATGCGCGCGGCGCTGCCGAACGCGCTTTTCGTTGCGTTCACCGGAACGCCGCTCATCGCGGGTGAGGAGCGCACTCGCGAGGTGTTCGGCGACTATGTCAGCGTCTACGACTTCCAGCAGTCCATCGAGGATGGCGCGACGGTTCCCCTCTTCTACGAGAACCGAACACCCGAACTGCGCCTCACCAACCCCGACCTCAGCGACGACATCTACGACGTCATCGACGAGGCGGCGTTGGACGATGCGACCGAGGGTCGGCTTCAGACCCTGCTGGGGCAGCAGTACCACCTCATCACGCGCGACGACCGGCTCGACACCGTCGCCGACGACATCGTCCAGCACTACCTCGGCCGAGGCTTTCAGGGAAAGGCGATGGTGGTGTCCATCGACAAGGCCACTGCGCTCCGAACTTGGTCGAAGGTTAAACGCCGGTGGGACGCGGAAACGATGCGGGTGCGCGATGCTCTCGGTAACTACGAGCTGACCGACGCCGAGCGTGCTCCGCTGGTCGAGCGGCTTCTCCGTTTGGAAGCCGTGGACATGGCGGTCATCGTTTCTCCCGGCCAGAACGAGATTGAGGACATGAAGCGCCTCGGGCTGGACATGGTCCCCCACCGCACGCGGATGAGGGAGTCGCAGCCGCCTCTTGATGAGAAATTCAAGGACCCCGAGGACCAGCTCTCCCTGGTCTTCGTCTGCGCGATGTGGCTGACGGGCTTTGACGCGCCCAACTGCTCGACCGTCTACATCGACAAGCCGATGCGGAACCACACGCTGATGCAGACCATCGCGCGTGCCAATCGCGTCTACCCGGGGAAGCACAGCGGGGTCATCGTCGACTACGCCAACGTGTTCGCATCGCTTGAGCGAGCGCTCGCGATCTACGGCACGGCAGGAAGCACCAAGACGCCGGTACGAGCAAAGGACGAGTTGGTGGGCGAGTTGCGCGTCACGCTGACCGCCCTTGACCAGTTCTGCGCTGGCGTCGGCGTCAGCCTGACGGCGATCGAGGCTGCGCATGCCGCACTCGAACGGCTGACTCTCGTAGAGAGGGCTGTGAACGTTCTCCTGGCGGCAGACGTCAGGCGGAAGGAATTCCTGGCGCAGGCGCGGCTCGCCGAGCGCCTGTTCGCTGCGGTTAAGCCGCATAGGTCGGCCGTCGAGTTCGTCACGCGCATGTCGACCGTGACCGCCCTCTCGGACAAGATTCGCGCCGAGACCGCGCCTGAGAAGACGGACCTCGCTGCCGTCCTTCAAGGAATCGGCGTTGTGCTCGATCGCTCCATTGAGGGCGCGCGAATTTCCCGAGACGGACCTCCGCCCATCGATCTTTCGCGCATCGACTTCAAAGCATTGGCGGCGCGTTTCAAGGCGTCTGAGACGAAGAACCTGGACCTTGAACGTCTCAAGGCCGCCATTCGCGCGCAACTCGATCGCCTCATCTCGGTGAACGAAACGAGGGTGGACCTCCGCGAGAAGTTCGAGGCGCTCATCGAGGTCTACAACTCGGGCAGCACGCAAATTGAGCAGATCTTCCAGGAACTGCTGACGCTGAGCCGTACGCTGACCGACGAGGAAGCGCGCCACGTCAGGGAGCAGCTCTCCGAAGAGGAGTTGGTGGTGTTCGACCTGCTCACGCGGCCCGGCCCCGAACTTTCTCCGGCTGAGCGCGACGAGGTGAAGAAGGTCGCCCGCAAGCTCCTGGCGAAGTTGCAGTCGATGGTCACGGTGGACTGGCAGAAGACGGCGCAGGCGCGCGCCCGGGTGCGCGACACCATCGAGGAGGCGCTCGACGAAGGGCTACCTCGGGCCTACACCCCGGACGTCTACAAAGTGAAAGCGGGGGTCGTCTTCCAGCACGTGTACGAGCGTCACGGGAAGGCAGCGTGATTCTGCCATTTCCTTTCGCTGGCACCGGGGAACGTCAGCAAATACTGCCGCCTGGACAGGAGGTCCGGAAGCGTCAGCCCCTGCGAATAGGCTGACCCGAGGAACCAATGCCCACGCCCGAAGTACCCATCAACCCCGCCACGCTCCTCTGGGCTCGGAAACGAGCCTGTGCGGACGAGGAGCAAGCCGCCAAAAAAGCTGGCGTAGACGTCGCTCGTCTACAGGCGTGGGAAGCGGGCACGGAGCAACCGACCGTCTCACAACTTCGCCATCTGGCCGACCTCTACAAGCGCCCGCTCGCATTCTTCCTGCTCGATGATGTTCCAAAGGACTTCACGGTCATGAAGGCGTTTCGACGCCTGCCAGAAAGCGACGACCTCGCGCTGTCATTTCAGCTCGCGCTCCAACTGCGCCAGGCGCTGCAACGTCGTGAGATCGCGTTGGCCCTTGCACCTGAAGTGGGGGACGAGCCTGAATCGTTTCGCGAGAAGGCGTCCCAAGCGGACAGCCCGACCGAAATCGGGAACAGAATTCGTTCGGTACTGGGCATCACACTGGCGTCTCAGCAGCGCTGGAAAGACGACTACCAAGCCTTTCGAGCGTGGCGTCACGCGGTTGAAGAACTTGGCGTACTCACGTTCCAAGCGGCCAGCATCGACGTTCAAGAAATGCGGGGGCTGTCGGTCTTCCACAGTGTGTACCCGATCGTCTTGCTCAACTCCGGCGATGCGGTACGTGGTCGCATTTTCACGCTCGCGCACGAACTCGGTCACCTGTTACTTCGAAGCGAGGCGACCCGTGATTCGGACGATGTGCTCAACGATCCGCACGCTGCGGAAGAGGTTTGGTGCAACGAGTTTGCGGGCGCGCTGCTCGTCCCGCTGTCGTCGCTTGCTTGGTCCTCTGACGAGCGCAGTCCCGATCGGTTTGACTGGAACACCCTCAGGGCTGAGGCCAATCGCTTCAAAGTGAGCCAGCAGGTGATTCTCCGACGACTCTTGGCGGCGCGACACCTGTCGAGGAAGGAGTACCAATCTCTTCACCGCGAACTTGTTCGGCGGACGCCCGTTCGCAAGTCCGAGGGCGGACCCGTCCCACAAGACGTCAAGGTCGTTTCAAGGCTCGGAATCCCGTTCGTGCGAACGGTGGTCGCCGCGTATCGACAGCAGAAGATCACTCTGAGCGACGTCGCCGACTATCTCGACGTTCGGGTGAAGTACCTCCACGACATCGAAAACCGCGTGATGAAGGGCGAGTACGAGGCAGGGGCAGAAACGTGACCTACTGCCTTGATACGAGCGCCTTCATCGCGGCCTGGGTGGAGAACTATCCGAAGGACGTCACGCCAAAATTGTGGAGCGACTACCTGCCAGCACTCGTGAAGGCCGGCAGGTTGATCACCCCCAAGGACGTCTTGCTGGAACTGGAGAAGAAGGCGGGGAAGGACGACGGCCTCTGTGAGTGGGTCAAGGATCACTCGGCCGGAGTCATTGAGCTTGATGCGACGCTGCTCATCGAGGGCAAGCGGATCACCAACGCCTATCGAAGGCTGCTTGAGCACAAGCCCGGCAGAAGCGGCGCAGACCCCTTCGTGATCGCGCTGGCCTCGGTACGAAACGCGACCGTGGTCACCAAGGAAGGATTCTCGGGCAGCATGAAGAAGCCGAAAATCCAAGACGTCTGTCGAGCAGAGGAGATTCCCTGCATCGGGTTTCTCGAACTAATCAGGAAGGAGAAGTGGGTCTTCTCGTAGGGCGTGCCGCCATCTGCGATCCTGCTCAAAGCAGGAGGTCTCTGAGCAGCGAGCGCCAGTATCCACCAAGGGTGACGAGTTCTTTGCTGTCGGCGCTTCCGTGGGTCGACTTGCTGGCACGGTCGTAGAGCCGCGTAGTGAGGTGATCCAGGCCACCGTCGAGTTGGTCGATGGCTTGTCGAACGGTCCTGCTTGTCGCCTCCGACTTGGTCCGCAAGATGAACGCGGCGCGTTGTCTTCGGGTTGGTCGGTCGTCGTTCCCCTCCGGCTTCCAGCCCTGCTGGGCTCGAACCTGGTCGTCGGGAGCGAGGGAGTGCAGCACCTTGGTCAACACCTCGCGCATCTCGGTCGCCACCCCGACGAAGGACTCCCGGCGCTCATCGTCCAGATCGCGCAGCGCCTGCCGGTACGACGCGGCCAAAGCCGGAGCAATCGCTTCAAGTGCGGCTTGCACCTCGGGCTCTGGGGTGGGAGGTGGCGACGGTTGCAATGAAAGTCGATGCGGGATGAACGCCACCGGGGGCCCCTCCGCCTTTTCCTGCGGGCGGGTCATCGAGATTTGTTCAACGTCGAAGACTCTCTCGTGAAGATTGATGGCGCGAGGCAAGCCGGAGAACTGTTCGATCTGCGAGCCGTTGCAGATCGACGTTTCACGCAGGTAGAGCAACGCACGGCTCACATCCACCACCGGCATCGACGCAGAAGCCGCGATGTCCTCAACCGTCAACTGCTTGCCGGTGTGCTTCAAGTAGAGTTCACGAAGCGCGGGAAGGAGCCGATTGCACACTTCGATCTCGGCGGTCGCGTCGGGAAACGAGCACTCCCAAAGTGCAGCGAGCGTCGGACGGTAGGATGCGCCTTCGGCCCTCAAAAATCCTTGGTCGATCAGTTCGTCGATTACCTTCCGATGGGCAATATGACGATGCCGAAAGGGCTGCACCTCTGGCAGCCGATTTTGCGTTCGGACGTGGCTCACCACTTCTCGCAGCAGGTCCACACGCCGTTCTGGCTCAGTCGCCTCCACCGGCCTCTTCTACTTCAGATCCGGTCGCTGGTTTCGACAGCGCCTTGGTTCAGTGCGCCCCAACCATCTCAGCGCGAAAGATCGAGGCGCACCTTGCGACCGAACAAAAAACCGCGGTAATCGACCCGAGCGTCGGAGCCCTGAACTACGGGCGAAAATCCGCAAATCAGCCGCCCCCGCCGGTGGAGCTTCAGCCCCCGCCGCCGCCGCGTCGCCCGCTGCCGAAAGACCTGACCCCGGTGCCCGTCCCGCTCTGAGCTCTGGGGGGCCCTGCTATTTCGCCTTCGCGGAATAGCCCTTGAGCAGCTTGAAGATCGGCTGGTGATTGCGCGCGAGCACTCCCATCCAATTGTCGGCTTCGAGCTTCACGTACCGGGCCTCTTCTTCGAGCCAGGCCTGGGTCATTCGCTCGGTTCGGGCCGGATCATTTCGCGCGGAAGTGATCGACTTGAGGTCCCGACGACAGCTGCCGATGACGGACATGTCCTTCGGCATCCGGCGGGCGAAGTAGTCGCAGGTGCCGATCACGAAATCCCAGGCGGCGGGATAATCGACGAAGCGTCCCGAGAGGACGATCGCGTCCAGCGCGACCCGGTTCAATTCCGGAATCGTGGTCGGGGTGAGATCTCGCTCGAGCAACCAGTTGAGCAGCGCGAGCTTTTGTTTCATTCCTTCGTCGCGGGTGGTGTCCGAGTCGATCAGCAGCTTCTCGACCTGTTGAGCGAAGTCTTTCGCTTTTGGATCCAGCGCCTTGAATTGGGCGTCCCACCCTTTGACCTGGGCGTCGTCGAGGTTCTGGAAGAGCGCCATCAGCCGCTGGCTCGCGTTCTTCGCCGCGCGGTAGTTGGGGTCGGCCTTCAGCGCCTCGAGGAACATCGCCTGGGCTTTTTGCCCGTCGCCGCGATCGGTCGCGTCGAGGCCCGCGCTGTACTTCGACCACGCATCGAACGACTCGGTCTGGTTGCTGCGCAGCTTTCCTTTCTCCGAGAAGCTGAGCTTGAGATTCAAGGTCCCGACGAGCAGGTCGACGAGCTCCTTTTCCATCGCGAAGAACTCGTCGCGTTTCCCCTCGACCTTGTTGGCCCCCACGATGGCGCCGCTGTCGACCTTGATGATTCGCGCGTCGATTCGAAAAGCGTCACCGGTGAGGTGGTAGCTGCCGGTGAGAATGAATTGAGCGGCGACTCCCTTCCCCAGCTTCTGGGCGGTCTTGGGGTCGATGAACTTCGACTGCGAGAGCTTGAGCTCGTCGAGCACCGACTGCAGCCGCGCGCGCTCGACGATCTTGATCGAGGTGACGTTGAGCAGGTCGGTGATCAGCATGTCCGCCAGCCCCTTCGACAAGGGTCCGAGCTCGGCTTGCCCGGTGTCGTTGTCGAAGTACGAAATGGCCAGAGTGGTGGCCGCCTGGCCTTCAGTCGAGACCAGCGTCAGGGCCAGCGCAGCGAAGGCGAGAGAGGGGCGCACGAGCTGATCCTCAGGCCAGGACGCGATCCAACGCGGTGCGGGCCGCCCAGAACCCACACATACCGTGCACGCCCGGACCCGGCGGAGACGCAGCCGAGCACAGAAACACTTTGGGGTTCGGCGTCGCCCAGGGAGTGATGGAGACCGACGGGCGGAAGAACATCTGCAGACCATCGATCCCTCCGGCCGAAATGTCTCCTCCCTGGTAGTTGGCGTTTCCGGCCTCGAAGTCCTGCGGTCGCCTCGTCGCGCGGTGGAGCACGAGCCGTTGGAAGCCGGGAGCAAAGCGCTCGAGCTGCGCTTCGATTCGTTCGGTCATGTCGAAGGTGCTGTTGTTGGGCACGTGACAGTACGCCCAGAGCGTGTGCTTGCCCGTCGGCGCGCGGGTGTCGTCGAAGAGGCTCTGCTGCGCGACGAGCACGTACGGCCGCTCGGGAGGAATCCCATCATTCACCTGCGCTTCAGACTGGGCGACCATCGCCATCGTGCCGCCCAGGTGCAGCGTGCCCGCGCGACGACACGCCTCGTTCGTCCACGGCATCGGCCCGTCGAGCCCGTAGTCGAGCTTGAACGCGGCCGGACCGGGCCGGAACCGTTCCATCGCGCGGTGGTAGTGCGAAGGCAGTTGGTCTCCACAAATGGAAGCCATTACCCGCGCGCCGGTGTCGAAGAAGTAGGCCTTCGCTTCGGGCAACTGCCCCAATGACTGCACCGGAAAATCGGCCCGCGCCTCTCCGCCCAGCGACTTGAAATACCCCAGCAGCGCGTCGGTGATTTTCTGGGTGCCTCCGCGCGGAGTCGGCCAGCCCACCGCGTGCCCGCTGACGCCCAGGGCAAACCCCAGCGAGGACGTAAGCGGCGAGGTCAGCTTTCCAAACGAATGGGCCGCGCACCCGGCGAAGAGCGCCTTCGCGAGCGGGCCCACAAACTCTTCCTCGGCGAAATCGAAAGCCGGACGCAGCGCATGAATCCCCAGGCGCGCGAGCAGCAGCGGGCTTTTTGGAATGCGCATCACCGGGTCGAAGAGCACGCTCTTGAAGTCGTCCCAGCGATCTACGAACGGCTTCATCAGGGTGATCCACGCCTTCCCGTCGGGGCCCAGCGTGTCCGCGGTGGCTTCCATCGACCGCTCGAGCACCGCCGCCGTTCCATCGTCCAGCGGGTGGGCCAGCTGCGATGGGGGGTGAAGCCAGGTGAGCCCAAACTTTTCCAACGGCATCGACTGGAAGAAGGGAGACGAGGCGGCGAGAGGATGAATCGCCGAGCAGAGGTCGTGGGTGAAACCGGGAAGAGTGAGCGCGGCGCTGCGGGCTCCTCCGCCGAAGGTCGGCTGGCCCTCGAACACCATCACCCTCTTTCCGGCGCGAGCGAGCTCGATCGCGCAGCCCAGCCCGTTGGGGCCCGAACCCACCACCACCGCGTCGAAGCCCGTGCTCATTTGCGTCTCCGGGGGTTGATACCTGCCGGCGAAAGGGGACGCCAGAATCCGGCCAAGCCCTGCTTCACCCGCCCAGTACCTCGGCACGCACTCATCGCCACCTCGGCACATCGACCAGGCGCGCCAGCCCCGGGCGCACCAGCAGCACCATTCGCAGCCCGTTCCCGACCGACTTCTTGTCCGCGCCGAGCAGGCGTTCGACTTCTTCGGAGGCGTGATTTTCGAGCACCGAAGCCAGCCGGGGGCGGGCGGCGCCGGTGCGTTCAGCGAGTACCGCTTCGACCTGTTGGCCCAGCGCCAGCGGCGTGACTTCCATCGCCCGCCCGACATCGAGCGCGCAGAGCATTCCGAGGGCGACGGCTTCTCCGTGCCGCACCCGAAAGCGGCTGAGGCTTTCGATCACATGCCCAAACGTGTGGCCAAAATTCAAGACGCTTCTGCGCCCGGTCTGCTCGTAGGGGTCGGCCCGGCACACCCGTTCTTTCAACTGCCGCGCGGTCTTGACGAGCTCGAGCGTCGGCGGAGCGCGGCGCGACCAATTCTTCCAGACCGCGGCGTCCAGACAGACCGCCATCTTCAGCGCCTCTGCGATTCCTTCGCGATGCTGGGCCGGGCTGAGGGTGGCAAAGAAGTCGGCGCACAGCAGCGTTTGCGAGGGGTAGTGAAAGACGCCCAACGCGTTCTTCACCTCGCCGACATTGAGCGCGCCCTTCCCGCCCACGCTGCTGTCGACGGCGGCCAGCAAAGTCGTCGGCACCTGAATCAGATTCACGCCCCGCTTCACCAGGTGCGCGGCGACGGTCGCAAAATCGCCGACCGTGCCACCTCCGACCGCGACCAGCGTTCCTCCGCGCGGAAGCTGGAGCAATCGGGGAGCGATTCTCTCGAGCGCTCGAGTCGACTTGAGCGCCTCGCCCGCGGTGACGAGCTCGACGTGCAGCGGCGCGCGCAGAGACCGGACCACGCCGGGGTGAAGCCTGGCGACCTTCGCATCGATGATCCACGCCGCGCCCTTCGGAGCGAGCGACGCAAATCGCCCCCACTTGTCATTCACGGGTCGGTAACTTCCTGGAGCTTTCACGTCGCCGCCTCCCATCGCTGCCGTTGTGCCCGCGCCTGGGCGATGAACCACCGCGCACCGAGCCACACCGGGGTTCCTCCCAGGGCTCGAATCTGACGCGCGATCTGATGCCCACGCGAGCCGTACGAGATGACGCCTACCCGCGCGCCCACGAGGTTCAACCCAGCGGGGGCCTCGAGGCCCGGAGGCCAGGTCCAGACCACGGACCCTTTGAGCTGTTGGCCGGCCGCGTCGGCGCGCTGAACGAAGCGCATCGCGACGCCCAGCTGCACGGCTGCCGCCGCGAGCGCATCGGCCACCCCGCCTTCGCCCAGGACGGTGAAGGCAGACCCGCCCAACTTCGACAGCGCGGCCACCGCGCCCAGCACGTCGGTGTTGTCACCCTCGAAGCCCTCGCCGGTTCGCCACAGGGTGTTCACTGCGACTTCGGTCAGCACGCTGCACTTGAAGGGGCGGGTGACCGCAAAGCCGCGGTAGTGCGGCCGCAGCGCCTGGACCATTGCGGCAGCATCCGCGTCCGCGGGCAGCTCGATGCGATCGAAAGGCTGAGGGTGAATCGAAGGCGAACGCGAGAGTGAAATTTCGTGTCCGAGGATGCCGAGCCGGGCCCGAGACGGAGAGCCCGCGTGCGCCTCACGCACGGCATCGGCGAGCAGACGTTGGCCCGGAGCGGCGCTAAAGGTCGAGTCGAGCGCCAGGTAGTCGAGCGCGTTTTTCCGTGCGAGCACCGCGCGAAACGGAAGCGCCAGAGGGCCGGTCGCGAGCACCGTCACTGCGTCGAGACCGAATTGAGTCTGCAGTCGGCTTTGGGTCTCGAGCAGTCGCCACGCGGCAGACAGCGGTCCCAGCGGCTCGACGTGCTTGACCCTCGTGCCGGGGGGAACGTCTTTCCAATGCGCCAGTGCCTCGTCGGCAGTCATCGGCAAGGCCGCATGGTGCGAGAGCAGCTCGCGCGCCTCGCCCCGGGGACCTTCAGTGTCCAGCAGCTCGGCCAACGGAACCCAATGCCCGGGCACGGGGGTTCCGCGCTCGGCGATTAGCAAAGGCAGCACGGCGGCAGCGGCGGCGAGGTCCGTCTCGGGCGCGGTCAGATCGGTGCGCACCTCGAGCAGCTCAGCGCCAAATTTGTGTGCCCTTGCGGCAAACGCACGCGGGTCGACCGCCGGCGGCAACGTCACCACCCGGCGTGGCCGTTTTCCAGCCGCCGCGGCGAGCAGAAAGTCGACCAGGCCGACGGTGCAAACCCGCAGGTGTCGCTCTTCGCGGTCGGACCAGACCTGGCGCAGCTCTTCTTCGAGGGTCAGCTCGGGGCGAAGGCGGGGGCGGGTCACGTCGGCGCGCAATCGTTCGCAGTACGTCTCGAAGCTGATCGGGACCAGCACCGCCACTGACCCGGAAAGTGCGTCGGGGTGAGTGGCGAGAAAGCCTCCTCCACACGCCACCAGGGATCCGCGGGGCAGCGACTCGAAGACCGCGCGCTCGGCGATGCGAAACCCCGACGGGTCGGTGCTCACCCACTCGCCCAAGGCTCGCCCAGATCTGCGCGCCACCTCTGCGTCGAGGTCGAGGCCGTCCTGACCCAGCAGTCGGGCCAGGTGAGGCAGCAGCGAAGATTTTCCCGCGGCGCGGTGCCCGACCAGCGCGACGGTGACTCCCCGGACCAACGGTTGAGACGAGCGCGCGCGGCGTTGTTCCCATTCGTTTTGGAGGGAAGGCGCGAGACGGGGATCGAGGGCAGAGAACAGATCCATGCGGCTGTCACCGCATCTACCGCGCGCGCAACTACCGTGCTTTAGAATCCTTGCGCACCCAGATACACCGGTCGGCCGTGACGCGCTTTCTTCAGCTTCCCGACCGGGGCCGCCTGTTGGTGGGGACGGACATCCAGGGGAACCTGAAGGACTTCGTTGCGCTGGCAGCCCACTTTCGCGCGGCGGGCCCGGACGCCCAGTTGGTCCTGACCGGAGACCTGGTCCACGGCCCCGACGAGGGGACGGTGCAAAAATGGCCCGAACATCTGGGGACGCCGTACCTCGACCAGTCTGCCGAGCTCGTCGATGCTTTTCTCGAGGAGCAGCAGCGGGCGCCCGGCCGGGTCCACTGCCTGTTGGGAAACCACGACCACGCGCACTTCGGGGGGCCGGTGACCTCGAAGTTTCACGACGATGAAGCGGGCGTCCTCGAGTCCACTTTGGGCCTCGAAGGAACGCGGCGACTGCGCGCGCTGGTCTCGACTTTCCCGCTGGTCGCCCGGGCTCCTTGTGGCGCGGTGATGCTGCACGGCGCGCCTTCGGCCGAGATCAAAACCCCCAGCCAACTCGAAGAGCTCGAGCTGCAGGGCTACGCCGACTTCGACATCGAGCGCTTCATGCGGGTGCCGATTCTCGGCTCGCTGCTCTGGAGCCGGATGGCCACCCCCGAGCAGTCCCGTCGGTTCCTCGCGGCGCTCCAAGGCACCGTGGTCCTCTACGGGCACGACGTGGTGCGTGAAGGGTATGAGCGGGTAGGCGACGACCAGCTGTGCTTCTCGACCAGCTTCGGGCTCTTCGACCCGCGCAAGGTCTATGTCTGCCTCGACCTCGCGGCGAAATATCGCGACGTGCACGCCCTGCGCGAGGGCTCGGAAATTCTTCCTCTCTACTGAGCGCTGAAGTGAGCCCGAAGGTCCTGGACCCCACCGGACCTACAGCGCCCGCAGGTACGCGACGAGATCATCGACTTCCCCTGAGTTCAGCGTGCTGGTCACTCCGTGCTTGTCGCCGGGATTTCGCAAGATGCGCTCGTTGAGCGTCGTCACCGAGCCGTCGTGAAGGTACGGGCCACTGCGCGCCAACCCCTTCAGCGACGGGACGTTGAGGCCCTTGCTCACCACCAACCCGTTGTCCCGCGCGGCGAGCGTTCCGACCGAAGCGTTGGCATTGTTGGTGAGCCATTTTCCCGAATGGCAGGTGTCGCACTGCGCTTTGACGAAGACTTCGCGCCCGTGCTGCTGGGCCGGGGTGAGCTCGGCCTTCGCGTAGGCATTTTCCGGAGACGGCATCGCGGCCATGAAGACGTTGAGCGCGTTCGACGAAGTGGAGTCGACTCCGGTCCCGCCCATGCGCGCGGTGATGGTGTGGGTGAGGAATTCCTTCATCCCCGCGAACTCTCCGCTCCAGTGGTACGGCGCGGTGTCTGCCGTTCCGCGCCCCGCCAGGGTGGGCGTCTGGCGCGGACCGTCGGGGAAATTCCAGACGTGCCCATCGTCGCGGCCTTCGAGGTGGCAGCTGGAACAGGCGACCGAGGCTTCCAGCGCAGAGACCCGGCGGTCATTGGCATTGTGGAACAAGATGCGCCCGGCGACGAGCTCGGAAGAGAGCACCTCGCCTCCGACGAGGGCGATCGACCCCTGGCTGACGATGCCCTTGGCGGACGTGTCGTAGCCAATCTTGTAAACCGCGTGCTTGAACTGGCTGTAGACGTACGCGGTGGTGTTGTCGCCCATCACCACCAGGCCGTCCGAGCCACTGCCAATCGCGACCGTCGAATGCACCGAGGGCAGCTCAGTCGTATTGCAATACGCAGCGCCATTCGCACACGAGGTTTCCTCGGCGGAACGCGCGTTTCGGCTGGTCGCGCTGATCAACGCCAGGGTGCTCGTCTCGCGATTGACGACGTAAAGCCACTCGCCGCTGTAGTCGACGACGCCCACCGTCGGGCCCTGGAGCACGACCGGAGGAAGCCGCTGACGGTCCTGGTCATAGCGCCGGGCCGACCCGCTCACCGCGAGGTTGGTTTGCGGAAACCCAGGCAGGTTGTCCCCGTACCCCGAGCGGGCGACCGACACGTCATCGACCTGCGGAGTGAGCGTTCCCCCAGCGGTGTCGAGGGTGAAGATGGCTCCATTCGTCACCGAGCCCGCAAGCTTCGGCCCCTGGCCCTTGTAGTACGGGGTGTCGGGAGTCGGAGGAGTGAGAATCGCCGCTTCGCGCGACAGCAGCGCCGTGACGAACACCCGCTTCCCGTCTGGAGTCGCAATCACATCGGTCGCGGCCCGAGGGTGAAACGTGAGCGCGGCCTTCGAGCTCGAGGCGAGCGCGCTGCGATTGGCCGACTGGTAGAGCGTGGTGCTGGCGTTGGAAGCGAGCTTGCCGGTGGCGAGATCCACCTCGACCACTTCGCCCGCGCGATACAGCGAGATGATCGCGCGGTTGCCGTCGACCAGCGCGATGCCGCGAGGCTCGTCGCCGACGCTCAAGGTCCACTGAACGCTCAGCGTGGCGGTGTCGAAGGCGGTGAGCGTGCCGTACTCAGAGGCGGTCGCGGACGTGGCGCAGACCACGTACAGCGTTCGGCCATCGGCGCTGACCACCATTCCGACCGGGTCTACGTCGGTGGCGAGCTCGGCAGCCACGGTCCAATCGCCGCGCCGGATCACGCTCACGCTTCGGCTGCCGCGGTTCGCGACGTAGATCGCATCGTCCAGCCCCACCGCCACCCGCCACGGCGACTGACCCACCTTCACTTCGGCGAGCTTCTGCCCGCTCTTCAAGTCGATCACCCCCAGGACCCCGTTGTCGGTATCGGCCGCGTAGAGCAGCGCGTCGTCCTTCGACGCCGCCAATGAGCCAGAGGATCGCGCGGTCTGATGCGGGGCGTTACAGGCGGCCAGGCAGGCCAGCGCCAACAATGAGAAAGTTTTCATGGCAGGGCTCTGTGCACCGCGTGTACCTGCGGGCTGCCGAGGAGTGGTGTTTCGAAAGGTGCGCACCGAACTGCGCACCTGCGCGGGGGCCTGCACAGCTGCGAGGAATCGAGAGGAGGTCATGGCCGGCAACCTACGCAGGGCGCGACCCTTCCACCTGTGCCGGAAGTCACATCGAAAGACGATTCACAACGCGGCGGCCACCGCGTCGATGAACGCCCGACCCGCCCTCTTGCGCCCGAGCGCATTCAGGTGCCCCCCGTCATCGGTGAGCCCGTCGAGCAGACACGGCCACTGCTTCCCGTCGCGCTCGAACGAGCAGCCGCTCGAGGTGACCGCGGCGAGGTCGAAGAAGAGCGAAGCGCTGCCCCCGTAGCGTGCACGCAGCAGCTGATTGAACTGGTGCCGCTTCACGTTTTGAAGCTCTCCGAAGGCGCCGCTGGCCGTCTTGTTCTTCAGCATTCCCTGCAGCCCGCGCTGAACCGTGGTCAGACCCACAGTGGCGATCAAAAACCGAACCTGGGGAAAGCGGATCTTCAGCGCGTCGTGGCAGCTCTGAAAGGCGATGAACAGCGCGTTCGGGTCGGTGTCGGCGTTGAGGTCCGCGTAGGAAAGCTCGACCCACGCAACCTGAACCCCTCTTGATTCCTCGAGCAGCGCCACAAAAGCGCGAAGCTTCCCCAGCGGCGAGCCATCGGGCCCGACCCACGCGTGGAGGATGCCCGCACCCGTGAAGGGCTTCTCGTCGATGCGCAGCGGGACGGCGTTCTGGTAGGCGAGCACCGAGACGCCGTCGAGAACGTTCTGGCCCACCAATTGGTGAGCGACGAGCACCCGGGTCGAGGCGAGCGCGCGCAAGCTCTGGCCCAGCGAAGGCTCAGGCACCGCAGTCAGCCAGACGAGAACGAGAGCGAGCACCGGTCGCTTCTAGTAATAGGCGGGACGAAATGCTCGAGCGCCTCGACGGCCATCTCTTCGGTGCAGAACAAACCTGCTTCGGCTGCGGGCCCAACCACCCGTTCGGCTTTCACCTCGCGTTCGAGCGGGACCAGGACGCGGTGGTGACGCGCTTCGTGCCGGGCCCGCAGTACCAGGGGCCTCCGGGAATCATGCACGGGGGACTGGTGATGACCCTCGCCGATGAAGTCGGAGCGTGGGCCTTGCTGGCGCTGAAGGAAAAGTTCGGGTTCACGACGTCGGTCGAAGGAAAGCTGCGCCGCCCGGTGAGAATCGGGGTCGAGACCGTGGGCCGCGCGTGGATCATCAAAGAATCGTCGCGCGTCGTCCGGGTCTCGGTCGTAATCTCGCAGGAGAACGAAGAATGCTTTGTCGCCGAGCTGGGGTTCGTGTTGATGGACAAGTACTCGGCAGAGAAGATGATTCAGGCCCCGTTGCCCGAGCAGTGGTTGCGATTTTGCCGATGACACCGGGCCGGAAGAGAACCGCATGACCGACGCACCCCGTGCCGCCCGAGGCCTCAAACAGCAGCGCGCGAAAGCCACCCGCAGCGAGATCCTCCAGGCGGCGATCGACGTCTTTGCCCGCCGCGGAATTCTCGCCACCACCATGGCCGAGCTGGCCCGCACCATTCAGATGACGCCCGGCGCGCTCTACTGGCACTTCCCCACCAAGGAAGACCTGCTGCTGGCGGCGATCGACGAAATGCATCAACGCTACGTCGCAGAATTCACCGCCCTGCTCAGCCAGAACCGGCAGAGCCTGACCGCGAAGCAGCAGCTGTCGGCGTTCATCGAACGGATGCACGCGTTCCTGCAAGGCAACCGCAACCAGGGAATCTTCTTCGGGCTGATCAGCGCCGAGAGCGCCGAGAACAACGGCCGCGTCGCCCAGGCCCTGCGAGAGGCGCTCAGCGTCTACGTCCAGGCTTTCGCCAGCATCATCCGGTACGGCCAGACGAAGACCCTCGAGTTCCGCGAGGACATCGACCCGCTCACCTTCGCCCACACGGTGCTGTTTGCGAACATCGGGGTCATCGTTCACCACCAGTTGTTCGCGACGACCCTCTCGTACGATCCGTTGGTCAGCACCATGCACCTGGTCCTGCTCGACGGCATCGACCGCCGGAAGTGATTCGATTTCAGTGAGAGCCCGGCCTCCCGAATGCGCTTCGAGCGCAGGGAAGAGCCGTACCGACACCTGACAAACCCGGCGGTTGACCTCGCACGGGCCTTGCGATCGAACGGGGGGTGCTGCGCCTTCTTGCTGCCTTGGGTTTGTGCCTCGTCCTGGTCGGCTGTGTGCATGAAAACCCCGATGCCCGGCTCGACCCGGACCCGGCGATTGATGCGCGGGACCTGGGCTCGATGCTCAAGCTCGACTGTTCGCAGCGGCGGGACGAGGTGCAATCGGCGCGCGATGAGGCCCAAAGCGACTTCGATCGCCTCGCCAACTACCGGCTCGCCCTCAAGGCGTTCACCGCCGCCGCGCAGCGCATTGAAAGCGCATTCAGCCGGCAGCCGGACCTGCTCTACATCGCCGAAGGTGATGCGCTGCGGTTGAGGCTTCAGCGCTGCCAGGCCCAGGCGCGGACGTTCACCGACGAGCTTCGAAAGTTCGAGCTGGGTCTCGAGCTCAAGTCCCCGCACCGAGAGTCCGAGGCCGCTCCGACGGTGGTCGCAAACACGGCTGCAGAGCCCGAGCCGGCGAAGAGAGTGACTGCCGCGAAGAAGACGAAGAAATCGAAGAGCATGATCGCGAAGCGAAAAAAAGCGGGCCGGCCCCACGCGGTGCTGGCCGACGCCTCGCGATAAAGCCCGTCGTTCCGGTTCAGTCTCCGCTCAACGCCCACAACAACATCACTCCCAGCAACACCGCTGCGAGCCCCGCCACCACGAACGCCCAGGCGTTTTGGGCCACCAGGTTTCCAACACTGGCCATGTTGGGCAGCGAAGAGGTTCGGATTTCAGCCGGGTCGGCCCCCACGTCCAACGTCTCCGATCCGGTGCTGGCGAGGGAAGGGCCGGTCTGATCCATCTCGGAGCTCACGGTGCTCGCCGGCCCACTGGGCGGAGCCGTCACCCCGACAAACGCGATCCCCACGGTCTTGTCTTCGAAATCTCCCGAGCTCAAGACCGCGTCCGTTTCCTGGGTGGCGCGCTCGGAGGCCTGGGACAACGCGGGCACGGCACCGACAAACCCGGCGGGCTCGCCGGCCCTCATCGAGGCCACCAAAGTGGTGGGACCCGGGGCGGCGCCCAGCGGCACGAGCTTCGCCTGGGACTTCAGCGATTTCACGATCGGCCATTGGCTCTTCACCGACGACAGGCTTTGCGACGGGGGCGACAAGGCGGGCAGCGCGTTGGCTTTGGAAATCGGACGACGGGCCAGCCGGGTGGGCGCGCTGACAATTTCGCCACCCACCGCGTCGCTGAAGCTCTCGGCCATCTTGGCCACCACCGCTTCATCGGGCGCCTCGTCATACGAACGCGCCAGCTCGATGCGATCGGGAAAGAGCTGTCGCATGTACATCGTCAGCTCACGCGGGCTGGGAAACAGCCGCCGCGAGACCGCGTGTTCTTCGAGCGCGGCGAGCATCAACCCCGCGGTCGGGTACCGGTCATCGGCGTTGAGCGACATCGCCTTCAAGATGATCTGTTCCAGCTGGGGATTCACCGCCGGGTTGCGCTCACTGGGCTTGGGGAAGCGCCCTTCCACTGCTGCTCGAATCATCGCGAAGACGTCTTCGTGGCCATCGAACGGCCCTGCCCCCGTCGTGAGCAGGTAGAGCAGTGAGCCGACCGCGTAGATGTCGGTGCGCTGGTCCACCGGCGCGCCGCTGGCCTGCTCGGGCGCCATGTAGCCGCCCTTCCCTTTCACCGTTCCGATCTCGGTGTGGCTCTGGTGCGACTCGGCGTGGGCGATGCCGAAGTCGAGCAGCTTCACCGCGCCGTGGTAGGTGATCACCACGTTGGTCGGGCTCACGTCCCGGTGCACGACCCTGAGCCAATCGCCGTTGTCGCCTTTGAGATCGTGCGCGTAGTCGAGCGCCTCGAGCACCTGCATCGCCACCCGCAGCGCAGAGCCTGCGGGAATCGGCTTCGAATCGAGCGCCGCCCGCTTGACCAGGCGATTGAGCGACTCGCCGGCCACGTATTCCATCACCAGGAAAAAACCGTTCTCGTGCTCGCCCAACTCGAAGGTCTGCGCGATGCCCGGGTGGGACAGCCGCGCCGCGAGCCGCCCTTCATCGAGGAACATCGCGGTAAAATTCTGGGTGGCCTCCAGCCCGGGCAGGACCCGCTTGATCACCACCCACTTCGCAAACCCCTTCGGGCCTTCATGGCGGGCGAGGTAGACCTCGGCCATTCCTCCCACCGCGAGCCGGCGCACCACGGTGTAGCGGCCAATGCGCTCACCGGGGTGAACCTCGCTGGAGGAACCCGACAAATTTACGGCTCGGACGGGCTGGAGCTGTTCTGCGGATCGCGGAAGGCCCGAATGAAGAAGTCCCCGGGAAGGAAACCCCCGTCGCTCGAGGTCCCGTCGGCATTCTGATTGGTGTCCAGGCCGTTGCCCTTCGTCGCGTCCGAGCCTCCGTCGGACATCGAGGTGGCGGTCGAGCCGGGGGTGGCCCTGCGCTCGAACGTGGCGGTGAAGGTCGCGGTGGCCGCCGTCTTCCCCGTCCCTTCGGGCGAGTCGGCGAGCGGGCCGTAGCCGAGCCGATCGACTTCCTCGGGGTCCACCTTGGCGAGCGTCACGTCCTGCGTTCCCAATCGAACGTGCCCCGAGTCGGCTGCGAGGCCGATGTCGAGGGTCAGCCGCAAGTCGGGAGCGACCGCGCCGGCGTAGCTCTTCGAGGCGATCAGGAAATATCCACGCGAAGCGATGACCGTGCCGACCGGAAGAATCGCCTTGTCCTGGAAGGTCGGGCCGGCCGCGCTCTTGTACTGAACCTTCCACCCGCTCACGTCGACCGCCGCGGCGGTGGGGTTGTAGAGCTCGATGAACTCGTCGCTGTTCGAGACCGCCGAGCCTCCGTCGGCCACGACTCCACGCACCGCCACCTCGGAAATCAGCAGGTGGTTGGTGTTCACCGCCTGAACCGAGAGGGCCGTGTTCCGGGTCACCGCGCCCAGAGTGGCGCTGAGCATCGCGCTGCCCATCGCCTGGGCATCGGCGGTCAGCTCAAAGCTGACTTCGACCTGGTTGGCCGGCACCGTCACCGTCGCGGCGACCGTCCCGAAGCCCGCGGGGGCAAGGCCAATCGCAATCACCGTGTCGGTGGTCGAAGGAATGTCGAGCCGTGCGGTGAGCGTCACCTTTCCACCCGGAGACACGTTCGCGGCGGTGGGAGAAAGCGCCGTCAAGGTCGACACCTCAGTCAAGCCGAGCACCCGAACCGCAGCCGACTTCGACGAGCTGTTGAGGGTGGCGGTCACGCCGGCGTCGCCCTGCAGCACTCCGGTCACTGGAATCGCAGCGGTCAGGCTGCCGATCGGAACGATGATCAACCCGCCGTCGCCGATCAGCAGATTGGACGGGCTCGACGACGTGACGCCGATGGCCACATCGCTGGTCCAGATGTTGGTCAACCGCACGGTCAGCGGAATGGGCAGCGTCGCCGAAGCCCCTTCCCGAATGAAGACCTGGCTCGGCTCGACCGCCGCAATCAACGGAGCGCCGGGGACCACGTCGGCCGCATTGCGCGGCTCGACCTTCATGTTCCCGTTGCGGAAGTTGAGCAGGCCAGTGATCGAGAGGAACTGCTGGCCGACCACCGGAGCCGTCGGCACCTTGTAGAAGAGGTCGTTGATCCTCAGCGCCCCGTTCACTTCGAACTCGTTGGTGGGAACCGAGTCGAGGTTTCCCGGAACCGGCGAAGCGTTGGTGACCGTGAGGTTGTTCATCGTCACCAGCACGCCTTCGAGGGCCTTCGAGAGCCCGCCGTCGGTCGCGATGTCGGTGGGGTTGGCGACCAGCGTGGCCGCGGGAAGCGCATTTCCACTCGTCAGAGTCAAAGTCCCGCCGTCGGCAGAAACCGGAAGGACGACCTGGGCCAGCTCGAGCTGCCCGAAGTAATCGCTGGGCACCGCGCTGGTCACGTTGATCCGGTCACCGGCGACGAGGCCCGAGCCGGGCTTGTACGCAAATACCGCCGAGTAGTTGCGGGTCGTGTAGCCGGTCTCTGATTCGTGGACCTGGAGGAAAAAGCCGGTCGCGTGCACGGCCGTCACCAGCACATTGCCCAGCGAGACGCTCTGGCCGACCAGCCCGCCGGTGGGGCTCTTCACCGTGTAGATCGTCGCCGGGCACGCCTGAGCGCCGGGGTTGGGAGCCGCACACGCGTCGCACGCGTCGCCCTTCCCGTCTGCGTCGGTGTCGGTCTGCGCCGGGTTGGCATCGGCCGGGCAGTTGTCCATTCCGTTCGGCACTCCGTCGCCGTCGGCGTCGTTCGGGTCGAGCTTCATGCACGTGGTGCTGTTGGCGTTGAGCGGGCAGACGTCACAGGGGTCGCCCTTGCCATCGCCGTCCTGGTCGGCCTGCTTTCCGTTGTCCATCGGCCGCACCGGGTTGAAGACGTCGGGGCAGTTGTCCAGCGCGTTGGGGATCCCGTCGCCATCGATGTCGGCCGCCGAGATTGCGCTGTAGGTCGTCGAGCCATTCTTCGAGTTGCGCGCGGTGCGTACCGGGTCGCAGCTGGGCTCGTTGGCCGGAGGGCCGCAGAAGAACAGCGGGTAGATGCCGACGTTCGCCGCCTGGAGTTCGGACAACGACTGGGCCGGAGCGGCGGGCGAAGCGGGAGTCGTGAACTCGCCCTTGGTGCAGACGGCCTTGAGCACGCCGCAGACATCGAGGGTCTCGCACAGGCTGGTCGAGTCGAAAGCGGCGACGATCGGCGCATCGCCGTAGAGCACTTTGCCGCCGCGCATCGTCATCACCACGTCGGCTGCGTCGGCGTCGATCACACTGCGGTGGGTCTTGGTTCCCTGCTGGCGGTAGATCGCGAGGTCCGCGATTTTTCCGACCTGAATCCGGCCCAGCTTCTCACCCACCTGCGTCACGTCGGCGGCGGCGGCGGTCGCCATGCGCCACAGCTGTTCGTCGCTGAGCACGTGGTTGAACCGCTGTTCGTTGAGGCTCGCCGCGCACTTCAGCTCGCGCAGCATGTTCATCGAGCCCGAGATGATCCAGTCCATTCCCAGGGCGACGTTGACGCCCATGCGGACGTAGGTGGGCACCGAAGCGGTGTCGCCGTAGAGGCTGATGTTGCTGCGCGGGCTCCAGATCAGGCCGGTGCGCTTGACCGCCATCAATCCGATGTCGCTCGCCTTCAAAGCAATCCCGTGAATGATCGTCGTGCGGGGGCCGAGCAGATCCTGCCCGCCGCCGGTCATCGAAGAGACGCAGCGAAATTCGTTGTTCGACGACGCCTCGATTCCTTCCGAGACGTGGGGCAGGTAGGCCGAGGTCGCGGGAATGGCGGCCGGAGTGTCGATGCTGGGGTACGCGCACCCGGTGGTGAGCTCGGTCCCCGGCTGGTCTCCCAGGGGGAACGTCTGCGAGTTGACCGTGCCTTCGCCCAGGCCTTCCTGGCCGGCCGAGCTGTCGAGGTTGCGCAGCATTCCGCCGTTGCCGGCAGCCGAATACTGGGCCGAGGTGATGACCGAGGTGGTGCCGCTCATCATCTGGCGCAGCTCGCTCCAGCGAAGGTTCTGGGCGGTGATTCCGCTCTGGGAAGAGATCTTGGTGTGGTTGTCGTGGGCCGCGCCGCCGACGCGCCAGTCGTGGCGGTGCTCGTAGCGCTCGTCTGCCGCGGCAGGGGTGGGGACATACGGCAAGCGGCCGAAGGTCATGTGGTCATGGGTGTTGATCAGCCCGGGCGAGAGCACGCCCTTGGGGCAGACGATCTTCGTCGCGGTCGCCCCACCCGGAGCGGTCGAGCAGTCGCAGTCGACGCAGGTGATGGTGCCGGCGGCGTTGACCAACACCTGGCCACCGAGGAACGTCTTGTCTGCGCCGAGCACCACCGCGGTGAACAGCTTGTTGCCGTCACCCGGAGTAATCGAGCACGTGCCCATCGCCGGAGCGGGCGGAATGTTCGGGCAGGTGACGACCGGCGTCATCGTCAACTGGCAGGTCGGCTCGCAGCCATCGAACGCCACCTGGTTCCCGTCGTCGCACTGCTCGGTTCCTTCCCGGATCATGTTGCCGCAACTTTGCGCGGTCACGATGCAGCTGACCGGCTCGCAGCCGTCGTTGGGAATCTGGTTCCCGTCGTCACAGGCCTCGGCGCCCTCGATCACTCCGTTGCCGCACACCGCAACGCCGCCGCCTCCGGCCCCGCCGGTACCACCCGAGCCTCCGCCGGACCCTCCGCCCGACCCGCCCCCGGCGCCGGTCAAGGTGCACCCCGGCTCGCAGCCATCGCCCTTGATCGCGTTCCCGTCATCGCACTGCTCGTCGGCGGCCTTGATCCCATCGCCACAGACCGACCGGTTGGGACAACCAAACAGACACACGCTCAGTGACGCGAGCGCGATGGGAAACAGAAGCTGTCGATTCATAGGGAAAGGGTGTCGCGGAAGGAGGCGGCCAGAAGGGGGCGGACTCTACCCACCCCACGCTGGTAAGAGCGAGCCATGACCGACCGGCGCCGCGAGAAGCTGCTGCCGATAGAGCGCTGGCCGACTGCCGAAGAGGCGCAGGCCTCGAGGTGGTTCTCCCCGGTTGCCCTCGGGCCGCTCGAGGCCCGAACCCGGACCTGGATCCCCGCGATGGTCCCCTGGCGGGCGACCGACGACGGCCTGGTCACCGACGCGGTGTGTGAGTGGTACGCCCGATTTGCGGCCGGTCGGCCGGGGGTGCTGGTGGTCGAAGCGACCGGGGTGCGAGACGTACCCTCGGGGCCGCTGCTTCGGGCGGGCCATGATCGCTTCGTTCCGGGCTTGAAGCGGCTGGTTGAGGCGGTGCGCGAGGCCAGCGGGGGGCAGAGCCGGCTGATGATCCAGCTGATTGATTTTCTGGCGATCAAGCGTCGGCCGACCCGAGAGGCTTTCCTCGGGCGCTTCCTCGCGCTGACGCCGAGATTGCGGGAAGCGTTGGGCGAAGGGACCAACGCCGAGGTGCGGGCCCGGCTGTTGGCGATGTCCGAAGCGCAGCTCGCCGCGCTGCTCGAGCCCCGCGAGCTCGAAGCCTATCGACTCGGGCTGCGCGAGAAAGTGACGGATCTTCATCTGCCCCACATCGCCCAGCTCCCGCGCACCGTGCCTGCGCTGTTCGCCCAGGCGGCCCAGCGCTGCGAGGCGGCGGGCTTCGATGGAGTCGAGCTGCACTTCGCGCACGCGTACACGATGGCGAGCTTTCTTTCCGCCCTCAACGATCGCACCGACGGGTACGGGGGCTCGCTGCAGAACCGGGTTCGACTGCCGCTCGAGGTTTACCGGGCGGTGCGGGCGCAGCTGGGCCCCCAAACCGCGCTGGGCTGTCGGTTCCTGGCCGATGAGATCATTCCCGGCGGCAGCCGCGCGGCCGATGCGGGGTTCTTCGCGGTCGAATTCGCACGCGCGGGAATGGACTTCCTCTCGCTGTCCCGCGGCGGAAAGTTCGAAGACGCGAAGCAACCGAAGGTCGGCCACGCCGCGTATCCCTACACCGGCCCTTCCGGACAAGAGTGCATGCCGACGACGAACATCGCCTTCCCCGGCCCGTTCGGGCGAAACCTGGCGGCGATTGCCGAGATCAAGCGCACGCTCGTCACAGCGGGAATTCACATTCCGGTGGTGGCGTGCGGCGGCATCGCCAGCTTCTGGCAGGCCGAAGAAGTGCTGCACCAGGGCATGGCAGACATCGTCGCGTCCGCGCGACAGTCCCTGGCGGACCCCGATTGGTTTCAGAAAGTTCGGCAGGGAAAGGGGGACCAGGTGCGCCGATGCCTGTTCACCAACTACTGCGAAGGCCTGGACCAATCGCACCAGACCGTCACCTGCCAGCTGTGGGATCGCCTCAAGGGGCTGGACGATGATGCAACGGTGTCGCGAACTTCCGACGGGCGCCGCAGTGTCGCTCCGGGCTGGCGCTGATTTTCATTCGGCGCACAGCCCATTGGACGAAGGCCAGCCCTCCGCCGACAGCAGTCAAACGTTCCCGGGTAGAAACTTCAGAGAGCCGCAGCACCGTGGCGAGAGGGGTGAAAGCAGAAGTTGGGGTCACAGGTGACTGGCGACCGCTTCAGCGGATCTGCGCCTGTCTCTCTATCAATGGCGCACACAGGCGTGGAGCGCCTACCTGTGAGTCAATGCCTACCCAAACCACCATTGTCTCGAGAGGACGTGTTTCCTGCCTTAATGAGCAGGGTTAGGCCGGCAGACTGTGAAATCATTAAAAATATCACATAGCCCACGCAATTTGATGAGTATGTCTTGCCTCGCTATGTAACTATTGCGATCTTTCGTTCGTTCAAAAGGCGCAAACCCCGAAGCACACGAAGTTCCACCGTCGGCATGTCGCGTGCTCAAGAGGTCGTCCAGGCTCGGGGCGCATCGGCTGGAGTTGAGCAGCAGAGCGAGGAATACATTCGTGCGGGTTTCGAAAAGGATTCGGCGAGGGGTGACTCTGCTCGAGCTCTCGGTTGTCCTGGCAATCGTCGGGATTCTCACCGGGCTGTCTGTCGCATCGCTGTCGTCGCTGAAGGCGAACGCGACCTTCGGAGGCGCGACGGGCGAGCTCGTCTCGGCCATGCGCGTGACCCAGGCGCAGGCGATCGCGCGGGGAACCAACACTGCATTCATCATCGACAGCGCCAGCGGACGGTACTGGGGCATTCAAACCACCTCGGCCTTCTCGCTTCCTGCTTTCACCCCGTCCACCGCGACAATTCTGACCAGCGGAACTCTTCCCGTCGAGGTCACCTTCGGGCCGGCCGCGGGCTATGGAGCCGCGCTCGCGACTCCGCTGGGCGGCATTCCGATGACCGCCGGGCAAGGCCCGAATTACCTCTATTGCAGCTTCTGCCTGACTGCCGGCCTGGTGGGCTACGGGAGCATGCTCTTCGAGCCTGGCGGGCCGGTGAGGTTCAGCAATGCGGTGAACAGAATTGGGGAACAGTTCACCCTCACCAGCAGTCGCGAGAATCGGGTGCGCGTGATGGCTGTCTCCATCAGTCAGAGAACGGGCACGATCGAAACCTTCGAGAGGCGATGAGCCCATGCGTCCAATCCCTCACACAACCCGTGGAACGACGCTCATCGAGGCGATCATTGCGCTCACGGTCCTGCTGATTGGAATGACCGGATTTGCGACGCTGCTTCCGGTGATCTCGAGAGCAAATCAATTTTCCCGAAGGGTGACGGTCGCGACGACAATCGCCACCGACCTCGAAGAGAACGTCCATCGCTGGGCTTACACCGACGGCCGGCTCGGCCCCTCGATGACCCTCACGGGTTGCGACACCGCGACCATGGCCGCTTGCTTTGCCGATGCCGTCAATGTGATCCCGAAGTGGGACATGGGGAAGACGACTGCCGGCGCCTATGTGCCCAACTTCTCGGATGCCAACCTGGGACCCACCTGGCAAGGCTTGTCAGCAGACGCCGATCGCGACGGGACGGCAGAGTTTTTCCGCTTCTGGAACGTGTTTGCGGTTGACCCTGCCGGAACCGGAATCGCGAACGGCA
>JAYVCD010000145.1:0-7077 GCA_043750125.1 Archangiaceae bacterium | reverse complement strand
CCGGGGACAAGAAGGTGGTGGTGCTCGACGCAGTCACCGGAAAGACGACGGTGAGCTTCGAAGGACACACCGGCCCGGTCACCGCGGTGGCCTGGTCCCCCGACAGCAGGCAGGTGGTCTCGTCGAGCAGCGACAAGACGATCAAGATCTGGACGCTGCCCTAGTCCTCGATTGCGCACCACGAGGAGATCTTCTCGGGAGTGGGGTCATCACACATTCCCCAGCTTCGACCGCTGACCGTGTCGAGCAGCAGCGTGGTGAAGCCGCCTTCCGAGCTGACCAGCCGAAATCGCCCCACCGGGCCGGGGTTCAAAGGCCCCTTGTTTCCCATTTTGCACCAGCCCCAGCCGCCCTTCGCACCCTTGCGGCAGAAGTTCCAGGTGGTGCCGGTCATCGAGTCGAGCTTGACCTGCGCGGCTCCGTTGGCGGCCCGGATGCTGGCGACCTGGTACCGGCCGACCTCGCGGGGCTCGACGCTGGGCGAGACGACCTCGTCGGCCCAGAGGGGAAGGGTGAACAGGGCCAGGGCGAGGGTCGGAAAGCGCATCGCGCAAATCTACTCGCCCTCGTCACCCAGCCCGTACTCTTTGAGTTTGCGCGCGAGGGTGTTGCGACCGATGTCGAGCACCTTGGCCGCCTGGGTGCGGTTGCCCTTCGCGCGCTCGAGCACCCAGACGATGTGTCTTCGTTCGATCTCGGCCAGCGTCTGAGGAACGGCGTCGGGCTCGGTCGGCAGCTCGACCCGACGAGGTGCGCGCTGCAGATCGGGCAAGGCCAGCCCTTCGGGAAGGATCTCGCCTTCCGAGAGCACCACCGCGCTCTCGATGCAGTTCTCGAGCTCGCGCACGTTGCCCGGCCAGTGCCAGGCCTTGAGCCGTTCGAGCGCCCCGGGGCTCAAGCGCGGCTCGGCCTTCAGCTGGTGCCGCCGGGTCGAGGTGGCGATGAAGTGCCGCGCCAACCGTTCGAGATCTTCGGGGCCGCGCTGCCGCAGCGGGGGCATCACCACCTCGACGACCTTGATCCGGTAGTAGAGGTCCTCGCGAAATTTTTCGTCGCTGACCATCTTCTTCAAGTCGCGGTTGGTGGCCGCGACGATTCGCACGTCGACTCGAACGGTCTGGGTTCCGCCCACCCGCTCGCACTCGCGGTCCTGCAGGACCCTCAACAATTTCCCCTGCACCGACAGCGGCAGCTCACCCAGCTCGTCGAGGAAGACGGTGCCGCCCTGGGCCGCCTCGAACTTTCCCAGAGTGCGCGCCTCGGCGCCGGTGAAGGCCCCCTTCTCGTGGCCGAAGAGCTCGTTCTCGATCAGGCTCGCGGGCAGCGCCGCGCAGTCGACCTTCACGAACGGCTTGCTGCGCCGCCTGGAATTGACGTGCACCGCGCGGGCGATCAGCTCTTTGCCGCTGCCCGATTCGCCGCGAATCAGCACGGTCGCGTCAGTGCCGGCCGCCTTCTGCACCACTTTGTAGATCGCGCGCATCGGGGCGGACTCGCCGATGACCTTGTTGAAGAAGTACCCGACCGGGCTCTGGGGCTGCTCGCGGGCGCGCTTGAACTCGGGGTACACCGGACTTCCATGCCTTGCTCCTTCGAAAGGTGACTGCCGCTCACCTCTTCAGAGCAAATCGATGGCCATCTTCAACCGCTGGGGATTGCGAGGGTGGGAGATGTCGGATGCACCCGAGTGGATCGGCTCGGGGTGATCCAGGGCAGCGCAGCGCGAGGGCTCAGCGGAACTCTTTTCAGTTCTTCCAGAGCATCTTCCACGGGTGCGACTTGAGGTCCGAGAGCAGGCTGCGCAGATCGTCGTAGACCGCCGGGTCTTTGATCGTCTTTCCCAGCGTTCCTTCGCCGGCCTCGAGACGGGCGAGCATCCGGTCGGCGCGGACGGCGATCGCGTCGAGCTTCTCGCCCGCGTCCGAATACTTTCCAATTGCGGCTCGCAGCTTGCGGTTGTCTTCCTCGGTGAAGCCCCCGGTCAGCGCCGAGACGCCCACCAGCGCCACCTGGGCCTGCTTCGACATCAGCGGAACGTCATTGCGCAGCACCCGCATCGCCGCGCTCGCGTCCTCGATGACGGCGTTCGCCTTCCCGCCCGGCTCGAGCTGGGTCTTGGCGATCGCAGAGATCGCCCGCAGGTCTTTCACCGTCTGGTTGAGCTCGCTGACAATCTGCCGAACGTCGCTTCGGTTCTCGCTCATCATTCCATCGAGGTTCTTGGTCAGCCCCGCGATTCCCGAGATGAACCCCGAGATCGCGCCCGGGTCTTTGTCGAGCATCTTGCTGGCCCCCTCGAGAAAGCCGGCCAGGCGGTTGCTCACCACGTCGATTCGCGGTGAGTCGACCCCCCGCACCGCCGAGCCCGCTTGCCAGGGCGTCTGTGAGGTTCCCGGGTACAGCTCGAGGTAGGGCTCGCCCAGCGCTCCCTGACTCGAGACGGTGACCGCGGCGTCCGCCCGCAGTGCCGCCATCGCTTCCTTGCTGACCGCCAGCACCATCTGCACCGGCATCAACTCGCCCATCGCGTCTCGCCGGCTGGGCAGCAGGTGAATGCTCTCGACCCGGCCCACGCTGACTCCGGCGATCTTCACCGGAGCGCCCTTCACCACGTTTCCGGTGTGGCTCCAGTCGACCTTCAAACTCTGGCTCGAGCCGAACGACAGCTCGCCCATCAGCGACAGCAGGCCCAACGTGCCGAGCAGCGCCGCCAGCAGCAGCGCTCCGACTTTGAGCTCGAGCTTCGATTCATCCATGTCCGGTCCCTTCCTTGAGGAATCAACTTCGAAACGATGCTTTTCCCGAGTCCACCACCAGCACCAGGTCTGCCAGCCGGTCGACCGCTTTGTAGTCGTGCGAGACCACCATCGCGCCCAGCCCCTGTTTCTTCAGCAGCTCGAGCGTGTCATTGACCTGGCCCGCCGCCTCGCGATCCAGCCCGGTGGTGGGCTCGTCGAGCAGCAAATACTTCGGCTGCAACACCAGCGCCCGCGCGATCGCCGTGCGCTTCTTGATCCCCGGCCCCACCTCGGGCGGAAACCGTTGGGCGAACGCGGTCAGGCCCACGCGATCGATCGCGTCTTTCACCCGCGCGGCGTCCTGCTTTCCCTTCGAGGCGAGCGCCACGTTGGCTTCGAGCGACAGCCAATCGAGCAGCGCCGGCCCCTGCACCAGGTAGGGCACTTTGGCCCGCACCGCCTGCAGCTTCCGTTCGGGCAGGGTGTCGATTCGCTGGTCCGACAGCTCGACCGAACCGGCGTCCGGGCGCAGCAGCCCTACCGCCAATCGGCACAGCACGCTCTTGCCCGAGCCGCTCTTGCCCACCACGAAGCACAGCCCCTTGAGCGGAACCGTGGCCGACAGCCCGTTGAGGACCTTGAGCCCACTCGAGAATGACTTCACGATCTCAGAGAAAATCAGCGCTTCCATCAATAGCCCGCCAACATGAAGCCGAGCGCGATCAGGAAGTCGAGCAGCAGCACGCCCATGCAGGCGTCGACGACTCCGGCAGTGACCGCGTCGCCGACGGCCGCCGCGCCGCCCTTTGCGTTCAGCCCGCGAGACGAGGCGGCCAGGGGGATGAACAGGCCGCACACCGCCGCTTTGACGAACGCGCAGACCACGTCGGCCGGCTGCAGGAAGCTCGGGTCCATGAACGTGGTGCCGTCGGCGTGGAAGGCGAGCGTCACGGTCGCCGCGGCGGCGAGGGTCGCGGTGATCGTGCCGATGCAGATCAACAACGGAGCGGCGATCAGCGACGCGATCACCCGCGGGGCGACCAGCTCGGCCAGGGGGTCCGCCGCCGACAGCTCGAGCGCTTCGACCTGCTCGTTGACGCTCATGCTTGCAAGCTCAGCCGAAGTGCCCGCTCCGGCGCGTGCGGCAAGCAGCAAGACCCCCGTCAGCGGCGCCAGCTCGCGCACCAGCAGCTGGAAGTAGGCGGGGCCGACGATGGTGATGTTCCCGGTGTACTTGCGCGCCTGGGCGTAGGCAATGGTGACCATCACCGCTCCGAAGAAGGCCAGCCCGCTGGCCACCAGCCAGCTGCTCGCGCTGCCCAGCTCGTTCAGCTGCACCAGCACCTCGTGCCACGAAAGGCCCCGTCGGCGAACCGCCTTGACCGTGCGCCACAGCATCAGGGCCGGGCGGCCCACGACAGCCGAGATGACGCTCACGACGAGAGCAGCCGGGCCAGCGGAGGGGTCACCAGAAAATCGAGCGCGAAGATCGCAAAGCAGCTGAGCACCACCGACGTCGCTGCGGCCCGCCCCACGCCCCGCGCGCCTCCCGAAGCGCCCAGGCCGACCGCGGTCGAGACCAGGGAAATCGCCAGGCCGAAGATCAGCGCCTTGATTCCGCCGCCCAGGAAGTCGCCCCACCACAGCATGTCGGCGAAGGCGCTGTAGAAGACGCGGATCGGGAGCTTCATCGTGAAATAGGCGGCGATCGATTCCCAGATCACCGCAAAGAGGAACGTGAGCGTCGAGAGCGCCGCCACGCAGATCGCCGTCGCCACCACCCGGGGCGCCACCAGCAAGGTGAAGGGGTCGAGGCTGATTCCGCGCAGGCCTTCGATCTGGCCGTTCACTTTGAGCAGCGCCAGCTCGGCCGCGTTGCGAGCGCCAATCCGCGCCGCCATCATCAGGCCCAGCAGCAACGGTCCCAGCTCCCACAGCACCGCGTAGCCGCCCGCCCACCCCGAGTACTGCCGCGCCCCGAACCGCTCGGCATACGCCCCTGCCTGCAGCACGACGATCGCTCCGGTCAGCGCCGCCACTCCCAATGCCAGGGGAAGACTGCGAAAGCCAAAGTGCACCAGCGCCCGGAACAGCTCGCGGCGATCCAGGCGGGGCAGGTGGATCACCGTTCGTCCCGCCACCAACGCCAGCGCCCCAACTCCCCGCACTGCCGTCAGCGCGAAGTTGCCTACGAAGCGGGGAAAGAAGGTCAGGGCCCGTTGCACGAATCTCGCAGTCTCTTCCACGGCCGCCAGATGGCAAGCAGGTTGCCGATTACAAAAGCGGCCGGCTCAGCTCGGCTTCCGACGGCTCGGCCAGTCGCAGCGCGCGGCGCCCGGCTTTCCCCTTCTGTCGTGCGGTGCTTTTCAGAGTCCTTCGATTTTTCCTGCGACGATGCGCAGCTGCCGAGGCAACGGCAGGGAGTCCAGCGGGTCGGGAAGGGCGGCAATCAAGGTCCGCCCCTGGCTGACCTGCAGCAGCAGTCGCGCAATCTGGGCCTCGGTCACCGGGTCCAGCCCGGCGAAAGGGTCGTCCGCGAGCAGCACCTGGGGCCGGGCCACGATCGCCCTCGCAATTCCGGCGCGCTTCTTCATTCCTCCCGACAGCTCTTCGGGGTGCTTGCCCGCCGCGTCGCTCAGCCCCACCTGGTCCAGCGCTTCGTGCGCGCGCTGCGTCGCCTCGGCGGCGCCCACTCCCCGTTTGCGCAGCGGCAGCCGCACGTTCTCGAGCACCGTCATCGAGTCGAACAACGCGTCGGTCTGAAAGACGAACCCGAAGGCCGCCTGGGCTTCACGGCGCGCGTCGGCGCTCAGCGTCGTCACGTGCTCGGCCCCCCACCTCACATCGCCCGTCGCCGGCAACATCAGCCCGGCAAGCACCTTCAGCAGCGTGGTCTTTCCGCCGCCCGCTGGCCCCCAGAGCAGCGCCTGAGTTCCTGCCGGAAGCTCGAGCGAAATGTCGTGCAGCGCCGTCACGTTTGCGAATTTTACCGACACCGACTTCAGCCCGAGATCCAAGCGCTTTCAGCGCCCCTTGCCGAACAGCCGGGTGAGCGAGACCTTCTTCACGCTCTTGCCAAACAGGTACCAGGTCATCATCACCCCGAACAGAAAGCTTGCCGCGACGACCGCGAACATCCCGAGCATCGGCACTCCACCAATCGTCCACTGCTTGTTGGCGAAGCTGATGAACGCTCCGACGATCAGGCCGCAGGCACACAGGCCGAAGAACGAGATCACCGCCAACGCGCGCAGGTTCTTGTTCAGCTCGTTCATCTGGTCCGCCTTGACGGTGACCGAGAACTTCCCCGCCTCGAGGTCGAGCAGAATCTGCGACAGCTGCATCGGCAGCTCACTGGCCGCGCTCTGCAATCGGTTGAGCGTCTTCAGCATTCCACCTTGAAGCTGGGTGGGGTCGAAGCGATCGGTCAACAGGTGCTTGGCGTACGGCAGCGCGATTTCCCCGATGTTCATCGAAGGGAACAAGGTGCGCAGAATGCCTTCGGTGGCAATCGAGGCGCGCGAGAGAATCGCGTATTCCTTCGGGACCCGGATTTTGTACTTCACGGCCAGGTCGAGCAGATCTCGCATCAGCGACTTGGCGTTGATTTCAGACAGCGTGGTCGGCAGGTACTGGCCGATGATCGCTTCGATGTCGTTCCTGAAGCCGAGCAGGTTGGGCCGATTGTCGGCCGACCCCAGCCGATAGAGCAGGCGGGCCACCGACTCGGAGTCCTTGATCGCCACCGCCACGATCAGCGAGACCAGGGTGTCCGCCATCTGCTTGGTGATTCGCCCCACCAGCCCGAAGTCGATCAGCGCCAGCACCGGCTTGTCGGGCGGCTCTCCGTCGAGGATCAGCAGATTCCCCGGGTGCGGATCGCCGTGAAACAGCCCGTCTTCGAAAAGCTGCTTGAACCCGTTCTCGAGAATGCTCTTCGCCAACAGCTGCTTTCCCGCCTCGGGCATCGCCGTCATCGCCTGCGACAGCTTGGGCCCGTGCAGGTATTCCATCGTCAACACCCCACGGGTCGACAGCTCGTCGTAGACCTTTGGAATGCGAATCCCGCTTCGCCCCACGTGATTTTTGTAGAAGGCGCGGATGTTCGAAGCCTCGTTGAGAAAGTCGAGCTCCTCGTGGATCGCGCGATCGAACTCTTCGACGATTCCCGTCGGGGTGTAGACCCCAACCTCTTCCACCACCGCCTCGAGCGCGCCCGCCAGCGACTGCAGCACCGAGAGGTCGGCGCGGATCTGCTCGGCGATGCCCGGCCGCTGCACTTTCACCACCACCTCGACCCCCTCGAGCGTCACCGCCCGGTGCACCTGGGCGATCGAGG
>JAYVCD010000144.1:0-5861 GCA_043750125.1 Archangiaceae bacterium | reverse complement strand
GCCGGATGGGGGTTGAATGCGGACGAAGCCGGGGCCCGTGGCGCTCAGCCCGTACAGCGGCGCAAGGTCGGCGTTGACGAAGGTGTACGGCGCAGTCATGAGCTCCGCGTAGGTCGGCGCGTCCTGGTGGAAGAGGTCCTCCACGAAGCTGAGCGTGCCCTCCTTCATCGCGGCGCGGACGGCGGGGGTGAAGATCGGAAAGAGCGTGGTGTCCTTGTCCAGCGTGTCGAGCTTCGAGAGCCACAGCCACTGCCGATAGAAGCTGCGCACGCTGTCGGAGAACCGCGCGTCCGCCATGAGGCGCTTCACCTCTGACAGGAGCACGTCATTGCTCGCGAGCGAACCGTCGTGCGCGCGCTCGAGCAGCTGCACGTCGGGCATCGTCTGCCAGAGGAAGTACGAGAGGCGGGTGGCCAGCGCGTAGGTGTCGAGCGGGGCTGAGTCCGGCCGGTAGAGGAAGTACGGCGACTGGAGCATCGCGCTCAGCACGAGCCGAAGGGCGGCCGCATGATCCGAACGGCCGAGCTTGTCCTGGTAGACAGCGAGCAGGCTGTTCACCTGATCCGTCGTAGGGGGACGGCGGAAGGCGCGGGTGCCGAACGTGGCGATGAACTTCTGGGCGCACGCGGTCGGCGTGAGGCCGCCCGTAGTGCTCGAGGAGCACGTGACCTGCACGGCGAGCGACTTGGGCGTCCCCAGGCAAGGGTCGCCGCCGAAGCTGACGTTGCTCGCGGAGACCGAGCAACTCGCCTTCGTAAGACAGGCGCTCTTCAGGGCCGCGGCGACGTCGGCCTTGCACGTGCCCACCTGATAGGTGCCGCAGGTGCCTTGCGGCGTGCCGTAGCTTGCGAAGTCTACCGACGTCACCACCGTGCCCGCGGGGCAGGCGAGCGACAGGGTCGTGTTCTCGGTCTTGGTCTGGCAGACGAGCTGCGGGACGGTCGTGGCACCGCAGCCCGCCAGCGCGACGATGTCGACGCTCGACGCGATCGTCTCGGCCGCCGACTGGTAGAGCTGCAGGTCAGTGGTCGTCACCGGCGTCGTGCTGTTCGTCTCGAAGCCGCCGTAGGCCGAGTCCACCCCGAAGGCGCTCGCAGGGTTGTTCGTCACGCCTAGCAGGTCGCGGACGGTGTTGTCGTACTCGACACGAGACAGGCGCCTCATCGGCACCTGCACCGCGGGAGCGAGCGAGACGCCCGTGCAGTCGAGGCCGCCGCCTACCGTGCCGGGGGAACCCGGGTCGGTCGGGGGAGGGCCTGCTTCCCCCTGCCCGCTCGAGCCCGTGCCGAAGATCTGCCCGTCACACGCGAGCCCCGGCCCGGCCAGGGCGATGAGCACGATGATGTGGCGCACGTTCCATTGATCTCGGCTCCGCTGCATGGCGGCCTCCTCGGGTCGGTCGATGGAGATGTCTCCGGTGCCCGCAGAAACGGCTCACCGTGCGTTTGCAGTTGCCTAAACCCCAGCGCCACGCACGAGACGAGATCACGGGCCGAGATCGCGGAAGTTGAGCTTGGTGCCCTGGGTCTCTTCGACGTAGCGCGCCCAGGCTTTCGGGTTGCCGCTGACCGGCTTTGGCGCCCCCGCGTACAAACAAGGACCGCTTCCGCGCCTGGCTGGACGCTTAAGATGCGGGCGAATGCGCGACTTCCCGACCCAGTTGCGGCCTGATGTGCTTCCTTTATCAGACGAGGCGCTGGTCGCCGGTTTGCGCGAGGGTCTGCCCGCCGCCACCGCGGAACTCTTCGCGCAGTTCGGGCCGGATGTGTACCGCTTGATGCGCAGCATCGTCGGGCCCAGCGCGGACCTGGCCGATCAGGTCCAGGATGTGTTCGTGGATTTGCTGCGCGGCATCCGGAAGCTGGGTGAGGTCAAGTCGCTGGGGGCGTGGATCACCCAGGTAACGGTGTTCGCCGCGCGCTCTCATCTGCGCAGCCGGCGACGCCTCCAGTGGCTTCGACTGGTCCCCCCCGACGAATTGCCGGAGACCTCCGTCGAGGGGGCCGATTTCGTCGGGGCGGAGGCGCTGCGTGCTACGGACCGGGTGCTCACCCGGCTCGGAGCAGACGAGCGGCTGGCCTTCGTGCTGAGGTACGTGGAAGGGATGCAACTCAGCGAAGTGGCGGAGGCGATCGGTGTCTCGCTGGCCACGGTGAAGCGGCGGCTCTTTCGGGCGGAGCGACTCTTCCGCAAGGAGGCGCTGCTCGAGCCCTCGTTGGTAGAGAGGCTCGAGGTGCGTGGGCGGGAGGAGAATCGATGAGCGGCCAAGATCGCGATCTGGAAAAGCTCGGCCGTGCGATGAGGCACGGCTACGAAAAGGAACCTTTGATGCAGAAGTCGCTCGACCTCGCCCGCCGCGGCCTGGCCGCCGATGCCCGCGCGAAGGATCAACGGGTTGGTTTTGGGTGGGCCGTCGGGGCCCTGGGCGTCGTTGTGCTCGCGGCCTTGGCCGCGACTTCGACCCGCTGGTCTCAAGCGGCCAGGCTCCAACCGATCTCCGTCGTTCTTAGCGACGGCGCGCTGTGGACCTTCTCGGAGGGCACGCGGTTCGAGCTCGAGCCAGGCACCCATGCACGGGCCACCGCCTTCCGGCCCGACGGAGCAGACGTCGTGCTCGAAGAGGGCGTGCTCAAGGCGACAGTGGTTCACCGACCCAAGTCCGAATGGCACGTGTTCGCTGGGCCGGTGGAGGTTCGCGTGACCGGCACCCGGTTTCTGGCCCGGTGGTCACCTCGCACCCAAACGTTCGCGCTCGACTTGAACGAAGGCGCTGTGGAAGTGCGCGGTCCCTCTTTTCCCGAGGGGCGGTCGATGCATGCGGGCCAGCACCTGGAGGCGCAGCTCGATACTGGGGCCGTGCAGTTGCAGCCGCTCGAGGCGTCGCCGGCGCCCTCGCGAGACTCCGCCGTCGAAGAAGAGCTGCCTCCCACGCGGACGCCGTCGCACCGCGCCTCCCGGGCCGAGAGCGCAGACCACCCCGACCTGGGCTGGAAGGGCCTTGCGAGGGCTGGCCGGTACCCCGAGGCCCTGGAGCAGGTCAGCCGTTCAGGCTTCGCCAAGCAATGCCTGGCATTGCCGCCTGCCGACCTGCTCTTGCTCGCCGATGTGGCTCGGTTCTCGCAAAACAAGGAAGGCGCGACTCTGGCGTTGAAAGCGCTTCGTCGGCGCTTTCCCCGCAGGCAGGAGTCGGCCACCGCCGCGTTCACCCTCGGCGAGCTGAGCTTCGACTCCGAGAGGGAGTACGCGCGCGCGGCGGGGTGGTTCAGCACCTATCTGGAGGAGAGCCCGCTCGGGCCTTTGGCGCAGGAGGCTATGGGTAGGCTGGTGGAGTCGTCCCTGCGCGCCGGAGACAAAGACGGGGTAAAGCGCTGGGGGAATCGCTACCTGGAGAGGTACCCCACCGGTCCGCACGCCCAGCTCGTCCAGCATGCGCTCCATTCACCATGACGGCTGTTCTCCTGTCGGCGCTGGCCGCGATGCACGCCGCGGCTCCCCCTGTTCCGACGGACGGGGGGGAGATCACAATCATCGCCGAAGCGATGGCCCCGTTCGCGCGGAGGGTAGGCGCCGAGCTGCAGTCGCGCGGTTACCAGGTGGTCTACGCGAGCTTGGCGACGCCAGAGGAGTCGCTCGAGGCGGTCAGCCAGAGAACCTCCGCCGATGCGGTGCTTCAGATCCTCGGAGCAGGCACACAGACGCGCCTCTGGTATGTCGACCGACAGCTGCGCCGTGGCGTCGAGCGGTTACTGCAATTCGATGCCTTCGACGACCGCATCATGGCGCTGAAGGTAGCGGAGGTGCTTCGCGCCAGCTTGCTCGTGCTTTACGGACCCAAAGCGCCTCCGGTTCCAATTCCGGCGCCGGCGCCAGCTCCAGCTCCAGCTCCAGCTCCGGCCCCGGTCGCCCTGGCGGTGGTCGCGCCGGACCTTGGCAGTTGGCGCATCTCGGGCGCGTTCGTCCTAGCCAATCGGCTCGAGGGCCCCAGCTGGTCCCCGCACCTTCGCCTCGAGGTCAGCCGGCGTCTGATCCGGGGGCTCCAACTCGGGGTCAGTGGACTGCTCCCTTTGAGTGGGGGAGTACTGCACGCTCCAGAGGGCACGGTAGTGACACAAGTCTATCTCGCGATGGCGCGGCTCGACTGGGAGCTTGGCGGGGGCAGGCTCCGTTCTGTACTTGGCGCCGCCCTTGGAGCGAGCTTTGCCCGCGTAGCCGGCGCGACGAGCGCGCCCTATGAGAGCGCAACCCAGTCCACCTTCGCCGCCACGGCACAGGTGAGCGCCGGCGTCAGTTTCTTCATCAGCCGCGGGTGGGCGTTGGAGGCTCGCCTTTCGGGCGCGGTGGTGGTTCCATCCACGGTGATTCGTATTGTGGGAAGAAGCGCCGGCGAGCTGGGTCCCCTCTTCGCGATGGCCTCGTTAGGGCTGCTGTATGATTGGCACGAATGAGGGGGGCGCGAGAATCCACCACCGGGTTTTGGCTCGCCGCTGCGGGGTGGGCGCTTTGCCTTGTCGTCTGGGGAGGGTGTGCGGCGCAGTACGTTGATCCGATTCGGGCCGCTCAGGCAGATCCCAAGCAGGTCTCGTTTCTATTCTCGGACGATTTCGAAAGAGGAGGCCTGGTCGCTTCCGATCTGCCCGCGGGGAAGTGGGCCGTGCTCAGTCCGGCACCGGGAGGGATCCTCCACACCGCCTCTGGAGCGGCTCATCAGGGGAACCTCGGGCTCGAGCTCGTCGACGCGCATGCAGCTCCAGAGGGGCAGGATGAGGGCTCCGTCCGCGCGAGGTTCGAGGGGCTCGTCTCCGTCTACGCGAGGTACTGGGTACGATTGGTGGCGACCACATCCAGGGCGGGGGGAGAAATCATCAGCGGCACGCAGAGCACGGGGCCCGCTGGCTGCGGCGTCGTTGACGTGGTGGTGAATGCCGAGACGGGAACTCTCTGGGTAGAGGGCTGCGATGCAACGGGCGCCAGCACCGCCGAACCCCACATTTCGCAGAGCCTCGAGGACGGTTGGCATCTCGTGGAGACGTCAGTGCTGGGGCTTGGGGGAATCGATGGCGAGCGAAGCCTCTACGTCGACGGGCTGCTCCGCTCCGACCGGAAGGGGTTGAACCTGACAGGGCTGGGCGCAGTGGGCTTTTCACTCGGAGAGCCGTGGGCTCTGCCAGCGACCTACGTCGGGACGCTGCAATTCGATGACGTGCGCGCGAGCGTGAGCCCACTCGCGAGCCGGGTCGTGTTCTTGACGCCCGCGACGGCCCAGGTTGGCGTCTGCACGCTGGTGAATCTGTCCCTGCGGGACTCGGTGCTCGATGCGCCCTCCGCGATGCCCTGGGAAATATCGGCGTCGCTCGAAGTGCACGCGGTCAATGGGACTTTCTTCGAGGATTCTGGCTGCAGCGTACCGAGCTCTCGCGTTATCTTTCGGGCAGGCTTTGCGAGCGCGGTGCGGTTTGTGCGTTTCGATGGGCCAGGTACTGCGCAGCTGAGCGCGACTTCGTCAGACTTCCTCGGGCCGCAGACCACGCTGTCCGTGTTGCCGTGAAGAAAGCGTCTTTCCCGAAACTCCCATGACAAGCGCGCCACCCGACATCAAAACGTCCCGCAGAAATTGGCCCCGCAGCCGCGACACCCAACGTCGGCTGGGACGGCGGCATTGATGGCAGAGGGTAGTCCAGGAAGCTGGATTAAACTCGGCCGACAGTGCCGATGAAGCGCGACCGAGGCTCGGCCCAGGCCCGTGGAAAGTGCAGCAGGCCGGTTGATCAGACTTTGCGGAACGCCTTCGCATCGGGCAGCCCACTGCCCGCGGTATCCACAGACAGGGTGTGAAGAATGCCAGAGTAGATGTCGCGCTCGTT
>JAYVCD010000143.1:0-15014 GCA_043750125.1 Archangiaceae bacterium | reverse complement strand
CAATCTCGAAGAAGAAGACGAGCTTCAAGAGCCTGATCAAGGTGCGCGACAACTTCGTGCCCGAGCTGCAGAAGTCGGTGGACAACCTTTAAGAGCGCGAAACGCAACCCCATGGCCCAAAAGACCTCCATCACCTTGCAGATCACCGGCCCTGACGGGACGGTCTCTGAGTCCACTTCGGATCTCGAGAGTGTCATCGTCGGATCAGGCGCCGGCGCCGCGGTCAAGATCACCGACCCCCGCGTCTCGAACCTTCACTTCATGCTCAAAGTCGAGAAGTCGGGGATCGTCACCGCGATCGACCTCGGCAGCGAGCACGGCACCAAGTTCAAGAATCAGGCAATCAAAGATCCGGTCACGCTCACCTCGGGCGACCAGCTCTCGGTGGGTGGGTCTCAGGTCAAGGTGGTCTTCAACGATCTCAACGGTTCCTCACACCCGGCCCCTTCGGCCCCGGCGATCGCGCCGCGCGAAAAGAAGGCGCCCAAGCTTCCTCCGCGTGCGCTTGCGGGCACCGGGCGCAACGCCGCGGTGCTGTTTACCGAGCCGCTGCCGCCTGAAGCCACTCCATCCGAAGATTCGAAGGTCCTTCAGGTGGCCCTGCTGTGGGGCGACACGCTGATCAACGTTCAGCATTTTGCCGATGGCGTCCCGGTGACGATCGGCGAAGGCGCGGGCGCAAAGTTCAACGTCTTCTCGGGCGGGGTCGGGCAGCTGTTCACCCTCGCCACCGCGAAGGGCGCCAACACTCTCGTCAATGTTCCGGCCGAAGCGGGGCTGGTGTTGTCGAAGGGCGGAGACACCCACAAGACCAAGGAGCAGCTCAAGAGCGAGGGCAAGCTGCGCGGCGCCGAGGGCGGCGTGCGTGCCGATGCGATCGAGCTCGGCCTCCACGATCGCGCCCAGGTCAGCTTCGAGAACGTGGCGTTCATCCTTCGTTACGTGCGGCCCAGCGTCGCGCTCAGCGTCAACACGCTCGAAGACTCGGACTTCACCTTCTTCAAGATTGCGTCGATCTGCATCATGGCGTTCATCGCGCTCGTCGCGGCGATGATCCTCAACCCTCTGGGCGATGGCAGCGCTTCCGACGACATCTTCGCCAACCCGGGCAAGTACGTGAAGATGCTGGTGCGGGCCGAGAAGAAGGTCGAGATCAAGAAGCTCAAAGATCTCTCGGGCATCAAGGAAGGCGCCAAGCCCAAGGAAGACGAGGGCAAGTTCGGCAAGAAGGACGAGAAGAAGAAGGACGCCGACCCTTCGAAGAAGGGCGCTCCGGTGGTCGACGCCAACAAGCGCGAAGAAGATCGGAAGAAGATTCAGACCGCGGGTCTGCTCGGCGCACTGGCCGGGAACGGCGCGGCCTCGAACGTCTTTGGCCCCGGCGGCCTGGGCACGGGCATCAACAACGCGCTCGGCGGCCTGCAGGGTGGAGCCGGCCTGGGTGACGCGCACGGCGTCGGCGGCCTCGGCTCGCGCGGCAGCGGCTCGGGCGGCGGCGGCACCGGGCTGGGCCTGGGCGGGCTTGGGACCAAGGGGGGCGGTCGCGGCAGCGGCGGAAACGGCGCGATCGATCTCGGTGGGCGCGGCAAGGACACCACCCGCATCGTCCCCGGCAAGACCACCGTCGTCGGCGGTCTGTCCAAGGACGTGATTGCGAAGGTGATCAAGCGTCACCAGAACGAGATCAAGTTCTGCTTCGAGCAGGAACTGCAGAAGAATCCGGATCTCTCGGGCAAGGTGGCGGTCGCCTTCACCATCGACCCCGCGGGCGCAGTGGCCGACGCGAACGTCTCTGAGACTTCGCTGAGCAACAACAACGCCGAGAACTGTATGCTGGCGCGCATTCGCCGGTGGAAGTTCCCCGAACCCCAGGGCGGCGGCGTCGTCTCGGTCACCTTCCCCTGGATCTTCAAGCCGGCCGGCAGCGAAGAGGGCGGCGAAGAGTAGGTTTCCGGTTCAGTCTTTGAAGTCCCCTCGGCGCGGCCCTCTTTTCAGGTCCGCGCCGTTTGTATTTCAGCGCGTGCGATCAACTCGCGGCAGGTGGGTGTTTTGGAGTTGAGTTCGGCAAATGCGCGGGTATGGTGCCGCGCCTTTCGGGGCCTTGAGGGGAGTGTGATCGTGCGGAAGTTCCTGGTCGTTCTGAGTTTGGTGTTGGCCCCCGCATTTGCCGCAGCTGCGACTCCTTCCGAGGGCGTGCCGCTGAAGGTGCGCCGTGGCTTCTTCACCGAGACTGGCATCGGCGGCTTTTTTACCGTCGGCGGAGACAACGGCTACAGCAACCTTCAGTCGTATTTGCAGCTGGGCGCTGGGTACCAGTTCGGGTTTGGCGAAGGCGAGAAGAACGCCATTCCGGTCGGCCTTCATGTCGGCATCGGAGCGAACGCTGCGAACTGCTGGGCGGGCTTGAGCACGACCAACGTGTGCTCGCAGTCAGACAACTTCACCATCACCTTCCTCAGCGGCAGCGTCGGCTTCATGCGCAGCGTCGCCGAGCGTTTCTACGTCGGCGCCAAATTGTTCTTCGGCTACACCTTCCTCGACCCGGCGCCGATCGAAGATTTCAGCAAAGGCTTTCACGGCGGAGCCGGACTGAGCCTCGAGTACGCGACCAACATGGACCACTTCACCATCGGGCTCGACGCGGGCTGGCGGGGAGTTTTCGGCGGCAGCCAGCTCATCCACACTTTGGATTTCGTGCTGCGGGTCAAATACACGTTCTGAAGAGCCCCTTAGCGATGGACGCCTATGGGTTCCAGCGGGTGGTGGGTGAAGTTGGCGTACTTCCTCAGCGCGCCCGCCAGTTGGATCCTTCGCTCCCGCTGCGCGAGGGCGAGATCTGCATCGACGTAGAGAGCCTCAATGTCGATGCTGCTTCGTTCAAGCAGCTGAAGGACGCTGCCCAGGGCGACCCTGCGAAAATCATCGAGGCGATCGTCGAGATCGTTCGAGCGCGCGGGAAGCTGCAGAACCCGGTCACCGGCTCGGGCGGAATGCTGATCGGCAAAGTCCGCGAAGTGTCGCCCCAGCACCCCGATTTCGGCCGCCTTCAGCCTGGCGATCGGATCGCCAGCCTGGTCAGCCTGACCCTCACTCCGTTGGTGATTCACAAAGTGAAGGGCATTCGCCCCGAGATCGACCGGGTGGACATCGAGGGCCACGCGATTCTTTTTGCGAGCGGAATCTACGCGCGGCTGCCTTCAGATCTTCCGGACACCCTGAGCCTGGCCGCGCTCGATGTCTGTGGCGCGCCCGCGCTCGTCGCCCGGCACGTGAAGCCGGGAATGACAGTGGTGATTCTCGGAGCCGGAAAGAGTGGTGCGCTGAGCCTGGCCCAGGCCCGCCACAACCTTAAAGGCACCGGCCGGCTGATCGCGATCGACATCTCGGCCAGGGCGCTGGCGACGCTCAAGGGGCTTGGGCTGTGCGACGAGACGATCGCCGTCGACGCCACCTTGTCGGTCGAGGTGATGGACAAGGTCTTTGCCGCGACGAAAGGCGCGCTGGCGGACCTGGTCGTCAACGTCGCGTCGGTGCCCAACACCGAGATGGCGAGCATCTTGAGCGTGCGGCAAGGTGGCACGGTGATCCTCTTCTCGATGGCGACCAGCTTCACCGCGGCGGCCCTGGGCGCGGAAGGGGTGGGCAAGGACGTGACGATGATCATCGGCAACGGCTACGTCCCCGGGCACGCCGAACTGACGCTGCAGTTGCTGCGCACTGAGCCCGCGCTGCGCAAGCTGTTCGAAGAAAGGTACGTCTAAGCGCCTCCCGAAATAGGTATACCGGAGCCATGCCCGGCCCGTTCATCACCGATGAGCAGATCGCTCGCGCCCGGCAGCTCGCGCGCGACATCACTGCTCCGATCTTCTCGCACATCGATCGCCACACCACTGTCAGCGTCGAACGCACGGTGCTCAGGTGGTTCGGGGTCGATGGGGTAGGGACGATGGGCGCCCCATTGGTCAACCTGATGGTCGACCGGCTTCACGCCGCCAAGGTGCTCGATCGCGGAGCCGCCTACTGGTACGGACGCGCGCTGCGCATGGGAGCCCAGAGCCCGCTCGAGGCGGTCGAGCGCTTGACGGCGGCGCCGCTCGAGAAGCTGGCCGCGCTGGCCCCGGAAGAAGAGGCGAAGCTCAAAGACGAGGTGCGGGGCGAAGCGCGGCAGGCGCTGGAAGAGCTGAAGCGGCGGGTGGCTCATCGCGAGTCACTTCGCAGCGAATTTCCGATGGGGCCGACGCCCCACAAGTACGTGATCGTCGCCACCGGCAACATCTTCGACGACGTGGACCAGGCGCGCGCGGCGGCCCAGGCTGGGGCCGATGTGATCGCCGTCATCCGCTCGACCGCCCAGTCGCTGCTCGACTTCGTCCCGCACGGCGCGACCACTGAGGGCTACGGCGGCACCTACGCCACCCAGGAAAATTTCCGGATCATGCGCGAGGCGCTCGATGAAGAGTCGAAGCGGCTCAAGCGCTACATCCAGCTGACCAACTATTCGTCGGGCCTGTGCATGGCCGAAATTGCCTTCGCCGCGGCGTGGGAACGGTTGGACATGCTGCTCAACGATGCGATGTACGGAATTCTCTTCCGCGACATCAACATGCGTCGCACGTTCATCGATCAGTACTTCTCGCGGCGAATCTGCGCGCTGGCCGGGATCATCATCAACACCGGCGAAGACAACTACATCACCACCGCTGACGCCTACGACGCCGCCCACACGGTGATCGCCAGCCAGTTCATCAACGAGTGCTTCGCCAAGCGGGCCGGGCTGAAAGACGCCCAGCTGGGCCTGGGTCACAGCTACGAAATTGACCCCGACCGGGACGAGACCCTGCTGCTCGAGCTCTCGCAGGCGATGCTGGTGCGGCGTTGTTTCCCCGATGCGCCGCTGAAGTACATGCCGCCGACGAAGCACAAGCAGACCGACATCTTCTTCAGCCACGCCTACGACGTGATGGCCGACCTGGTCGCGGTGTGGACCAACCAGGGAATCCAGTTGCTGGGAATGATGACCGAAGCGATGCACACCCCCTTGCTCGCAGATCGTTACGTGGCGCTGAAGTCGGCTTCGTACATTCACCGGGCCGCCCGCGGCATCGATGACGAGTTCGTCGTGCGGGAAGACGGGAAAATCGCCAACCGGGCGCGGTTCGTCTTCGCAGCGGCCCTCGAGCTGCTCGAAGAGTGTCACCGCGACGGAATGGTGACCGCGATCGGCAAGGGTCGCTTTGGAGACGTGAAGCGCGCCGAGACCGGAGGAAAAGGTCTCGACGGGGTGATCGAGAAATCCCCCGACTACTTCAACCCGTTTCTCGAGATGCTGGAGGCGAAGTGAACGCATTGCTTCTCACCGCGCTGTTGCTGTCGGGCGCCGATTCACTGACTTCCACCAAGGTCGCGGGGCTGACCCTCAAGGCGCCGGCGGCCTGGACGGGCAGCGACGCGACCGATGGGAAGAGCTGGGTGGCTCCGGGCAACGAAGCCCAGATGGAATTGACGGTCTTTACCGTCGAGCCCAAACGTCCTGCCCGCGCCTGTCTGGACCAACTGCTCGAGAAGCTCGGCAAAGATGGCTGGGACCCCCAGGTGATCGGCACCCAACCGGCGGTGCGCAAGGTCACGACCGACTATGTCGGCGAGCCCGACGCGGGGAAAACGGACGCGAACAGGATCTCGACGGTGACCTTCGTCGGCTGCAACGGCGCGACGAAGTGGGTGCTGACGATGAGCTCGAACAGCTCGAAGTCACTGCGCTTTGGAGCGGTGCTCAAGGCGATCGTGGGGTCCATTTCCTACGGGAAGTGATCGCGCCATGACCCGCCAGCTCATTCGTCCCTACGGAGATCGGCGCGACGACGGCGTGATCCAGATTTCGTTTACCCTGCCTGTTCCGCTCTCGGAAAAGGCCAAAGAAGCCGCGCAGGTCTTCTGCACCAAACTTGGGTTTACCGATGTGAAGGTCGCCGCGGCCGAGCGCGCTGCCGACAACTACACTTTCTTCATCGCCTACGTTCACACCGCGGTTTCGATCGACTACTCGGAAATCGACATTCCCGAGCTGGTGATCAAGAAGCTGAGCTTCGGCGAGCTCAACAAGCTGATTGAAGAGAAGATCGCCCGACGGGTGGTGGTGTTCGGGGCCTGCACCGGAACCGACACCCACACCGTGGGCATTGACGCGATCCTCAACATGAAGGGCTTCGCCGGAGACTACGGGCTCGAGCGCTACCCCTGGTTCGAGGCGTTCAACCTGGGAAGCCAGCTGCCCAACGCAGAGCTGATTCGCCGCGCCAAAGAGAAGAGCGCCGACGCCATTCTGGTCAGCCAGGTGGTCACCCAGCGCGACGTCCACAAGGACAACGCGCGGGCGTTCATCGAAGAAGCGAAGAAGGCAGGCATCCACAAGAAGATGACGCTGCTGCTGGGTGGCCCTCGCGTCGACCATAAGCTTGCGATCGAGCTCGGTTTCGATGCGGGCTTCGGAGCCGGGACCAAGCCTTCGGACGTGGCGAACTTCGTCGTCCACCAGGTGCTGCAGCGCATGGGCAAGGAAGAGCGCGGAACACACTGGGAAGGAGAGCCGCAATGAGCGCTGATCCAAAAGATGCGGGGCCGAAAGTCACCCTTCGGGTGCGCATGGGAACCCACGATGCGCACTACGGTGGAAACCTGGTCGATGGAGCGCGGATGCTGGGTCTGTTCGGGGACGTGGCGACCGAGCTGCTGATCCGGCTGGACGGCGACGAAGGGCTCTTCCGCGCCTACGAAATGGTCGAGTTCCTGGCGCCGGTTTACGCCGGGGACTACATCGAAGCTGAAGGACAGATCATCAAAGTGGGCAAGACCAGCCGCCAGATGCGCTTTGAGGCTCGCAAGGTGATTCGCGCGGCGCCGCAGATCAACGACTCAGCTGCCGAGATCCTCGATCCTCCGCTGGTGGTCTGTCGGGCCAGCGGGACCTGCGTGACGCCGCTTCCCAAGCAGCGGGGATCGCGCACGTGAGCGCCTTCCCGCCGATGGTCCTCACTGCGGCCATGGTGGGCGCAGAAGTGACTCGGGCCCAGACGCCAGCGCTGCCGATCACTGCCGAAGAGATCGCCGAAGACGCAGCCCGGTGCCGCGAGGCCGGGGCGGCAATGGTTCACATTCACGTTCGAACCCCGGACGGAAAGCCGAGCCAGGACACCGAGCTGTTTCGCGCGGCGATCCGCGCCATTCGCCTCAAGTCTGATGTGTTGATTCAGGTCTCGACCGGCGGGGCGGTGGGAATGAGCGTCGATGAGCGCTGTGGCCCGCTGCGGCTGACGGGAACCGATCGACCGGACATGGCGACGCTGTCGACCGGCACCGTGAACTTCGGTGACGACGTGTTCTGGAACCCCCGGCCACTGGTGCGCGACATCGCAGCCCGCATCAAAGCGCTCGGGCTGCGGCCGGAAATCGAATGCTTCGACGCGGGAATGGTCGACGAAGCGTTTGCACTCGAGAAAGAAGGGCTGATCGGGTTTCCCGCCCACTTCGACTTCGTGCTCGGCGTGGGTGGGGCACTGGCCGCTCGCCCCGAGGCGCTCGATTTTCTGCGGGGCTACGTGCCGCCCGGCTCGACGTGGACGTGTGCGGCGATGGGCAGGCATCAGCTGCCATTCGTCGAGCTCTCGGCCGAGCGCGGGGGGAATGCGCGCGTCGGCATCGAGGACAACATCTACCTCTCGAAGGGCGTGCTGGCCCAGGGCAACTACGAGCTCGTCGCCGAGGGAGCCCGGCGCGCCAAGGCCAAAGGCAGAGTCCTGGCCACCCCGCAGCAGGCCCGAGAGCTGCTCCGACTGACCTAGACCGACCTTAGACCGACCTAGACCGGCGAGATTTCTCGTCGGCGGTGGGGCCGTTCGACCCGCTTGTTTCGAGTGCGCTTGAGCGCCCGGGCCAGACTTCTACGGGTATCACGCGGATCGATGATGTCGTCGATCATCCCCAGCGCCGCCGTTCGGTAGATGCTGATGTGGGCCCGAAGCTGCGCCGACATTTCTTTCTTCAACGTCTCGCGCGCGACTGGGTCCTCGAGCCCCTGCAGCAGCTTTCGGGCGGCGATGGCCACCATTCCTTCCGGGCCCATCACTCCAATCTCGGCCTGAGGCCACGCGACGAGCAGGTCGGGCTCGTAAGCGCGGCCGTTCATCACGTAGTAGCCGGCACCGTAGCCCTTGCGGACGACGACTGTGAACTTCGGAACCGTCGCCGAACTGACCGCGTAGAGCATCTTCGCTCCATGGCGAATGATGCCCGCCTGCTCGACCTTGGTCCCGACCATGAACCCGGGGACGTCCTGCAAGAAGAGCAGGGGGATGTTGAACGCGTCGCAGAGGTTGATGAAGCGAGCGGCCTTGTCCGACGAGTTCACATCGAGAATTCCGCCGTAGAACATCGAGTTGTTCGCGACGATGCCCAACGAGTAGCCGTCGATTCGGGCCAGCCCGGTAATCAGGTTCCGTGCCCAGCGGGGCTTCATCGGGAAGAACTTCCGATCGTCCACCAGGCTCAAGATGATCTTGTGCATGTCGAAGGCCTGCCGCGGATTCTCAGGCACGATCTTCAGCAGATCTTCGTCACGGCGGTCGGCCGGGTCCGTCGTCGGCTTGCGCGGGGGCGGCTCGTCGCAGTGCGAGGGGAAGAAAGACAAGTACTCGCGAATGGCCAACAGGCAGGTCGCATCGTCGGGGTACTCGGCGTCAGCGACGCCCGAGATCTCGTTGTGGACCTTCGAGCCGCCGAGCTCTTCTTCGCTGACCTTCTCACCCACCACCGACTCGACGAGGTACGGGCCGCCAATCGCAATCGAGCTGGTCCCCTTCACCATCGGCACGAAGTCCGCCAGCCCGGGGATGTACGCGGTGCCCGCGGCGCCCGGCCCCACCATCGCGGCCACCTGTGGGACGACGCCCGAAAGCACCACCTGCTCGCGAAACAGGTAGCCGGTGTCGGCGAAGCCCGCGATGCGGCGGGGGTCCACTCCAGCGCCTGCATCGAGGCGCGCGCCCCCCGAATCGATCAGCCAGACGATCGGCAGCCGGTTCTTCAACGCCAAATCGCGCAGCCGGGTCACTTTGCGCTCACCCACTTCGCCAATCGACCCGCCGAAGACGGTGAAGTCGTAGATCACCGCCGCGACCGAGCGGCCGTGGATTTCGCCAATGCCGGTAATCACTCCGTCGGCGGGGGTGGGCCGGTTGGGCTCTTCCTCTTCGAGCAGCTCGCCATTGTGGGAAGCGAGCGCGCCGAATTCTTCGAAGGTGTCTGGGTCGAAGAGCGCCGCGAGGCGGGCCCGGGCATCGAGCTTGTTTCGGGAACGCTGGCGTTCGACGCGATCTTTCCCCCCCATTTCGGCGGCGCGGGCTTTGCGGCGAGCGAGCTCTTCGACGGCTTCGGAGATCTTCATGGCCTTGACTCCCGTGTCAATCGCGCGGGTCAATAGCGTCAGCCGGCCCGCTTTCCAAGGGTAGAGTGCGCCGCCGATGAAACGCCTGTTCCTGGTGCTGCTGTTGTCCGTCGCCTGTGCGGGCGTCGACGAGGGCGGGGTGCTGTCGAAGGCCGGCCGGGTGCAGGGACTCGTCGAAGGCCCAGGGGGCGACGCGTGGCTGTTTCTGTACGCGCCGGGGCAGGGCTTCCCGGGCGCCCCGGCCGTGCCGAAGTATGCGAGCGCGGTCAGCGCGGGCCGCAGGTCGACCGGCGATGAGGACTACGTTTTCGCCCAGGTGGCGCCCAACCCCTACCGGTTGTGGGCATTCGTCGACGTGAACGGAAACTTCGACCCGGACATCGACGTGCTGGCCCAGCCCGGCGCTTCCGACCGGGTTTCAGAAGGGATCTCGCTCAACCTTCAGCCCGGGCAGACCCACTTCGAGGCGGTGAAGTTCACCACGCTCGTCGTTCGCGAGCCGCCCGCGTTCCGGCTCGAGGGCACGGCCGACGACATCGTGCTCGACGCGCAGCCCAATGCGATCACCGCCTTGACCCTGCTCGCAGACGACATCGGCAAGCGGTTGGACGCCCGAAAGGTGGGGTTCTCGATTGGGCTCGTCGACGCGAATCAAGACGGAATCCCCGATGACGCCAACGGGGACTCGGTGCCCGACTTGTCTTTGCAATTGCTGCTGCGGTTCATCCCCCGGCCTGGCCAGGTGGCCGCAGGCTCGACGGTCATTGTCCCGGTTTTGATCAACCCGGCGCCTTTTCTGACCGCGCTCAACGGCTCGCTGACCGCGGTGGTGACCGTCGACCGAATCCAGGCCTACGTGTTGCCCCAGGCGCAAGAAGTGGTCTCGTCGCCAGGGAAACCCGATCTCATCCGGACGATCGGCTCGCCGCCGCCCGGAGAATACGAGCTGGTGGCGCTGACCGCCCAGGGGCAGTACTGGCGAATTCCCAATGGGCTCCGAGGTGCGCTGCCAGCGCAGGGTGTGCGCTTTCATTTCGATCGCGTCGCACCCTGACCGCTCTTAGACTCGAGTTCCGGTGGGGAGCCCTGCAGGTGGTGAATCTGACGCGGTCATCGCCAACCCGCTTCGGAGCAGCGGGCTGATTGATGCCGTCGCACTCGAAACTGCCCGGGCCTACCAGCGCGTTCACGGCGGGCACCTGTCGAATGCGCTGCTGCACCTGAACTCAGTGAAGGAAGGCGACTACCTGCGGGTCTTTGCCGAGCTCTACAGCACGCGCTTCGTCAAGTCGGACAAGCTCAAGACGTTCAAGCTCGACCGGGTGCTGGTGGACAAGATCGGAGTCCGTCTCGCCGAGCGCCTGCGAATGTGCCCCATTCGTTGGGACGAAGCGCGCGGAGAGCTGCACATCGTGGCGGCGGTACCGCTGGCCACCAACCTCGACAGCGAGCTGAAGAAGGTGCTGCCGGCGAAGAAGGTCTCGATCTACGTCGCCACCGCCGCTTCCGTCCACGCGCTGATTCGCCGCTGGCATTACGGACTGAACGACGCGTTCGATGAAGTCAGCTCGAACGGAGCGGGCCCCCATGAGTCGGTGAAAGTCGAGATCGAGGCTTCAGAGCCCATGCAGTCGGCCAAGACCGTGGTGGTCAAGCTCGACGACAACGTCACCATTGCGACGCTGCGCCGCGAGAATGCACGCTACCGGGTCGCGCAGGAATTCCACCGCCGGGTCACCCTCGAGCGATCGATGGAAGAGATGACCGATCGGATTCTCTCGGTCATCTTCGATCTGTTGCCGGCCGAGGGCGCGGCGATCTGGCTCAATTCGGGGCAGTTCGCCAGCCGTTCCATCCGCGCCGACGAGACCGACAAGAGCGTCAACGTCTCGCACGCGATCATCGATCAAACCCTGGTCTCGAAGGCAGGGGTTTTGGTGAACAACGCGCTCATCGACGAACGGTTCGATCGTTCGGAATCGGTGGTGATGCGCGGGGTGCAGAGCGTGATGGCGGTGCCGCTGCGGGCGCGCAATCAAACCCTGGGGGTGCTGTACGTCGACTCGATTTCTCAGAGCGCCGCCTTCAGCGAAGAAGATCTGCCCCTGCTCGAGTCGATCGGCGCCCAGGCGGCGATCCTCCTCGACAATGCCCAGCTGCTGGCGACGGTGAAGCAGGAAGTCGAGAACCGCTCGAACTTGTCGCGGTTCCTCTCGCCTGCCGCCGTGGAAGAGGTGCTCTCGGGTCGCATGGCGCTGAAGTTGGACGGTCAGTCGGCGGTCGTCACCACCCTGTTCGCAGACATTCGTGGGTTCACGACCATGTCCTCGAAGCTGCCCGCCGACGAAGTGGTGCGAATTCTCAACTGCTTCTTCGAAGACTGTGTCGATGCGGTGGAACAGAACCACGGCACCGTCGACAAGTTCATCGGCGACTGCGTGATGGCGCTGTGGGGCGCTCCGATTGCGAAGCCGGACGATGCGCGCAACGCGATGGCCGCCGCGCTGCAAATGGTCGAGCGTTCACGCCGAACGCTGATCAACGGAATGCCGCTGCAGATGGGAGTCGGAATCAACACCGGCGAGGTGGTGCTGGGCGCCGTGGGTTCGCGTCGACGGTTGGACTACACCGCGATTGGCAGCACCGTAAACGTCGCCGCCCGACTGTGCGGAGCCGCGCGCGCCGGCGAAGTGCTGATCACCCGCCAGACCTTGAAGGCCGGAGGCGAGGGCATCGTGGCCAACCCGCGCGAGCCGCTGAAGCTCAAGGGCCTCGATGCGCCGGTCACCCCGTACACGCTCGAGTCGGTGGGGAACTCGGGCTTGAGGCCCATTCAGCTGTACGACGTGGCGTCCCAGCCGGTCACCCGCAGCGGGGCAAAGACCCAGCCCCAGCTGGAAATGCTGAAGCCCGAAGACCGGACCTTGCCCCCGGCCAAGGCCCCGGGCGGGAAGAAGAAGGCGAAGTAGGCCTACATCTTTTCGGGCGTCGCAACCCCCAGCAGGTGCAGTCCATTGTGGAGGGTGACCCGGACCGTGTCGGTGAGGGCCAGGCGCGCGGCCCGCAGCCCGGGGTTGTCTTCGATCAACACCCGATGCTCTCGTTGCTGATTGCCCAGGGTGTACCAGCGGCTGAAGGCGGCGGCCAAATCGAGCAGAAAGCGCGCCACCACCGAGGGCTCGTTGGCTTCAGCGGCCTCGAACGTGACCTGGGGGAAGCGCGCGACTTCTCGCACCAGCGCCTGCTCTTCGGGCAGCGCCAGCAGGTGGGGCTCGAAGCTCACCGGACAGCCGCCCCCTTTGACCAGAATGTTGCACGCGCGGGCATGGGCGTACTGAAGGTAGGGCCCGGTGTGGCCCTCGAACTTCAGGACCTGTTCCCAATCGAACTCGTAGTCGGTGACGCGCCGGTTTTTCAAGTCTCCGAAGATGACCGCCCCGACTCCAATCTGCTCAGCCAACCCATCGGCATCGAGGGTGTCGATTCGACCTTCTTTGATGTTGGCCTCGACGACTTCGAAGGCGCGCGCGTGGGCTTCGTCGAGCACTCCGCTGAGCATTTCGAGGTTGCCCTTCCGGGTGCTCATTCCCTTCACCCGGCCAAACGCCACATGGGTGCAGCGCTTCGCCCACGGCTTGCCCATGGCTTCGAGCACCGCGAAGAACTGCCGGAAGTGGAGCGACTGGTCCGCCGCCACCACGTACAGCGACCGGGTGAAGTTGAAGCGCTCGTAGCGGTCGATCGCCGCAGCGAGATCGCGGGTCGCATACAGCGTGGACCCGTCGTTCTTCTTCAGCAGCACCGGCGGCTCGCCCTCGGCGTAGGGCATGTCGACGATCAGCGCTCCGTCTGAGACTTTGGTCCCGACGGTCTGCGCGATGGCTTCGATCACCGCGTCCATCTTGCCCTGGTAACGGCTCTCGCCTTCGTAGTGCTCGAACTCGATTCCCAGACGCGCGTAGACCTTCTTGAAGTCTTCCAACGAGGTCTGGCGAAACTGCTGCCACGTCGCGAGCGCCTCGGCATCGCCGGCTTCCATCTTGCGGAAAAAGTCGCGCGCCCTGGCATCGAACTCGGGCTCGGCTTCCGCCCGCTTGCTGGCCTTGACGTACACCTCGACCAGGTGCCCCACGTCGTCGGCGCGCGCGGGATCGCCGTATTCCTTGAAGCCCACCGCGACCAGGCCGAACTGCTTGCCCCAGTCTCCGAGGTAGTTGATCCCCTCGACCCGCCAGCCCTGGAATCGGTAGAGATTGGCGATCGCGTGACCGATCGCGGTCGAGCGGATGTGGTGGAACGCGATCGGCTTGGCGATGTTCGGTGACGAGTAATCGATCACCATCGTCTTGCCTTTACCGCTCTCGCCGTCGCCGTACTTCGCGCCCGCGGTTCGGACCGAATCGATCACTTCGCGGGTGAAGGGCATCGCGAGGATCCGGGCGTTGACGTACGGCCCGGTCGCTTTGACTTCGAGACCGGGAACCGCAATGGCCTTCGCTGCTTCGGCCGCGATGGCGGGCGGCGCCTTCCTCAACGCTTTCGCGAGCGCAAACGTGGCGAAGCTGAAGTCGCCGTGGGCGGGATCTGCGGCCGGCTTGACCTGCGCGTCGACCTCGGCAGCTGGCTGGCCCAGCGACTGCGCCACCGCGTCGACGAACGACTTCCGATACTGCGCGAGTGTTCCACCCATCGATTCTCCCAGGTCAGTTGCAGGCGTTCGCGCAGCGCTGGGTCCGGTCTTCCCGCACTGCGCAACGGTTGGTCATGCACTCGCCGTCGACCGTGCACAGCGCGCCGGTTTCCTTGCTGGCCGGTTGGCAGCTGAGCGTCGTGACGGTGTCGCAGTACCCGGTCGAGCACGGGACGGTCACCGTTCGGGTCGCATCGATTTCGAAGGCGCAGCGCTCCGAGGTGCTCGCCGGCCCGGTGCATTGGCCCAGGTCCGAGCCCCCGTTGGGCTTGCAGTAGATGCCGACCCCGACGCAGGCCTGGGACGACGGGGTGCACGGCTCGCCCTGCTGCGGCGCCGCGAGGCACTTGTGCATCTGACGATTGCAGACCGTGCCCTGGCCGCACTGATCGCCCACGTACAGCTGGTAGGCCGTCGCGGGGCAGCTGCTGCTCGGCACGCCGGGCTGGCGACAAAAGCCGGGCGCCGGAGATACCGTTGGAAAGCCGCTGAAATCGAGCTCGGCGCAGACCAGCCCGGGAGCACACGCCCAATGAAACTGGCAGCGTGAGCCCAGCGGTTGAGGGGGCACGCATTTGCCGACCGCTAACTTCACGAACGGCGTCACATCGCACGCCAGCCCCGGGTCGCAGGTCGAAAGGCGTTCGGGATCGAAGCTGCACTTTTCCCCTGCCTTGGACCGCGCGAGACACGTTTGGTTGCAGACCAGGTCGGCGGCGCATTCCAGGCTGCTCGCGCACGGTTGATTGAGCAGCCGCGGGGAAATGCAGCGGTCATCGGCAGGGTCGGGAGTCCCCAGATCGTTGCAGATCAAGCCGGGCTTGCAGCCGAACCCGCACGGCTCGTTTTCCTGGGGCCACTGAAGGCACGTGCCGCGGCAGACTC
>JAYVCD010000142.1:0-3617 GCA_043750125.1 Archangiaceae bacterium | reverse complement strand
GGGGACGCAAACGCGAACGGAATTCCAGACCTCGTCGAGTCGGTCGCCTCGGTCTACGACCTGGTCGGCGCGAAGTACCACGCGGCGATGGGCTTTCGTTTTCCGCTCTCGGACCTGGCGCTGGGCAGCAACGGAGGCAGCGATCGCTTCGACGTCTACCTCCTCGACTTCGGGCTCCAGGCCGATGGCGCGTTTCGCGTCGATGCCTGTCCCAATGAAAAGTGCGTCGGGTACGTCGTCCAGGAAAACGACTTCGTCGGCTACAATTATCCGAACGCGACCGTGGCCACGCGCATCCTCGGCAGCCACGAATACTTCCACGCCATTCAGGCCGCCTACGACAACAACCAGGGGGTCAACTTCTCGGAAGGCACGGCGGTCTGGGCCACCGAGCAGTTCGACCCTTCGACCAACGACTTCGAAGGTTTTCTCAGTGGGTTCATGAGCCGGCCCGACCGTTCGCTCGACTCTCCGCCCTCTGGGCCGGTGCCCGCCTTCGCCTACGGGTCGGCGATCTTCTTCCAGTTTCTTTCCGAGAAGTTCGGTCCGCTCATCATTCGAAAGCTCTGGGAGCGTTGCGAGAACGGCAGCGGCCACCCTTCCGAACCGGCCGATGTCGGCAACCCCCACTGGCTGATTCAGCTCGATGCGCTGCTGAAGGCCGAATACCAGTCGTCGTTCGCCCAGGCGTTCAGCACCTTCGTCGTCTGGAACCTGTTCACCGGTACTTCGGCCGACGCCACTCAGTCGTACTTCAATGGCTTCAGCTACCCACCTCCGCTGATCACGTCTGCCGCTGCGCCCTTCCGGGTGGACCAGCAGCGGGTGTTCTACGCCGCCAGCGCCTACTTCCAGGTCGCCCCGGCCGGGCGGACGACCATGGGCGCGATGCTGGTCGATGACCCACTCACCCCGAACGAAGACGAAACCCAGGGGATGGCGTTGGTTCTCGCGGTGCGCCGCAACGACCGGAACGGGCCCGTGGCCCCGGTCGCCGACGTGAAAGCCGAGAACACCGTCGACACTTCGGGCAACGCGCAGCTGCTCGTGGCAGTGGTGAACACCGCCCGCGAAGGGCTCAACGGAGTGCTCAGCAAGCGACCGGGCCTTTGCATCGGCTCGCCGGAAGAGCTTCGGGCCTGTCGGATTGCGCTCGACCCGACCTTCGATGCCGGAAGTCCGGACGCAGGCCCTCCGGACGCAGGGGTGGCGGATGCGGGCTTCGATGCCGGAACCCCCGACGCGGGGACGGAGGTGGACGGTGGCATCGCGCCTCCCGTGACGTCTAAAGGCTGCGGCTGTGAGGCCGCGAGCCCGGCTCTCGGTGGACTGTTGGCGGTCGCCTGGATGCTGGCGCGCCGCGAACGACCGACCGCTTAGATCCCCAACGCCGCTTTGGCGCGCGCCCAGTACATGCGACGGCTGGCGCTGCCGTTGGTCCCGCCGTTGATGCGGCGGGTGATCGTGTCGAAGTCGCCCGCGTCGGCGTAGCTGCTCAAGTTGCGTGATTTCCAGAACCAGCCGGCGGTGCGGAAGCCCACATCGAGGTCCGCAGCGCGGGTCGGGTTTCCTTCGAGGTTGAGCCCCAGCGCATTGCCCGCAGCGCGGTAGTTGCTGCGGCCGGTGAGCTGAATCGGCCCGCGGCCTTTGAAGCGCACCCCGTCGCCGGGTTGGGTGTTCCCGAGATCGCTGCGGCCTTCGTACGCAGCGCCCGAAGCAATCTCTTCGAAGTATCGAAGCTCACCGGACTCGTGGGCCAGCTGAGCCAGGAATGCGGCCTGCCGCGGCTTGGTGGTGATTCCGAATTCGTTCATCGCCGAGTTCAGGTACGGCAGGTACTGCCGGGCCTTCGCATCAGACAGGTTCGGCATGATCGACTTCAGCTGGCCGAGGCTGACCCCGGCGCCGTTGGCGACCGGAGGAGGAGGCGCCACCGGACCTGGACCTGAGACCGGGCCCGACCCGCCGTTAATCTTCAATCGCTGACCGACGTAAATCAGGTTCGGATTCGAGATCCCGTTCTGCGAGGCGATCTGGCCTGCGGTGGTGTGGAAGCGCGTCGCGATCGCTCCGAGCGTGTCTCCAGAGCGGACCGTGTAGGTCGTGCCGGCCGGGGCGCTGGCAGGCGGCGCGGGAGCCGGCGTCGCACCTGCTCCGGGGGTACGAAGGTGCTGTCCGACGTAGATCAGATTCGGATTGTGGATGCCATTGAGCTGCGACAGCGTTGCGACGTTGGTGTGGAAGCGCGCTGCAATCGAGCTCAGGTTGTCGCCCGAGCGAACCGTGTAGGTGCCGCTCCCCGACGTAGGGGCGGGTGAGATGCTGACCGGCTTCGGGGTGGGAGCACTGAACCCATCAGGCACCGTGAGCGTGCGCCCCGCGTAGATCAGGTTCGGATTTGAGATGTGATTGGCCTGTGCGAGCGCACCGGCAGTCACATGGAACCGAGCTGCGATTGAACCGAGAGTGTCACCGGGGCGAATCGTGTAGGAGCTCATGTAGGGCCTCACCGAGTTGTTGCTGCTAGAGGCATTGTCGGCACCGAGCCCGGCTCGTATTTACCGTTCCTTGTCAGTGCTGTTGACGTTCGGCCACTTTCGAGATCGTTGTCTTCTTTCAGGTCAACTCACGGTGAAGACAGAGGTGAGACAGCCGCCGACACGCCACTGGCCTCGAAGGCCAATCGTTTGGCCCCAGTCGCCTTGGTTCGCAAATTTCGGGTGACCTACGTACGCCCGATGAAGACTTCATTCCGTTCATTCGCTCTGCTCGCGTTCGGCGCGTGCGGCCTTTCTTCTCCTCCCGGCTTCCTTCTTCCTGACGCGGGGGCCGACGGGGGGCGAGGCGGGGGGCGCGCGCGGTCGAGGTCCGCAGTCGGGGTCTCGTCGCTCGGGTCTACCGGGGCCTCTTCACGTCCACCCTCTCGGCTCCCCCAAAGCCGGTCGACGTAAAAGCGATCGAGATTCATGACCTCGACCCGGCGCGCCGCGCCGCGCTCGCCACCGCCTATCAAAACTGGGCGGACAGCACCCAGATGGTCAAGCACCACGAGTCCTGGCACAGCGAGAACGGCTCGGGCGGCACCAAGGGCAAAGACTCGGGCGAAAAAATTCTTCAGTTCCACGCCAAGATGAAAAATGAGTTCGTCACCTGGCTGGGAAAACAGACTCCGCCGATGACGGACCTGCTCGATAAGAACGGTCTGTTGCCCACCTGGGACACCACTCAGCCGTTGCCGAAGGAGTTCTGGTCCGGCTGCTCGAACCACAGCATCGATTGGAAAACGCCCGCGTTCTTGACCAACACCGCCGACGCCAGCCAGCAGCTCAAGCTCGACGGGCGGACCATCACCTGCCTCAGCGACATCAAGTCGCCTGATGAGCTGGGGCGGGTGTGGGGCAAGTCAGGCGCGCATGCCATCGCGCACATCCGGTTGGGCGATGAAATGTCGGGCTTCGCTTCGGTGCGCGACCCGGCTTTCATGCTCTGGCACTTCGGAGTGCTCGAGAACATTCGTGCCGATTGGCTCAAGACGGACAGCGGCAAGACCCGGACGTAGGCGCACCCCAGCGGGTGGACGAATCCAGACGCCGCCGCCGCCGCCGGCCACGTGAATG
>JAYVCD010000141.1:0-20163 GCA_043750125.1 Archangiaceae bacterium | reverse complement strand
TCGAGCGTGGCGTCACTGATGGCGGCTGGAGAAGGAAAAGGGTCGGAAGCAGGCCACGAAACCGTGGTTCTTACTTCCGACCCCTGTCTGCTCCCTGACGTGGACTCGAACCACGGACATGGTGATTAACAGTCACCCGCTCTACCAGCTGAGCTATCAGGGAATGAAGCGCGGCAGATAAGGCGTGCCTGAAATAAAGTCAATGATCCGCCGCATCGGATCATCACCCATCCCTCGCCTCCATGGTCTTCGACTTTCCTGCGTCGCTGCTTGCTGCCATTCATCTGGCCTACCGCAATCCGCCTCGCGCTTACCACGCGTGGAGCCACGTCGAAGACGTCGAGCAGTGGTACCAGGAAGTCGTGAAGGGCCCGGGCTGGAAGAAACCCCGCGAGGTCTTCATCGCCATTCTCTTTCACGATGCAATCTGCGTCCCGGGTCACAAAGACAATGAAGAGAAGAGCGCCCAGCTGGCGCTGAACCTGCTGGACCAGCACCTTCCCCGGCAGCAGCTCGACACCGCACGCATCGCCGAGCTGATTCTCCTCACCGCCCGTCACGGCTCGCTGACGCCCTCTGAGGTCGACCCCGAGGCCGCGCTCTTCCTCGACTGCGACATGGCAATCCTCGGTGCAGCTCCCGAAGTTTTCGATCGCTACCACTCGGCCATTCGCGAAGAGTACGCCCACGTCGAGTCCAACCTCTACGCGCTCGGGCGCCGAGGCTTCCTCAGCCGACTTCTCGCGTCCCCCACGATTTTCCTCAGCGACTTCTTCCGAACCCGCCTCGAGGCTGCGGCCCGCGCCAACGTCTCTCGCGCCCTCGAGCCCACGTGAAGAGCCTCGAGCGCCTCCATTCCGTCCCCTGGTCCGCGCTGGTCGGCTTCGAGGACGCGCTGGGCCCCGCACTCGACGATGTGCTCGCAGGCAAACCCGCCGACCGCGTCCTCGACAAGCTCTTGCGCAAGCACCGCGACGCGACCGCAGATCAACGCGCCGCGATCGCCGAGGCCATTTTCGGAGTCGGCCTCTGGCGTCGACGACTCGGAACGGGAAGCGGACTCCAGCGACTGCACCGACTGATTGCCGGCCACCCCGAACCGGAAGCTTTTGCCGACCGCTTCTCGCTTCCCGATTGGCTCGCGGAAATCGTTCTTCGCACCACCGGCGACGACGCCGAAGCCTTCAGCGACGCGCTCAACGTCCCAGGCCCCATCTGTTTGCGCGCCAACACCCCCCGCATCACCCGCGATGCCCTGGCGGCGCGGCTCGCCGACGAAGGGGTTCAAACCGTTGCCGGAAAGTTTGCCGCCGACTGCCTGGTCATCACCTCCCATCGCCCCAACCTCTACGGCCTGCGAGCCTGGAACGAAGCGCTCTTCGAAGTGCAAGACGAAGGAAGCCAGCTGCTGGGCGAGCTCGTCGCCGCCCAACCCGATGACGAAGTCCTCGACCTCTGCGCAGGTGCCGGGGGCAAGACCCTGCAGCTCGCCGCTCAGCTGCGAAACCGGGGCAGGGTGCACGCCGCGGATACAGATCTCGCTCGCCTCGAACGGCTTCGGACCCGCGCCACCCGCGCCGGAGCCACCTGCATCTACATCCACGGCAGGACGCTGCCTCCCGCTCTTCGTGTCGCCCGCGTCCTCGTCGACGCCCCCTGCTCCGAGCTCGGCGCGCTGCGACGTGGGCCCGACCTGCGTTGGCGCCTCGACCCTGCGACCTTCCCCGCCCTGGCCACCACTCAGCGCGCTTTGCTCGAGACTGCGCTTGTGCACCTCGCGCCCGGAGGCCGGCTCGTCTACGCCACCTGCACTTTTCGGCCGGAAGAGAACGAGGACCTCGTCAGCCACTTCGAGCGCGATCACCCTGAGCTTCTCCGGGTGCGCCCCCAGCTTGATCCCCAGCTGCTCGACCCCCAGGGCTACTTGCGCTGCTGGCCCCATCGGCACGGCACCGATGCTTTTTTTGCCGCAGTCTATTCATCTATGAAATCTAACGATTGGCTCTAAAACTTAGAACACGACTGTCTTCAATCGAAGCGCTCGAGGGGCAACAGCGCTTCATTCGCCCAACAGCAGCTCAGCTCTGAGAGCGCCTGGGACCGTTGCTATGGCGCGTTCGAGAACCAACCTCAATACCTCGTCGTGGGCGGCTACTATTCTATGCCCCCGCCCGTAGAAACGATCGCGGTCCCCACCCCCGGCGCACCTTCGACTCCGCCCCTGAGTCCGGTCAGCTCAATGGGAAGCGCCGCCGGAAGCGCCCAGGGACTGTTGGTGCTCGCGGTTGTCGCCATCGCTGCGTTCCCAATCATCATCTATGCGGTCGACAGCCATCCGTCCCCGAGCGTGATGCGCCGCTTCGACTGCCCGAGTTTCGCATTCGATTCGTGGGGCGGAGCCGAAGGCGGCGGCGCCGCTCCATGGGCGGGGATCGCGGCAGCCCGCATCCGAATGGGCTTCAAGTACATCGCCAGCGACATTCAGCTCGACGCGTCACCTTCCGGGGTGGGGTCCTTTTCAATGCACGCCGTGCTTCGACCGCCTCCGAAAGAGCACATCGAGGGCGGCCTCGCGCTCGGTTACAAGCGCGCCTATCTGGGCAATTCGATGCGCGAAGGGTTCGAGGTCGGGCTTCCTCACCAATACACTCTGTGGCGAGAGCGCGGTCGCCTGCTTCAAATCGAGCTGCGCCCAGGAGTGTTCCTCACCACCCAGAAGACCGTCGACGTAAGCGTAGACCTTGCGGTGCTTCTGCCCGTCCTCGAGGTTTTGTCCGTGCGGCTCGGCAGCCGCCTGTACACCTTCGACGGCCAACCGATGATCGGGCTCAGCGCCGGCCTTTCGCTCCACCTTTAGGGCGGGGTTGCGGCGGGGCCGGACGCTTTCGAAATTTGCCCAGCTCTTCGATCTCGGCTTCCTGTTTCAACAACTGCGCTTCGTGCTCCTGCGCTCTGATCCGGTTCGGCCCAAAGCGCCACCACGCCCAGACGAGGCAAATCAGCACCGCCCCCGGTATCGCGTACATCACTGCCCTCGAGGGGCCGACCCCCAGCTGCTCCGGGGCCCAGCCGCGATCGCGCATTCCAACCACCAGCAACGCTTCCCGGTTTTGTCTGATTCGCTCGTGCAGGCCAGAGACCGCTTCGGCGCGCATCTTCAGGTCTTCAGCCAACTTGAACTTTCGTTCCTCGAACCGCCACCGCACCGCTTCGATTCGCTCGTGAATCCAACGCTCTTCCGGAACCAGTCGACCCACCTCGAGCAGGTGAACGAACGCTTCCTCCAGCTTGGCCCGTGAGCAGCTTCGCCCCTCGTCCAGCCCCAACAACGCTTGCGCTTCGTCCCAGTGCCGCGCCGCCTGGTAGCCGGGAGAATTCCAGTACGTCCCGTAGACGTACAGCCCCACCATCAGGCTGTAGCCCGCCAACGCGAGCAACAGCCCCCACGGAATCGGAAATCGCTGTCGGGCGGGGTTCACCTTCGCTGCTGCGATGCTCATCGGTCGGTCGACACTACTGCTAAAGCGGACCCATGCCCTTTGTCGCCCCGCCCGCCCTGCGCCCCGGAGACTCCGTCGCCATCGTCGCTCCTTCCGGGCCCTTCGATCGCGAGAGCTTCGAAGCGGGGCTTGCCCTGGTGAAGGGCCGTTACCGACCGGTCTTCACCGACGAGATTTTTTCTCAGCGTCGCTACCTCGCCGGAAGTGACGAGCGCCGCGCCGCAGAGCTCAACCTCGCGTTCGCTGCCGCCGATATCAAAGCGGTCTTTGCCGCACGCGGGGGCTACGGCGCGATGCGACTGCTCGCGAGCTTGCAGCTTGGAGCTCCCCGAATCTTCGCCGGTTTCTCAGACGCAACCGCGCTCCACGGCGCGCTGCAGGCCCACGGAGTGCGCAGCCTTCACGGCCCGGTCCTCACCCAACTCGGCAACCAGCCCCCAGGAGCCGTCGAACGATTCTTCAGCCTGCTCGAATCCACAGTTCCTCCCGGGCCATTTCAGAACGGTCGCACCGTCGTCCCCGGCATCGCTGAAGGCCCTCTGGTCGGCGGCAACCTCTCTGTCCTGTCCCGGCTGATTGGCACCCGTTTCATGCCCCCCACCCGGGGATCCGTCTTGCTCCTCGAGGACGTGGGTGAACGGCCCTACCGGCTCGATCGAATGTGGACCCATCTGACCCTCGCCGGCGCCTTCGACGGACTCGCCGGAATCGTCCTGGGTGATTTCACCGGCTGCGAGGAACGCAACGCCGACTACGGCAGCGGCGAGGTTCTCATCGAGCTCGCCCAACAAACCGGGCTTCCCTGCGCCGGCGGTTTCGCAGTCGGCCACGGACCCATCAACTTGCCCGTCCCACTCGGCGCCCGTGTTCGCCTCGACGCCACTTCTGGACGACTCGAGTTTCTCGAGCCGCTGGTCTCTTGATGGGGAAGCTCGACGTGCTGATCGAGGAAGGGGCTCGCAGCCACGTCTTCCCCCTCGCGCGTGGGTGCGTCTTCGCGCGCGGGCACCTGGTCTGGGAAGGAGGAAATACCCCCGGCGACACCGTCTTTGATCTCGCCTCGCTCACCAAGGTCATCGCCACCACCGCGCTGGTGTTCGAGCTCGGCCTCGAGCTTGAAGCCCCGCTCAAACGCTTTCTTCCCACTGCCGCGGCAGGGGACGCCACGCTGGAAGATCTGCTCTTCCACCGCTCGGGGCTCCCAGCTTTTCTTCCTTTTTTTGCCCGACCGATGGCCGAAATCCCTCAGCTGTTTGACGACGATTGCCCGCCCCGGCTCCGCACGATCGCCCGGCAGCGCACCCTCGAGCAGGTCCTCGCCACCGCACCGATTCGCAAAGTGGGGGAGGCCAGCGTGTACAGCGATCTGGGCTTCATTCTGCTCGGAGAAGCCCTCGCCGCCGCCTCAGGGACCCCGCTGGATTCACTCTTCAGCCAGCGCGTCGCCGGGCCGCTGAGGCTGGCCGCGCAATTCCGACGCGTCTCTGCGAGCCCCGCACTTCCGCCGTCGTTGGCCCCGACCGGCAACAGCCGCCCCCGCGAGCCTGCCCCCGGGCAAGAAGGCCTCTGGAACATTCCTGCGCGCGTTACCCGACCCGGCGAAGTCGATGACGACAACGCCTGGTCCCTCGACGGAGTCTCAGGCCATGCCGGCGTGTTCGCGACCGCCCTCGACGTGGGTCGATTTGGACTGGCAGTTCTCGAGGGGAAGGTGGCCCGCAACGTTTCCTGGCGCATCGATTCCATCACCCCCGGCAGCACGCGAGCGCTGGGCTTTGACACTCCGTCGCTCGAAGGCGCTTCGTGTGGCCCACGCTTCGGCCGCAGCGGCCCCCGCGGCGCCCTCGGCCACCTGGGCTTCACCGGCACCAGCCTGTGGGTCGATCTGGACCGACAGGTGGTCGTAGCCCTGTGCACCAATCGGGTCGCGCTGGGGCGCGCGAACCTCGCGATTCGAGACTTTCGACCCCGCTTCCACGACGCTGTGATCGACGCCCTCGCCCCTTGAGCCCACTGACCATGTCCGACGGCAACATTCTCGCCACCCTCGATCCGAACAGCGTTCGCCGCATTCACCTGGTCGGGGTCGCGGGCACCGGCATGGGCAGCTTCGCAGGCATGCTGAAGGCCGCGGGCTATGAGGTCACGGGCAGCGATGAGAACGTCTACCCACCGATGAGCGAGATGCTCAAGACCTGGGGGATTCCCGCGCTGACTCCGTACTCACCGCACAACCTCGTCCAGGCTGCGCCCGACCTGGTCATCATCGGGAACGTCATCCGGCGGGTGAACATCGAGGCCACCGCGGTCCGCGAAGCCGGTCTGAAGCAGATGAGCTTTCCCGCGGCCCTCGGCTCTCTGTTTCTCAAGCAGCGACATTCGATCGTCGTCGCTGGAACGCACGGCAAGACCACCACCTCTTCGTTGATGGGCCACGTCCTGACTTCTGCTGGGAAAGACCCGAGCTTTCTCGTCGGCGGTGTCACCCAGAATTACGCCGGCAATTACCGCCTCGGCAAAGGTCCCCACTTCGTCGTCGAGGGCGACGAGTACGACACGGCCTACTTCGACAAGGGGCCCAAGTTTCTTCACTACCAGCCCCGCACGGTCATCCTCACCAGTGTCGAGTTTGACCACGCCGACATCTACCGCGACCTCGCCCACTACGAATCGAGCTTTCAGAAGCTGATTCAGATCATCCCCGGTGACGGACTGCTCGTCGTGAGCACCGCTTACCCAAATGCGCTGGTCCTTGCGAAAGCTTGCGCAGCGAAGGTTGTCACCTATCGGGCCGAGGACGGAGCGATCGCCGATTACACCCCCCGGGACCTGCGATTTTCCGAGCAAGGAGCAGCCTTCAGCGTCGTCGAACGGGGCGTCGTGCTCGGACGGGTGCTCTTGCCGATGGGCGGCGCTCACAACGTCGAAAATGCGCTCGCGGTCACCGCCTGCGCCCGCAGCCTCGGTCTGTCGTTCAGCGAGATCGCTACCGGCCTGGCGACCTTCTCAGGCGTGAAGCGCCGCCAGGAAGTGAGGGCCGATACTCACGGAATTCGCGTCGTCGACGATTTTGCCCACCACCCGACAGCAGTCCGCGAAACGATTCTGGCGGTCAAGGGCCACAACCCCGGTCGAAGGCTGTGGGCGATCTTCGAGCCGCGCAGCAACACCAGCCGTCGCAACATTCACCAGGAAGACTACGCACGCGCCTTCATCGAAGCCGACCGCGCCAGCATCAAAGTGGCCGACCCGCACGACAAGATTCCAGCCGGCGAGGGCCTCGATGTTCCGAAGCTGGTGGCCGCCCTCACCGCACAAGGGATCCCTGCGTTTTCCGCCCCTTCGGTCGATGTTCTGGTTGACGAGGTGGTCGACGGTGCAAAGGCAGGCGATGTGCTGCTGGTGATGAGCAATGGCAACTTTGGAGGGTTCCTCGACAAGCTGCTTGCACGCCTGTGATCAAGGCGGCACAACCTGCCCATGCGATTGTTCGTTCTGTCTGCTCTGCTCTGCGCGACCAGCTGTCTGCGATCTGATCCGGCGCCCGCCCTCACCGGCACGCCTGAGCCGGGTCGCCCTGGGTTGCAGCAGATGGTGCTCAAGCGGCAGCTGGGCGGTGAACCGTGGAAGCTCAGCCAGGATCTGGGCAGCGTGGTGTTGCTCGATGTCTGGGCGACGTGGTGCGAGCCCTGCGCCGACTCGTTGCCGATGTACCACGACCTTCTCAAGCAGTACGGCGCGCAGGGACTCAAGGTCTACGGGATCAACGTCGATGCCGACTCGAAGGTCGTGATCCCCTTCCTCAAGAACCTCAAAGTCGAAGTGCCGGTGCTTCTGGACCCCGGCGCAAGCATCTCGGAAGGAGCACTGCAGGTGAAGGTCATGCCCACGGCTTTCATCATCGACCGCAAAGGCAACCTGCGCCACGTGCACGAAGGGTTTGCCGAAGAGTTCCTCCAAAAGTACGTCACCGAAATCGAAGCGCTGCTGGTGGAAAAATGACCATGACTTCAGCCGAGCTGCTCGAGGTCGCCGTTGCTGCCGCGCGTGCAGCCGGCGCCGTGCTCCACCAAAAGCTTTCCGAAGAGCGGGTCATCAATTTCAAAGACAAAGACCGCATGGATCTGGTGACCGACGCAGACAAAGCAGCAGAGGCGGCAGTGTTGAAAATCCTCAACGCTCGCGTCCCCGACCACGGCATCCTCGCCGAAGAGTCGGGCGCGTCTCGCCTCGAAAAGAAATACGTCTGGTTTGTCGATCCGCTCGACGGCACGGTGAATTACGCCCACCGGATTCCGCACTACTGCACCACGCTGGCGGTCGAAGAAACGTCGACCCACATGCTTCTGGCCGGGGTGGTGTTCGACCCGGTACGCAATGAGCTGTTTACCGCCTCTCGTGGAAATGGCGCCTTCCTCAACGGCCGCCCCATTCGCTGCAGCCAGACGACCGAGTTGGGCCAGACGCTGCTCTCGACCGGATTCCCAACCGACGTTCACTTGAATCCCGACGTCCCCCTGGGCCTCTTCAACAAGATTGTTCAGAAGGTGCGAGGCGTTCGGCGCATGGGCAGCGCAGCGCTGGACCTCGCCTACGTCGCGAGCGGCCGACTCGACGGGTACTTCGAGGTGGGGCTCAAGCCGTGGGACGTAGCAGCGGGCTCCCTGTTGATTGAAGAGGCTGGGGGACGAATGCGCCGCATCGACGGCGGACCTTTCGACGACCGGCCGTTCAACGCCCGCACTTCAGACATCATGGGAACATCCCCGGCCATATTCGATGCCCTGACGGCCGAGTGCTCGGACTTCCTCAAGACCCTCGGCTGGAAGCCGTCAACCTAGAACAGGCTCTCGGGGATGAAGATGATGTCCCCGGGCTGGAGCAGGAAGTTCTTTTCGATGCCTACGCCAATGTCCTGAACCGCGACTTTGATCTTGCGTTCCTGACCGTCAATGATTCGGGTGACGTTGGCGCTGTTCTTCGCAGCCGCCTTTGTGAATCCGCCAGCCAGTAGGACAGCCTGGATGATGTTCATCTTCTCTTCGTAGGGAAAGGTTCCCGGCTTCGAGACTTCACCGAAGATGAAAATCTTCTTTGAGTTGTACTCGCGGATCAGCACCGACACCGAAGGGCGTTTGAGAAAGCCATTCTGAAGACACTGGGTCAAAGCGTCCGCGGCCTCGCTCGACGTTTTCCCGAGCACCGAAACCCGGCCACACAGTGGAAAGTCGATGTTGCCCTCTGAGGACACTCGCCACACACCGGACAGCTCAGCCTCTTGAAAAACCCGGACCTCGAGCATGTCCCCAGGGCCCAAGGTGCTCGAAGAGGGCTTGAGAGCGTTGGCCTCGTCGGTGAGGATGGTTCCGCCACCCCCACTGGGCTTCGGCGTCCTGCACCCACCCAGCGCAAGAACAGCCAGCACCGGCATCAAGCCCCAGCGCATGTCAGTAAGTGAAGCTGAGGCCCAGAATGACTTCGTGGCGGGTAAAGCTGGAACCCGGCAACGTCGTCGCGTTCGAAAGGCGCAAGTTCAAGTTGTAGGCGAGGGACACTGAGAACCAAGAGAAGATCGCCACTGCGGGCCGGACGCCGAGCGTAAAGATTGAGTCTTGGCGTTGAGGCGTTGCTGCGGTCCCGCCCCCATAGAAAGTCAGGTAGTCGAACGCCGCGCTGCCTGTCAGCGAGAATCGGCCGAAGGCCGTCTTGGCTTCCAGATATCCACGGTCGTCTCCGAAAATGCCGTAGACCGGAACCGGCTGAAGGGTTCGGACGTAGCCGACCTTGAAAGTGGTGGCTTCCGACAGAAGGACGCCAAGCTCGGCCTGAGCGATAAATGTCTGGCCGCTGCTAATGAAATCGCGTCCATAGCCTGCGAGCAACAAGACTGAAATTTTCGAGGAAATGAGACCAGCGAGTCCCGCCTGCAGCTTCATCAGGGTGGCCGGACGGGTCGCCGCATTGCCGTTGAAGTAGGTGCGGTAGTCGACACCCCCGTCGAACACCACGGCGGTTTTCGGAAGGAATCGCCAGCGCGCGCCGAGACCGACGTTCAAATTGCTGTAGTTCAACGTCGACGCGAGACTCGACTGGCAAGCGGGGTTTCCAACCGGACACCCGCCCGGATTTCCCGCAATCAACGGTTCGAAGAGCTCGACCGACCAAGCCGCCTTGGGGGAAAACTCCAGAGCCCCGCCACCGGGGTGAATCGGAACTGCGACCCGCAAATTGTTGTACAGAGAGAGGACGCCGATCGTGAAGACGGGGTTGTTATTCCTATCGCTCCGGACCAATTGGTCTCCAAACTGAAATTCAATCGCCCCGGTCTTGTTCAGGGCCGCATCCAGCGCAATGTCGGTCTGAAAATGTGAAACACCGCGAGCCGCTGGGCTCAGTGCCCCGGTGTACAGCACGTACTCGGCGTTTCCGTTGAAGTTGACGACGTTGTCGTTTCCGAGCAACTCAAATCGAAGCCCTGGGCGAAACCGAACCGCGATATCCGGCTGAAGCAGAGGCACCGTTCCGACCACGGCGCTGTCGTAGCGACCTTCAAGATCCAGATAGGGATGCAAGCGGCCGTCGCCAATTTTGATCCCAATCGGCTTCTCGACCTGCCCCAAAGCGACACAAGACGCGAGGAGCGCGATTATCGCGATGATACGACGCGGCATTTCCCCTCCCGACTGCATTGGTGTGGCGGGCTCCTACCACAAGGTGGAGGAGCTCAAGGCTAAAAATTTTTGTGGAACTACAGCGATGGACTGGCAGGTGGGTTGCGGTACCCAAGCCGCGGCAACGGCAACAGCAACGTCGGGTCACCTTTTGGCAAATCGTCCGGCTCTTCAACCTCAGTCGTCGCGTTCTCGTCCGTGCGAAAGGCGAGCTGCCCGATGCATTCCTCAGCTTCGGCGCTCAGCTGATTGACCTTCACCACCGCGATGCTGACCTTGGTGTATTCGTGCTCGGCGGTCGCAGACTCTTTCTTCGCGACGGACTCCTGCAGCGCGATGTCGCTCTGCTCAGAGATCCGGAGCAGCCCTTTAATCTGTGTCAGCTTCTCGTTGACGCAGTTGAGCTTGACCACGTCTTTACTATTTCGGGCCTCTTCCAGCTTCACCAACACGCTCTTCAAGGCTCCGCGCATTTTGGTGACCGCGTCCGCACTGCGACGGATCTTTTCTGGATCAGAAAGGTTCGAGCTTTCGATCGCTTTTTCTGACTGAGCCGGAGGGGGAACTGTGCCTTTGTCCTCGGGCTGGGCTGCGCCCTGGGCGATCGCCACGCCACCGATCAGAATTGCCAACGCCGTGAGTTTGCGAGTGTGCATAGAACCTACCCCTTCCCGAATCCCGAGTTGCAATCGGGGAGATACTCTAAAGATCTATTGCGCGATGTGTCAACGCAAGCTTGCCAAACTGCTTCATTCTCTTGTTGGTGTCCCAGCCTGCGACTGCCATTCAGACCCCAAGCCGAGTTCAAGTCCCGAGCCAGTCGAGAGACAAGTTGCTGACGGCCTGCCTCGCAGGGGTCCTCCGGGCTGCGAAACTTTGGCGGGAGCGCATATTTCTACACCGGGGCGAAAGTTCACAGTCGGGCGGCCAAACGGGTGTTGGCTTCTCGCAGGCGGCCCGACAGGACGCGCGCGATGTTAATCACCACGAAAGTGAAGCCGTCGCGGTGCTGCTTGCGAAACGTAGTGAGGTTTTCTGCGGTCAAGTGAAGCAACTCGGCCTCGCTGCGCGCTCGAACGGTGGCCGATCGATATTCTTTGTCGATCAAGCTCATCTCCCCGAAGAATTGCGGCGCGAGGAGCACCGCAATCACCTTTTGCTCTCCTGTCGCGTCTCGCCGCACGACCTCGATTTCTCCTGAGCCGATGACGAACAGACTGTCACCCAACTCGCCTTCCTCGAAAATCGTCTGGCCCGCGGAAAAGCGTCGAGGCCGCGAGAGCTCGGCAATCGCCTCGAGCTCTTGTTTCGAGAGCATCTCGAAGAGTGGCGAACTGGAAAGAACGGATAGTTTTTCCATCGTTCACCCTCCACCGGCGCCGACTTCGCCTTTGCGCCCTCTCAAGAAATATTCTTCAAACCGAAGATCGCCTTCTTCCTGGGACAATGAAGCGACCCGTGCCGGCTCGAGAAAGGCGACCCCACGGGTGCGATCGACTTGGTACACCGCCAATGGCCTGACCTCCAGATTGTAACCGTCGCGATCTTCGAGCAGAGCTATGCAGTAGGCCATTTGCTGGTCGTCGCGGTGCCGAAAATAGAGAAAGTCCGTGCCCGCCGAGCAGCCGAACTTCTCTCGTGCTTCTTCCAGCACTCCCGATCGACGTGCCTTCGCGGTTTCCAAAGCTCGAGCGGCGAATTCCGTGTCGACCTTGAGCTCCCTGGCCTTCTGCTTGCGCTCATCGGCGAGGCCAAAAAACTTTTCGGCATTTCGACGCACCTTCTTGCCCAGTGCGCGTTGCTCAGCGACCCGCAGATTGACCTCGGCGCTCCGGGCCCAGAGGCGTTCGACCTCGTCCCACGACCGCGCTTTCCTGCCTTCCTCTCGCGCGTAGTCGTCGGCCAGCTGCTTCAGCCCCTTTTCCAGGGCCAGCACTTCACCTGCACTGTGCTTTTTCTCACGGGCTTCTTCCAGATGCTTCTCGGCCGCGCCCAGGCGGTACCAGGTTTCTGAAGCCCGGATTCGCTGCTCTTCAAATTCGGCCACTCCCTTGAAGCTCTTGTTCTCGAGCTCGGTGGCCTCGAACAACATGTTGGCGGCAGTGTCTTCGTGTTCGCCCGCGCGGTACAGCGTGTCGATCGCGTTTTTCTGAGTGAGCTCGGCTCGAAACTCAGTCAGCGTGCATTGACCCAGCAGCTCTTCGTAACGCTCTTCCAACCCGCGCAGCCCTTCGCGGTTGTCGTTCAGCTGACTCCACCAGGCTTGAAAGTCAGCCGAGGAGATGAGCGCCCGCACTTCATTGAGCCGCTTTTGCTTCATGTCACCCCGGTTGGGACCCCGGGGGGCATTTTAGACAGCCTTCAGCTCGCAGGAGAGAACACAAACGGATACGCGACTGGCACGTCGTCCTCGGGCTTGAAGGGGAACACCCAGCCCCGGATGATCGCTTTGATGCAACTGCCGACCGCCTCGTTGCCCATCGTGTCTTCTTCGATTCCAATCTCGCTGGCGCGCCCCATCTTGGTGATGGTGAAGCGGACGACGACCTTGCCTTTCAGCGACGGGTTTCGCTTCAGCTCTTTCTCGTAGCAACCCTGGATTGCCGCTTTGCGCGATCGGACGTAGCGAGCCAGCGCCTCGCGATCGACGTCCTTGCTCTCTACTTCGGGTGCCGCATCAGCCACGCGACCCCGAATCACCGTGTCGCCCTTGGAGCCGATGTTCACGTTTCCTGCGCCCGAGGTGCCGAGGTCGCCGATGCCAGCTGCAGCGCCCGCCCCCCCGCCCTTGGGACCGCCGGCCGCAAGAGAATCGGCGGTCGCAACGCCCACTCCGCCTGCTCCATTGAGCGCGTCCGAGATCGCCGCGCCTCCGGTGCTGTTGCCCAAAACGTCTTCGAGGGCCCCCGCACCGCCGGCGGAGCCAAGGATCTTCAGCAGGCCCTTGCTCGCGACCCTCTTTTCCATGGCTGCTTTCTTGTCCGCAGGGCTTGCGACCTTGGCTTCTTCCTTCTTCTCTTCTTTGGCGTCCTCTTTCTTCTCCGGACCCTTCTCGACGACCTTCGGCGGCGGTGGCTTGTCGATCTGCACCGGCATCATTATTTTCGCGAATCGGTCGGGAAGCTCATCGAGCGACAACTCGCGCTCTTCAGGCATCGGCTGGCACGCGATGTAGCTGGCACCTGAAAAATGAATGAACAGACTCACCGCGAGAATGGTGAAAAAGAACTGATCCAGCCCCGCGAAAAAGCTGCCTTTCACCCCGGGCGGCAGCTCGGGACGGGGGGGCTCGGGAGGAGGGGTGACGAATTGGAAGAGGAGCGAGACCTCGCCCACCGAGACGCGGCCCTTCATGTTCTCATTGAGCGGCAGCGCGTAGTGGCTGCCGCGCTTCTTCGCCAGGCCCTGCTGCTTGAGCGCCGCAAAGCTGAGGTCGGCGTCGCCCACCTTCACCTTGCCGTCCATCTGCTCGGTAAAAACGAGCGTGTACTGGTTGTTGATGTATTCGAAGAGCGTGTACGCGGGCGGGAGGTTGCTCACCGGGACCACGAACGTGTTTCTCGAGTCGGTACCTAACGTGATCGGACCGCGTCGCTTGAGCGAGCGATCTTCGGTGATCTTGCTTCCTTGAATCAGCGCAACACGCAGATTCTTGTGACCAGGGGCGGGCGCGGGGGGCATTTGATTCCTCAGACCTCAACTGACCGATTCAGGTTCCGAACGGCCAGACTCCTTAACTATCTCAATTTGCTCAAAACACATCTTTCTCGACGCTCTTCTCGACCTTGGGGATGAACGACTCAGCCCGGTTGAGCTCGTCGAAGTTCAACGTGCTGCGCTGCAGAATGTAGAACGCCTGGGGTTTCTGGATGCGCCCTTCAACCGTGAGCGCGTCGAGGCGGATCACTTTTTTCTTTTTGGCCGTAGGGGCAGGAGCCTGCGCCAGCGAGGCTGAAGAGGTCAAAAGGAACGTGAAAATTGCAAGCCAGCGCATGGTCGAAATCCTTACTTGTCGTCGGACTGCAGCTTACGCGAGGCAGGCGCGGCGGGCGGTTCGTCATCCGGGTCTTTGAGCTTGGCCCCGTTCTTCTTTGAAGCTGTGGAATTCGCGGCTTCCTTCTTCTTTGCTTCGGACTCCGCTTTCCGGGTCGCGATTGCGTCGGCCGCGGCCTGCTTCTTCGCGGCGATCGCGTCCGCGGCGGCTTTCTTCTTTCCTTCCGCTTCAGCCTTTTTCGCATCGAGGGCCGCCTGCTTGGCCGCCGCGGCATCGGCGATCGCCTGCTTCTTCTTGCTCGCCTCGCTTTGTTTTGCCGCCGCCGCATCGGCGCTCGCTTTGTGCTTGGCCGCATCGAGCTCCGTCTTCTTGGCCAGGGCTTCGTCATCAGATTTCTTTTTGGCAGCGTCCGCATCGGCCTTCTTCGCCGCAGCGGCCGAATCGGCCTTGGCTTTATTCGCGTCGTCTTCCGCCTGCTTCTTGGCGTCGACTTCGCGTTGGGCCTTCTTGAGCACGTCTTTTTTCTCGCGTTCGCGGCGCTTCTCTTCCTTCTCGCCGCCCTTCGCCGCGTCCTTCAGGTACTGGTCGACGCGATCGTCTCTGCCCCCCTTTTCCCGGTATTGCTGGAAGTAGGCGATCGAAGTCTTGAAGCGATCGAGGGTGTCGAGGTTCGGAATCTCGGAGTCGAGGTGGAGGATCGCCAGATTGAAGTAGGTGTCGGCCAGTTCCGGCTTCAAGTTCATCACCTGCTTGTACTGCTCGATGGCCTTGGGCAGATCTTGCTTCCCCCGGTAGGCGTTGCCCAGATTCAAGCGGGCAGCGACGAACTGGGGCGCGCTCTTGACCGCCATTTCGAGGACGAGGATCGCCGCGTCGTAGTCCTGCGATTCGTTGAGCAGCGCGCCGTAATTGTTGTTCGCCTCGGCGAAGTCTGGCTTCAGCGAGGACGCCTTGCGGAAGGACTCGAGCGCCTGCGGCTTCTGCTTCAGCGCGAGGTAGATCATTCCAAGCGCGTTGTGGGTGCCCGCGTCGTTGCCGTCGATGGCGCGGGCGTTTTCGAGAACCATCTTCGCCAATTCGTTCTTCCCTTCACGGGCGTAGATCTGCGCGAGCAACTGCATCGCTCGAACGTCACGCTCATCGGCCTTGAGCACTTTCTTGGCTTCCGCCGCGCCCGGTTCAAACTTGTTTTGCTGCATCAAGGTGTAGACGAGGGCCGTGCGCAGTCCGAGCGCCGCGGGTTGTTCGGCGATCTTCTGCCGCACTTCGTTCTCGAAACCGTTGCAGCGCTTGGTTCGGCAATACAGGCGCGCCAGGGAGTCCCAGGCCACGTCTTGATCCGGCCGAATCTCGAGCGCTTTTCGGTAGGCGGTCTCTGCGCCTGAAACGTCCCCGCGCCGTTCGTAAATCATTCCCAGGTTGGTGTAGGCGTAGTCGGCTTTGCTGTTCTGGTTGATCACCGACTTGAACGAACGTTCGGCAGCATCGAGATCGCCTCGCGAAGCGGCTTCGACGCCTTCCTTGAACGTGTTCTGAGTCTGCGAATCGAACGTGGGCTTGGTTGGCGCCGGGGGTTCGGCGGCCACCGGCTTGACCTCGCCGCCCGTTGCCGGCGCCGCCGCGCTCGCAGTGGGCTCGGCGGGTTTGCCGGCCACCGGTTGAGGTTGATAGGGAACTTCGGGAGTCTCACCGCCCGCGCGGACGGCAGTCGGCTTCGGCGGGGGAGTCGTGGCACACGAAGCACAGAGCGCCCACAGCACAACGAGAGCGCGCTTCATTTTTCGTCACCCTTGAGCTTCTGTGGAGCATCGACCGTGCGCACCGGGCCTTCGACGCCCGCCACGACGCCATCGGGGTAGACCGCATCGCCCGCCAACAGCAGCTTCGGCTCTTTGAGCACCGGAAATTCTTTGGGACGAAAGCGATTGAGCGACTCGAGTGTTCGCTTGGTCCACTCATTCGAGATGTGCTGCTTGCGCGCCTCTTCGAGCGTGCGGGTGTAGTTCTCGACGGCTTTGTCCTCGAGGGCGACCGTCTGCTGGGCCAGCAGATCTTGATAGGTGGCGACTGTCTCTTCGCCCGCTCGTTTGACTTCCGGGGGCACCGGCGTCTCGAGAATGGTCGCGCCGAAGCGCTCGAGCAGGTAGCCCTTTCGGTAGAAGGCGGCCAGGGTCCACTCGATTCGCTTGTACTTGATGACCTTGTCGTAGCTGGCAGACACCGTCTTCACCGATTCCTTCTTGGCGGTGAAGCTCTTCTCGAGCGCCTTGCCGGAACCGCCGATTTTCAGCCGGTCGAACTCTTTGAAGTCGTACTCGGCGAGCTGAAAACGCGAAATCGCTGCAGCGTCGGCGGCGACCGGATTGGTCTCTGGCTTCAGACCCCGGCGATCAAACTCGTCAGCAGCCGCGGCGAACGCCTTCTTCGCTTCGACTTCCTTGTTCAGCTTCTGCCACGACTCGGCGATTCGCTTCTTGGCGTCGACGACCAGCTCGACCTGGTTCTTGTCGTTGCTGAACTTCTGGACGAACTCGTTGAGCGCGCTGATTTCCTTCGGGTAGTCGGCCTGCTTCTCGTAGATGAGCGCGGCTCGGAACTGGTTCTTCGGAGCATCTTCGCTCTTCGGATACAGGTCTGCGTAGCGCAGATACGCGGTGGCCGCTTCGTTGTAGCGCTGCAGTCCTTCGAGCAGACGGGCAGTGTTGAAGAGCGCCGCCTCGCGGTCCTTGCTCTTGTCGTAGTCTTTCACCAGCTTCTGGTAGCTGACGACGGCCTTGTCGAAGTCGTAGCTGTTCTCGGCGTTGACGGCGACGCGGAAGAGCGCGGCCCCGGCGAGCTTCGACTGGGGATAGTCGTGGGTGATGCGCTCGTACAACCGGAGCGCCGAGTCGAACCGCCGGGTGTTCTCGTAGCAAACGGCGGCGTTGTTCAGGGCCTTGTCCGCAAACTCGTGCTTGGGATCTTCGTCGACCAGTTCGAGGTATTTCTTGGCCGCGTCGTCGAACTTTCCTTCAGCCATCAGCTGCTCGGCCAACTTGAACCGGCCGCCCAACTTGAACTTGTTGAGGTCCTTGGCCAGATCGCTTTTCGGGTCAATTACGTCTTTGTTCGCCGAAAGCTCCTGGGCCACTTTTTCGACCATCACCCAGTTCTTGTCGATGAGGTACGTCTCGACGGTGAGGTTCGCGGCGTATTTGGCGACCTCGGACTTGGGGTAGGTCGAGATGATGTTCTTGAACCGCTTGCGGGCCTCTTCGAAGTCGTTGTGAACGTAGAAGAGCTCGGCAGCTTTGTAGGCGATGCCGGGCGACTTCTCGTCGGCCTTCACTTTCGCCACGTAGGCGTCGGAAGCGGCGACCAACGCCTTCTCTGAATCGACCATCGGGATGATCGCAATCTTCTCGTTCTCAGGGCGCTTGGCGCTGGTGAGGACGGGAAGGTTGGGGGCGACTGCCCGGATGACGTCGAGCTCGAGTTGTTTCTGCAGCGACAAGACGGCGGAGAAAGCAGATTCAGACAGGTAGCGCACGTCCTGGCTGGAATCGCGCACCGCGTTGTAGTGCTTGGCGGCCTCGGCGAACTGGAGCGAGTTGTATAGACAGTCGGCGAGGTAGAATTCCATCTCGTAGGCGTTCTTGCTGCGCGGGAAACGCTTGAGGTACGTGTCGTAAGCCTTGGCGGCGCTTTCGAAGGTCGTCTTCGCCAGCTCGAACTTGCCTTCCTGCTTGAACACCAGCGCCTGCTGGTGATGGTAGATCGCCGTCGAATAGAGGCTCTTCTCAGCCATTTCGGCGGCGGCGGTGATGATGTCGGGATCCCTTCTCCACTTCTCGTGCCAGGGAGTGCCGGGGCCGAACATGTTCGAGAGCTTGGACGATTCGGCAAAAGCTTCATCGAGCTTCCGGTCGCGCTCATAGGCCTGCACAATTTTCTGCTGAATCTGCGGAGCGTCTTTGACCAGCGGGTTCTTCGACAGCACCAACCGGTAGGCCTCGATCGCCTCAGGGTGCTTGGTCTGGTCGAAGTAGATGTCGGCCATGCGGCGATAAATTTCCGATTCCCAGGCCCGGCCGCCGATCTTGCTGAATTTTTCCTGGGCCTTGGCGAGGCTGCCCCACTTCTCGTCGACGAAGCTGACGGCCGTGTACTGCAGGGCCTCACTGCGCAGATCGCCTCCAACTTCTTCCTCGCCCTTGGCTTTGGCCTGCTCCTGGTAGAAGTCGACCAGCGCGATGAAGCGATCGACCGCTTCGTCGAAGCGATCCATTCGGTAATAGACCCAGCCCAGCTTGTAGAGGGCTTTGTCGTAGAGCGCGTGCTTGGTGTCGACGATCGCGTGCTCATAGGCTTCGGCCGAGAGCGCGAGCGCGTTCTTCACGTCGTACGCATCGAAGTAGTATTCGCCGATGCGCACCCACGCTTCGGTGGTGAACTTCGACTTGGGGTATTTGGCGATCAGGTCCGCGTAGGCCGACCGACTGGCATCGAAGCTCTCTTGTTTTTCGAGGCAGTAGCCCAGCAGGTAATACGAAGCGTCGTTGAGCCGGTAAGTTGGGAATTGGGCGATCAGCCGCTGATAAAGTGCGATCGACTTGCTGAAGTCGACCTTCGGCTCGGGCGGTGGCGTGACGTTCTTCTCGGGATCCATCTTCTTGATCCGCTCTTCGTAATCGCGCATCGCCAACGAATGATCGTCGCTGGTCTTTTCGTAATAGAGCTCAGCCAGCCGGAACGTCACGTCGGGCGTGTACTTAGGGTCGTCCGGGTAGCGCTGGAGGAACTCTTCGAATTGGGCGATGGCATCGAGGCGCTCGCGGCGCTCGAGCACTTCGAGGTCGCGAATCGCGCGCTCGTAGCTGTTGGCGAGGGTATTTCGCTTCTCTTCGTACTTCCGCTCGACCAGCAGCTGGACTTCGCGCTTGAACTCTTTGGACTCGGACTCGTATTCCAGCAGGGTCTTCGACAGCTCTTCGAGCTGGGCGACCTCGGCGGGGCTGCGGCCCATGCCTTCGAAATAGCGGGTCTTCACCTTCTCGGCAGGGGTTGCGTCGGCCTTGGTTCCGCCGTCGACGGTGGGCTCGATCGCCCCTGACGGAGAGGGAGCCGGGCGGGGACCCCGGGCTGCTTCGGAAGAGAGTCCGGCGTCGGCCTTCTTCTTGTCCGCCTTCTTCGCGGGTGCGGGGGCCTGGGCGGGTGCGGCTGCGGCGCCGTTGCCCAGCTGTGCCAGAGCGAAGATGGAACAGACGACCAGCGACGTCGTGAGCAGGCGACCCATCAATCCACGTCCTTGAGGACTTCTTTAAATTCATCGTCGAGCTGTCGCAGCTCGCGGTCTTTTTGCGCTGAGAGCTTTTGGATCTGAGCGGTCTTGTCCTGTTTTCGGGTGAAGGCCACGTCCACCACGCCCACGTCGGCCTTCAGCACCAGGTCGTAGAAGCTCTGACGCACGCGCTTGAAGCTGTCGAAAGCGATCCGACCGACCAGGTCGCGGGCGTCGGTGCTGATCCCGGTGACCTCGCGGCCGTAGCCTTCGAGCTGGGCTTGTTCCACCAACACTTGTTCCCGCAGCTTCTCTGCCCGCCGCACGACGCGATCTCGAAGCGTGTTTTTCGCAGTCGCGATGCGCTCTTTGACCCCCTGGGCATCGGCCCGTACCACGTCGGCGCGCAACATCACCTGCGCGCTTTCGGGAGGAAGCTGTCCGCGCACCTGCTCATAGGTGGCGCGCTGCGCCTTGAGCGCCAGGTCGAACTCGCGCTTGAGGGCTTCATCGCCGCCGACGGCGTTCTCGGCGTTGTTCTTCTGGTCGGCCAACAACTGACGGGTCTTGTCCAGCTCGAGCTGAACGGCGTCGAGGGCCTTGCGCTCGAAGCTGACTTTCTCGAGGAAGGCCTTCTCGTCTTCAGGGGTGTTTTTGCGCTGCACCCGGGTGTCATCGACGTACTTGGAAATCGCCGCCAACTGGGCGTACTCGGACTGGATGTCGAGGCCGAGGCGA
>JAYVCD010000140.1:0-21751 GCA_043750125.1 Archangiaceae bacterium | reverse complement strand
GCCGCCGACGCGACGTTCTCCAAGGTCTACCTCTCGGGTGGCACGGCCAAGATTCCCGCGCTCTTCAAGACCATTGAAGCCCGGGTCGGAGTGCCGGTTGAGATTCTCAATCCCTTCAAGTTGATCGAGATCGACAACCGCAAGTTTGATCCCAGCTTCATCATGGACGTAGCGCCGATGGCGGCGGTAGCGGTCGGTCTGGCGTTGCGCAAGCCAGGCGACAAGCTCGACTGAGGAGAGACGAAGCAATGATGATTCGGATCAACCTCCTGCCGGTAAGGCAGGTCCAAAGGCGTGAGGTCGGTCGCCAGGTTCTCATTCTGGCCGCCGTCATCGTGCTCGGTGGGCTGGTAGGCAATTACCTCTGGTACTCCAATCGCGAGTCCGAACGGTCGCGCCTTGCGAATCAGATCGTCGAGACCCAACGGCGAATCACCGAGCTCGAGAAAGTGATCGGTGAAGTGAACAACATCAACAAGCGCAAAAAGGAAGTCGAGGACAAGCTGAAGATCCTCAACGACCTTCGCAAGCTGCGCTCGGGGCCGGTGCGAATGTTGGACGCGCTCGCCACCGCGACGCCCAAGAAGGTCTGGCTGTCGGACTTCAACGAGCAGTCGCAGCAGGTGAAGATCAACGGCAAAGCTCTGAGCCATGAAGACGTAGCCGAGCTGATGCGAGGCCTGGCCACGGTCGTGTGGACCCCGAAGGGCATGGGCCGGGTCGTCGAGCGCAAGCGTGACGCCACCACCGTTCGGGTCGAGCTGCTGTCCGGCGAGGGTGCAATCGAAGACTTTTCAGTGTCCGACGTGAACGCTTTCTTTTCCAACATTGATCTCAAGCAGGCGACGTCGGTGGTCGACAAGGCGGCCGGTGCCGCCGAGCGCCACATCGACTTCGAGATCAGCATGTCTGCCAACTACGCGATCTAGCGAGCCCATCGATGGAACAACTGCTCGAAAGAATTAATAAGGCCCCGAACCCGCTGAAGTTCGGCGTGATGTTCGGCCTGGTGGCCGCGCTTACCGCGGCGAACTATTTCCTGATGATTTCGCCTGCCGAAGAGGAGATCGTCTCTCTGCAGGGTCAACAGGTGGCGCTCGAAAAGACGCTGGCCGAAAAGCAGGAAATCGCCCAGAACCTCAACGAGCGTCGCAAAGAAATGGACGACCTCGAGCGCAGGCTGCTTGCGGCGTTGAGCGAGCTGCCCGAGAAAAAAGACGTAGACGAGCTGCTGGCTCAGCTCAATGACATCGGCAAGAAGTCGGGGCTCGAGATCTCGGCCGTGACTCCCGGTGTCGAGGTCCCCGCTGCTTTCTTCGCCCGCATTCCCATCAAGGTCAGCGTCGTGGGCAACTACCACGAGGTCGCGCTCTTCCTTCAAGAGATCGCGCTGCTGCGCCGCATCGTCAACGTGAACAACATTCATCTCGGAGGAGGCCAGGTTCGCAATGACAAGGTTGTGCTCTCGACCGACTTCCTGGCCACCACCTTCCGTTTTCTGGATCAGCCCAAAGCTGGCGGGAAGAAGTAGACACCCATGACCAAGCTCAGATTCTTTCTGCTGATGGGCGCAATGGGGGCCGTGGTCTCGTGTGGAAGCGAGCCCGCAGCTCCTGCGGCAGTCCCCGCCGTCAAAGTGAAGGCCGCCGCCACGCCTGCACCTGCGGCCGCTGCGGCCGACGCGGGAAACGCCGCCGAACAACCGCAGTACGAGTACATCTACAACCCGGTCGGCAAGCGCGATCCGTTTCGCAGCCCGATCGACGAGCGCAAGAATGACAAGCAAGGCGACAGCGCCGCCAACGACATCTGCCCTGAGCCCCTGTGCCAATTCGATCTCGAACAGTTGGCGTTGGTCGCGGTCGTCAGCGGCGATGCCAACCCCGTCGCGATGCTCGAAGACACGAACAAGGTCGGACACATCGTTCGCCGCAACACCAAGGTGGGCAAGCAGGGCGGGAAGGTGACCCAGATCCTTCGGGATTGCGTGGAAGTGACCGAGTTTTTCCTCTCACCGGACCGAAAGAAGATCCCAAACCGGGTGAGCATCTGCGTGAAGAAAGAAGACAGGGTCGAGCGGGCCTACGACCTGTTCAACAACAAGGCGACGGAATGAAGACCAGGGAGACTCCCGCGATGATCCGCAAAATTTGGCTGTCTGCAGCGTTGGCCGCAGTGGCGTTGTCGACCCAGGCGGCCGGCGCCGCCGAGCTCAACAACCTCAGTGGCCTGAAGGTCGTCAAGACGCCGACCGGCGCCCAGGTGGTGGTCGAGGGAACGCGCGCCGCGACCTTCACCGTTTTCCGCCTCAATGATCCTGATCGGCTGGTGGTCGATCTGTCGTCCGCCGACGCCAGCGGAATCAAGGGGCACCACGACGGCAACGGGCCGGTCGCCGGCGTCGTCGCTTCCCAGTTTTCAGACGAGAGATCGAGCGTCGGCCGGGTCCTGGTCGCCCTCGAGAAGGCCTCGAAGTACGACGTTCACGCCGACGGTAACCGGGTCGTGATCTCGATTGATGGTGAAGGCCGGGCCGAAGCAGCTCAGCCGGCCGCCGAGCCCGCTGCGGTCGTCGCCGCAGCGCCGCGTCACACCGAGGCCGGAGTCGTCACCTCGCGCCTTGATGAGAAGCAGGTGAAGAATCCGGCTGGGAAGATCACCGCTTTGAGCTTCTCGTCCGGCAAGTTGAAGATCATTGCCGACGGCGAAATTGCCCGGTTCGAAGTCATCGAGCTCGACAATCCTCCTCGGCTGGCGATCGATCTGTTCAACGTTCGCTCGACCGCAAAATCGAAGAACGTGCGCGGGGGCGCGCTGCGCGAAGTCCGCATCGGCTCGTCACCCGAGAAGGTACGTCTGGTGCTCGACATCGAAGGTCAGATGCCCGATTACCAGGCCACCCGTACCGCCAATGGCCTCACGGTCGCATTGCAGCCGAAGAATGAAGTCGCCCAGGCGGTGGTGGAGATTGACGGTCAAGCCGTCGCGCTGGACAAGCCGGTCACCGCGCCTGCGAAGCCGGTGATTCTGACCGCCGCTGCCGATGTGAAGGACGTGACCTTCGAAGAGAGCGCCGCCGGCGGCCGCGTCGACGTGAAGTGGGTGGGCGAGAGCACCTGGAAGGTCGAACGACCCGACCCTCGAAGTGCCGTGTTGACCCTCGAGTCCGCGCGAATTCCCAAACGGCTCGAGCGCAGCTTCGATACCAGCGCTCTCGACACTCCGGTGAAGATGGTCAGCGCTTTTGCGGCCCCCGGCGCCGGCGAGAGGGTGAGGGTGGTCGTTGCCGCCTCGGGTGAATTCGAAGAGACCGTCGTCCGCACCCCCCAAGGGCTGTCCTGGCGGTTGGCGCTCAAGGGCGTGAAGAGCGAGGCGGCGCAGATCACCGCCCGTTCGGCGGGCTTCGCCTCCGAGGCCACCCAATATGCCGAGCGGGGAGCACCGCAAAAAGGCTACGTCGGAAAGCGGGTGTCGTTCGAGTTCAAGGACATCGACATCCACAACCTGCTCCGGATCATCGCCGAGATTTCGAAGAAGAACATCGTCGTCGCCGACGACGTGACCGGCAAAGTCACCATTCGCCTTCGCAACGTTCCCTGGGACCAGGCGCTCGAGTTGATCCTTCGTTCCAAAGGATTGGGGATGGAAGACCTGGGCAACATCATCCGGGTTGCTCCCAATGCCACGCTCGAGAACGAGCAGAAGGCCCGCGTCGAGCGCAAGAAGTCCGCCCGGACCCTCGAAGACCTGGTGGTTCAGCTGATTCCGGTGAACTACGCCAACGCGGAAGGACTTTCGGGCCGGGTGAAGGACATTCTCACCGAGCGGGGCAACGTGACCGTCGACGCTCGGACCAACACGATGATCGTCCGCGATGTCGCCTCGAACATGGGCAAGATCCGATCGATGGTGTCGACGCTAGACACCCAGACTCCGCAGGTCTTGATCGAGAGCCGAATCGTCGAAGCCAACACCCGAATGGCCCGCGAAGTCGGCATTCAGTGGGGCGGCAACGTTCAGTTCGCGCCGTCGACGGGCAACGGAACCGGGCTCGCCTTCCCCAACCAGGTGCGCGTCGCGGGTGCCGCAGGCAACGAAGGCACCAACGGCACTTCGCCCACTCCGAACTACGCGGTCAATCTGCCGGTCGGAATTGGAGCGGGATCCGGCGGTGGCCTCGGCTTCGTCTTCGGCTCAGCGGGCGGCGCCCTGCAGCTGAACCTTCGCTTGTCTGCGCTCGAGAGCCAGGGCGTCGTGAAGACCATCTCTGCTCCAAAGGTCACCACCCTCGACAACTCGACCGCTCGAATCAGCCAGGGCGTCTCGATTCCGTTCAGCCAGGTTTCTGCGGCCGGTACCAACACCTCATTCGTCGAAGCGCGGTTGTCGCTCGAGGTCACGCCCCACATCACCGCCGACGGCAGCGTCCTGATGACCATCAAGGCAGAGAACAATCAGCCCGACCCTTCGAACTCGGGCTCGAACGGCCAGCCGGCGATTCAGAAGAAAGAAGCGGCGACCCAGGTGCTGGTGAAAGACGCCGACACCACGGTCATCGGCGGCATCTACGTGCGCGGCTCGTCGTCGAGCCAGAGCGGCGTCCCGCTGTTGAGCAAGATTCCAGTGCTCGGCTACCTCTTCAAGAACTACCGCGAGCTCGAGACCCGCACCGAGCTGCTGATTTTCATCACCCCGAGAATTCTCAACCGCCAGGCCGTGGCGCAGAACCCGTGAGGAAAATGCCCATGAATCGATTTCTGCTCATCGCTGCAACTGCTGTGGTGGTCGCAGGGTGCGTCAACGACAGTCCTTTGTTCGTCGTCGGGATGTTTCCGATCGATCCCAAAGGAACGGGCGCTTGCGAGCTCACGCCCGGCGACGTGTCTCAGTACGCCGGCAGCCTCGATCTCTCAGGCGCAGCGTCGTACCAGTTGATCGCCAGCCTCAAAAGCGAGCTCGACGCCAACCTGGACACCAAGGCCGACAACGTCACGTTGATCACCGGGAAGCAGCGCAACACCGTCATCCTCGATCAGATCAACTTCACCTACGTCGCGACGGCCACGGCCACCGTTCCGGTCTTCACCCTCGAGCCAGAAACGCTGCCGATCACCGTGCCCGTCGCGCCCGGTTCGACCCAGAACATCCGAATGAACCTGCTCGGGCCCAAAGCCTTCGAGGCGCTGAACAAGGCCGTAGTCAACCCTGGCGACCTTGCCAACATTCGGGTCAAGTTCGAATTCACTGGGCAGCTCAATTCGGGCGGAAAGATCAAGTCCACCGCGATCACGTTCCCGATCACTGTCTTTCGCAGCGGCACCACCTGCCCTGCGGGTCAGTTCTTCTGCCCGACGGGTGCCTGCGGCAACATCGGCGGCCAGGACGGGGCCCGGCTGCTTTGCAGTGGCGCGATGGGCTGCCCCACCAAGTGAGCTTCCTCACCCACCTCGAATCGATCGTCGCTCAGGTCGACGGGGCCATCGCCTGCAGCGTCATGGGCTTCGACGGCATTGCGGTCGAGACTCTGCAGGCTCCGGCGGCCGCAGCTCAGTCGGCGTCACTGGAAATCACCACCGCCTGGGTCGAGTACGCCAACATTCTCACTCAGCTGCGCAACGCGGCCGAGGCGTTGAAGACCGGGCCGATCACCGAAGTGAGCGTCAACTCCGAGCACTTGATCACCCTGATGCGAATGGTGACCCCCGAGTACTTCCTCGTGCTGGGTCTGAAGCCCAGCGGCAACTACGGCAAGGCGCGCTACGTGTTGCGGATCACCGCACCGAAAGTGAAGAACGAGCTGTAGAAAGCAGCCGTCGGCCCCCCGAAATGCGGCTTGCTCCCGAAGGGCGTGGTCGGCTACACGACCGCGCCTTACCGCGAACTTTTCAAAACCCGAGCGAGCAAATATGGCCGGCGTCATCGATACATCTGAATTCAAGAAGGGCATGAAGATTGAGATCGATGGCGAGCCCTTCGAGATCGTCGAATTCCAGCATGTCAAACCGGGCAAAGGCTCGGCATTCGTCCGAACCTCGATTCGCAGCCTGATTTCCGGCCGGGTGCTCCAGCCGACGATGAAGAGCGGCGACAAGGTCGGTCGCCCCGACATCGAAGAGTTCGAAATGCAGTACCTGTACGTCGAAGGCGACGACTATTACTTCATGGACAACAAGAGCTTCGAGCAGACCTTCGTCTCTTCGAAAGTCCTCGGCGAGTCGAAGAATTTTCTCAAGGCGAACATCAACGCGCAGATCTTGTTCTTCAACGGCAAGGCACTGGCCGTCTCGCTGCCCAACTCTGTCGACCTCCAGGTCAGCAAGTGCGATCCGGGTGCGCGCGGAGACACGGTCTCGGGCGCCCTGAAACCGGCGATTCTCGAGACCGGCTTCCAGGTGATGGTGCCGCTGTTCATCAACGAAGGCGATGTGTTGAAAATCGACACCCGCGACGGCAAGTACCTCACCCGCGTCGCCACAGGCGGCTGAAAACAATCATGGTCGACAAGAAGAAGAAGGTCGCGAGCGGAGCCTCTGCACTCGAAGTTCGAACGAGCGGTGGACCCAGCACCCTCGATGTCGAGGCGCTGCGGCAGATCGTCGACATTCTCGAGGCTTCTGATGTCAGCCGGCTGGTCTGGCGAAATGGCCGCGAGAAGCTCTTCATCTGCCGCGGTCCCACGGTGACTCACCTGATGCAGCCGGCGATGACGTCTTCCTCGCCTTCGGTGCACGTCATGGCCCCGAGCCAGAACGTCGACAAACCGCGCTCGTCCGCCCCGGTGCGGCCGTCGCCTGCACCCGAGGCCGTTCCCAAAGGCCATCTGATTACCTCGCCTTTCGTCGGGACTTTCTACCGGACGCCCGCTCCAGATCAGCCGTCGTTCGTCGACGTGGGCACCGTCGTCAAGAAGGGCCAGACCCTCTGCATCGTCGAAGCGATGAAGCTGATGAACGAGATCGAATCGGAAGTCGCCGGGAAGGTGGTCGAGGTCCTCGCCCAGAATGCGCAGCCGGTGGAATTCGGTCAGCCGCTCTTCCGCATCGAAACGGTCTAGGCGACGTGTTCAAGAAAGTCCTGATCGCCAACCGGGGTGAGATTGCGCTGCGGGTCATCCGTGCGTGCAAGGAGCTCGGGGTCGCGACCGTCGCGGTGCACTCGACAGCCGACGCGAATGCCCTCCACGTCCGTTTCGCCGATGAAGCGGTCTGCATCGGGCCGCCCTCGAGCAAAGAGAGCTACCTCAACATCCCCGCCATCTTGTCGGCGGCTGAGATCACCCGGGCCGATGCGATTCACCCCGGCTACGGCTTCTTGTCCGAGAACGCCGAGTTCGCCGAGGTCTGTCGAAACTGCAAGATCCACTTCATCGGCCCACGGCCCGAGATGATTCGCCTGATGGGCAACAAGGTCCGCGCGCGCGAGGCGGCACGCCAGGCCGGCTTGCCGCTGCTCCCCGGCTCTCCAGGAGTGCTCAAGGACCCCACCGAGGCCGAGGCCTTCGCTGCCGAAATCGGGTTTCCGGTCATCCTCAAGGCGGCCGCGGGCGGGGGTGGGCGCGGAATGAAGATCGTCCGCGAGATGCGGGCCCTGGCCCAGGCATTTTCCACCGCTTCGGCAGAGGCGCTGGCCGCATTCGCCAACGGCGACATGTACATCGAGCGGTACATCGACAAGCCGCGGCACATCGAAATCCAGATCGTCGCCGACGAGCACGGGCACGTCATCCACCTGGGCGAGCGCGAATGCAGCGTTCAGCGTCGCCACCAGAAGTTGATCGAAGAGAGCCCCTCGCCCGGCGTATCGCCCAGGCTTCGCGAAGAGATGGGCCGCGTTTCTCTCGAAGCGATGCGGAAGATCAACTACAACAATCTGGGCACCATCGAGTACCTGCTCGATGAGACGGGCCGGTTCTACTTCATGGAAATGAACACCCGGGTCCAGGTCGAGCACCCCGTGACCGAGATGGTCACCGGCGTCGACCTCGTTCGCACCCAGATTCAGTTGGCCGCCGGTGCCCCCCTGAAGCTGCAGCAGTCCGACGTCAAGATGACCGGCCACGCGATCGAATGTCGCGTCAACGCCGAAGACCCGATGAGCTTTGCTCCCTGGCCCGGGAAGATCACCGCCTACAGCGCTCCTGGCGGGCTGGGCGTGCGCGTCGATTCCGCGGCGTACGAGAACTACACCGTCCTGCCCCACTACGACTCGTTGCTCGCGAAGCTGATCAGCTTCGGTGAGGACCGCGACACCGCGATCAAGCGCATGCGCCGCGCGCTGGCCGAGTACGTCGTGCAGGGAATCCGGACCAACATTCCCTTCCACCGCGCAGCGTTGATGGAAGATTCTTTCGTGCAAGGTGAGTACGACACCCGCTTTGTCGAGCAGCTCCAGGCCTCAGAAATCGGCATTCAGCGGCTCAAAAAAGCCATCGAAGAGACTCCGTAACAGGGGCTGTTCGCATAGTGGCCACCTGTAGGGTCGTCTGCTAGCCTGCCGCCGCTGCAGTCACAGCCCTTTTTTCACTGAATCGCGAGTCGTTACCGCACATTGGACAAGAACAAGATCATCGAAGGCGCCGCGAAGCTGGTCGCGAAGGGCGCCTATGACAAAGCGATCAAGGAGTACCAGAAAGTCCTGGAGGCCGATCCGAAGGACGTTCGGATTCTCCAGAAGATGGGAGAGCTGTACCAAAAGAAGAACGACAACTCTCAAGCGGCTTTCTATTTCACCAAGGTCGCCGAGAGTTACAGCAACGACGGTTTCTTCCTCAAGGCCGTCGCGCTCTACAAACAGGTCCTCAAGCTCGATCCGTCGCTGGTTGACGTGAACTTGAAGCTCGCCGAGTTGCATCAGCAACTGCAGCTGATGAGCGAGGCGATGGCGTACTACCAGATTGTCGCCAACCACTACGACAAGGCGGGGGACACCAAGAAGTCGCTCGATACGCTTCGCAAGATGGTCGACCTCGACCCCGAGAACGTCGCCTCGCGAATCAAGCTCGCCGAGCTCTACGCCCGCGAGCAGATGAACAACGAAGCGGTCGGCGAGTTCCGCCGTGCGGCCGAACATCTCAAGCGCAACAACCGCACCGACGATTACGTGCGTGTGGCCGAACGGATCAGCACGCTCGAGCCGAACAATCTTCAGTTGGCCCGCGAGCTCGCCGAAATCTACCTCAGCAAAAGCGATCAGAAACGGGCGCTTGCGAAGCTGCAGATCTGCTTCAAGGCGGACTCACGCGACATCGAGACGCTGCGCCTGCTCGCGACTGCATTTCAGGGTCTGGGCCAGACCTCGAAGACGATCTCGGTCTACAAGGAGCTCGCGAAGGTCTACTCGGAAAAGGGACGCCACGACGAGTCGGAAGCCATCTGGCAGAAGGTTGCCCAGCTCGATCCGACCGACGCCGAAGTCGTGTCTCGTCGGCCTCCCGCGCCCGTGGCGGCACCCTCGCGGGCCGCTGCAGGCGTCGCGGCGCCTGCGCGCCCACCCCCGCCCGCTCCGATGGCGCCCGCGGCTGCAGCGGCACCTCCTGCGCACTCGCCGCAGTCGCAGAATTCTGGGCGCGCCGCCCAGGGCGAGAACCTCGGCAAACTGCTGACCGAGACGGACGTCTACGTGAAGTACGGACTTCACGACAAAGCGTTGGAGCACCTGCGCAAAGTGTTCTCGATCGATCCCGAGAACATCGACGCGCATGAAAAGGCGTACCACATCTACGTCGCAGCCGGGAATCAGGCCCAGTCGTCCGAACAGCTGCTCAACGTCCTGCGGCTCCATACCCGGCGGGGCGATTCAGATCGCGCGCAGCCCTACCTTCAGACGATGCTGAAGCAGAACCCCGGTCACCCCGAGGTGCCGGCATTCCTCTCGTCGCTTCGAGCAGGGTCGCTGCAGTACAGCGCCGAGCCTGATTCCGAGGTCGGTGAAGACGCAATCCTGGTCGACAGCCGCGATGACGAGATCATCGTCGCTGATGCTCCTGAAGATCTTCTCGCCAGCGACGATCTGGCGCTCAACGCTTCTGACGGAACCGATGATCAGGCCAGTCCCGATCTCGTTGCCGACGAGGCAATGGCAGATCAGAACGAGTACTCCGACGGGAGCGAGTACTCGATCGATGGTCCGCCTGTGCCCGATGAAGAATCGGTTCTCGAGCCGGTGATGACCGAGGTTGCCGACGAGCCTCTCGGGCGAAATGACGTTCAGCCGCTCGAGCTGGGCGCGGACGAAGTCGACGCTCAAACCGGCGAAAGTGAAATCGCCAACGAGTTCGTCGCTGAAGATGAACCCGTCACTCAGATGATTCCGGTGATCGAAAACCCGCATTCTCTGATGACGGGTCGGCAGCACGCCTTCGTTCCTCCACGACAGGCGTACCGCGACGAATTTGAAAGCGAGCCCGATCGCGATTCAGTCCCCATCGAGGCCGTCCCCACTGTCCCTCAGCCGGTGGTGTTCGAAGACGAAGGCGTCAGCGAAGAAGCCGTCGTTGCACCTCCCGACGATGATCCGGCCAGCGAAGAATGCGAAGAGGCCACCTTCTTCGTCGAGCAAGGGCTGTTCGAAGAGGCCCGTGAGATCCTCGAAACCGTTCAGATCGCCTACCCGGGCCACGCCCGCGCCGGCGAGCTGATGGCCCAGATCGCGGCCTCGGAAGCCGCGGGCAGTGACTCCAGCAACGGGGTCACTCACGGTGCCAGCGACACGAAGGACGCGTTCGATCTCGCCGCCGAGCTGGCAAGTGAGCTGGGCGAAATGGGCGAGATGGAAGAACAGCCCACCTCTGAAGTCAGTGAGGTTCCTTCCGAAGACTTCCAGTACTCGGTCGAAGAGGTCTTCGCCGATTTCAAGAAGGGCCTCGAAAAAGTCGTGAAGCCCGAGGACGTTGAGACCCATTACGACCTGGGCATCGCGTACAAGGAAATGGGCTTGATCGACGATGCGATCGGCGAGTTCGTCGTCGCGCGCCAGGGCACGATGGGGAAGCGGAAAGAAGTCGACTGTCTGTCGATGATGGCCGCGTTGCAGATGTTGAAAGGAGATTCGAGCTCGGCAATCGAAAGCTACACGCTGGCACTGGCCAGTGAGCATGCGATGCCCGAGGTCGAAAAGGCCCTGCGCTACGAGCTGGGCGGCGTCTACGAAATCGCCGGCGATCTGGGGAAAGCGCTCAATCAATTTCTGAAGGTTCAGGCGATCGATTCCAGCTACCGCGAGGTGGACCCCACCATTTCTCGTCTGAGTGCCATTGCCAGCCCTGAGGAAGACGGGGCACCGCAGGGGCCACCTCTGAAGCGTCCTGCCGGCTCGGCGCGAAAAGTTGGATACCTTTAGGCCCCGATGACGTACCTCGACTTCTTCGAGCTCACGCAGGAACCGTTCTCGAACGCTCCGGTCAGCCGCTTTTATTACAACAGCACCCAGCACTCGCAGGCGCTCACCCGATTGCTGCACTCGGTGAGCTACATGAAGGGCTTGTCCGTGCTGATCGGAGACATCGGCGCAGGCAAGACGACCCTCGCCCGGCGAATGCTCGATTCGCTTCCCGAAGAAGAATACGAGGCGGCGTTGTTGGTGATCATCCACTCGGGCATCACCGCCAACTGGCTGCTGAAGAGAATCGCTTTGCAACTGGGCGTCGAGAATCCCGCGCAGGAAAAGCTCGCGCTGCTCTCACAGCTCTACCAGCGGCTGCTTCAAATCTACGAGCAGGGACGCAAGGCGGTCGTGCTGATCGACGAAGCGCAGATGCTCGAATCGCGCGAGCTGATGGAAGAATTTCGCGGCTTGTTGAACCTCGAGGTTCCCGAACGCAAGTTGATCAGCTTCGTGTTCTTCGGGCTTCCCGAAATCGAAAAGAACCTGAAGCTCGATGCGCCCCTCGCTCAGCGGGTGGCGATGCGGTACCGACTCGAGCCGTTCACCTCGGATTCTACCGAGGCCTACGTCAAGCATCGGCTGCGCCTGGCAGGGTGCCCGCGGATGCCGTTCAGCCCCGCCGCGATCGAAGTGCTGCACCGACGCAGTGGCGGCACCCCGCGCGTGATCAATACGCTCTGTGACAATGCGCTGTTCGAAGCGTTTCTCGCGCGCACCCCGGGAATCGACGGCGATTTGATCGAACAGATCGCAGACAACCTCGGCCTCGAGACCGGGCTCCACACCCAGGCCGCCGTGTCTGCACTTCCCCTGGCTGCGGCGCCCCCGCCCGCCCTGGTCCCAGTGATTGCCGTGCCCCCGGTGGATCATTCGCCCGTATTGCTGGCAGTGGCCGACGTGAATCCACCTCGGCCTTCGGCGTCGAAGGCGCCCAAGTCTGGAGTGGATCTGGCCGAGATCGACAGGTACCTCGAGGGCCTGGGGAAGCTCTGACAGGAGTGTAGGTGGTCAAGTCACGACGCTGGCGAGTGGCGCTGCTGTTGGGTGCGCTGGGCGCGATTGGGCTCGTGTTTGCCCTGCGCACCAAACGCGCCGCCGCGTGGGCCTGCCAGACGCTTCGCACCCAGCTGCCCGGTCAGATTCCGTTCGAAGTGACGATTGGCAGCTGCGAAATCGAGCCCCTCGAGCAAGGAGTGCGGGTCACGCACGTCGCCCTGCTGGATCCGAAGACGCACCTTCCCGTGCTCGAAGCCGACGAAGCCTACGTGTCACTTCGAAGCATCTTCTTGTCATCGCTGACGCTCGACCATTTGAAGCTCGTTCGGCCGCGGGTCACCTTCGATCTCAGCCAGCCGTCGGCCCTTCCGAAAGGGGGCGGGTGCCCGCTCGACGTCCTCCGGTTGGTCAAGGTCGAGCACCTTCAAATCAGCGAAGGGTCCGTGGTGCTCAGCTTGCCCCGATCGCGGCGGATTCAACTCGACGGGCTCGAGCTCGAATGGCGCTCGCGCAAGAACGCGGTCGAGCTTCAGGCGGTGATGCGCAGCGGCCAGTTGAGAATCGACGCCAAGCACAACGTGAGTCTCGGCAAGGCCATGCTGGACGGTGAGCTCGACGTAGGCGACGAGAAATTGTCCGTCACCCGTGCGGAAGCAAATGTCGAAGGAGCGCGGCTGTCGCTCACCGGCATGGTCGAGTCATTGTGCGATGCGGCGCCGGTGCTTGCGCTCAATGCCCAACTCTTCAGTCCCGTAGCCAGCGTCGCCCGGCTGGTGGGCAGCCCTATGCTGCAGCCCGCGGAAGGTCACGTCTGGACCCGAATGCTCGTCACCGGCAGAGCTGACAGCCTCGCGATCGCGGCCCAGATCCAGGGCAGTCAAATACGCATTGGGCAGTTCAAGCCCGGAGACTTCACCGCCCGGGCTCGCTGGTCGGGCGACGAGGTGAAGCTGGAAGATTTTCTCACTCAGGTGGGAACGGGTTCGGTGAAGGTCAATGGCGAGCTGAAGCTGACGGCCGGTTTGCCGCTCAAGGTGCGGGTCGAGACAGATGAGGCGTCGTTTGCCCGCGTTCTCGAACGGGCAGGTTTGCCGGGTGCCTGGGTCGAGTTTCCGGCCACGCTTCGAAGCACGCTGACGGGCAACCTCGGGGCGAAGCCACAGCTCGTGGGCGACGTCGATTTGAAGGGCGGTCGGTTCGTCCTGGCTGCGCGGCCCTGGGATGCTCCAGCCAACGCCGGCCCCGACATCCTGACCTTTCCGCAGGGCAGGGCGAACTTGAAGGTCGGAATCTACGCAGACCGGGTCGAGTTTTCGTCGATTCGCCTGCAAGCCGGAAAAGACTCGGCCTCTCAGGCGCATGGGGACGTGACTCTCTTTTATGACGTGGCGCGCGGGCTCGAGGTCAAGGCCACGGGCGATGCGCTCCAGTTGTCGGACTTTGGATCAATCGCCGGAATCCCGTGGGCGGGGCAGGGCACCGCTTCGGTCAACATCTCTGGCCCCTACGCGGGCGTGAAGATCGAAGGGCAGGTTGCCCTGCGCGACTTCGAGATGTTCGGTTACGCCGCGGGGGTCGTGCAGGGGCCGCTGAAGTTTTCGCGCGGGGTGTTGAGCTTTCCCAACATGTTTGGCCAGAAGGGACGCACCGGCTTCGCGGGGCGGGTGGATCTGGCCTTTCGCCGCGACGGTCTGTTCCTCGATGCCGAAGCGGCCATCCCGCGCGGTCGAATCGAAGACTTGATTGACCTCATTGCGCACCTGCACCCTTCGATCGCCTCATTTCAAGGACCGCTCGAGGGTGATGTCAGCGCCGCCCTGCACTTCAACGGCCCTGCCAACGCCGTCGATGGGACCATCGATCTCGACCTTTCGAACACCCGCTATTACGGGCGCAAGTTGGGCGCAGGGAAGGTGACGTTGCAGCTCGAGAAGGGAACCGCGCTGGTCCTCGAGCCGGTGAGCCTCGTCGGCACGATGGGCACGCTGTCTGCCGAGGGCCGCTGGACGTTCGCCGGCCCGCTCGACTTCAGGGCCAGGCTCATCAATGGCTCCTTCGGCGAAGCCGTCGGCTCTGAGCGGGCAGCAGAACACGGCATCACCGGACCCCTCAGCTTCGAAGCCACTCTTGCGGGTGATACCGACAGCCCAATCGTCACCAGCCAGCTGTCGGCGTCCGGCGTCACCTGGAACCATCACCCCCTGGGACCCATGGCGCTTGAAGCCCGCCTCGAGGGGAAAGACCTGCGGATCAAAGGTCAGCTCTTCACCGGTGCCCGCGGCGAAGTCGCGATGACCGTCAAAGAGCCCTACCCGTGGGAAGGGGGCGTGACGCTCGACCTACCCGAGCTGAGCTCCTTTCTGCCCACCGGAATGGATCGTCAGCAATTGGCCGCCGGGCTCGCGGGCACCGTCACCGGCAATGGCACCATGCGTTCCATCGAGGCTTCGCACCTTGCCGCTGAGCTCACCACGCTCTCGATTCAGCGCGGCGAGTTGGGCGCCACCAACGAATACCCCGTGGTCCTCAGGTGGGATGCAGGTCGGCTCGAAGTCGTGAACTTTTCGTTGCGGGGGCCGAATACCGCGCTCAACGCGGAAGGCACCTGGGGTCCGGTCAACGTCGATCTGAAAGCTCGGGGCTCGGTCGATTTGCGCTTGCTCGAATCTTTCGTCCCTCAACTCGAGCGCAGTTCGGGCCAGCTCGACCTCACTTTGTTGTTGTCCGGAACGGTGAAGACCCCCGCGCTGGTCGGCTCGGCCGAAGTGCGGGACGCAAAGTTTCAGGTGCGCGATCAGGCCATGGCGGTGCGCGCACTCTCAGGGAAGGCCGAGTTCTCTGAAGCGCGGGTGTTGCTCTCTGATTTTCAGGGTTTTCTCAACGATGGACGTGTTCGAGGCCGCGGCGACATTCGACTCGAGCGCTTCGAGGTCAAGGCCGTCGAACTCGGCATCGATCTCGAAGAGGTCACGCTGCAACCCCGCCCGGACTTCCCAACCTCGGTCAGCGGCAACCTGCTGTTCTTCGGCAAGCCCTCTGCGTTTCAGTTGGCCGGCTCGCTGGACGTACTCAAGCTTCGCTACACCCAACCGCTGGATCTCGAATTGTTGCTCTCCCAGGCGTCCAGTCGGCTTCCTCCGTCCGACGACCGACCCACGGAATGGCTCAAGTTCGACGTGAACCTCGACGGCACCCAGGGCGACATTCGCATCGACAACAACCTCGCCAAGGCGAGGCTGACCGGAAAACTGAAGCTGACGGGTACCAACGTCAACCCGGTGCTGCTGGGTACCCTCGAGACCGTCGAAGGCTCGCAAGGGTTCGTCCGCGGGCAGGCCTTCTCGATCTCGCGTGGGGTCGTGCAGTTCGGCGCGCAAGACACAACCTTCGACCTCACCGCGCAGTCGCAGGTCCGCGAATACCTCGTTCGGGTGAAAGGCTTTGGGAAACTCGACGATCCGAAATTGTCGCTCAGCTCCGAACCCGCGCTGCCCGAAGCCGACGTGGTGTCCCTGCTGACGTTGGGTGTGACTTCCCGAGAACGCGCCACCGCCGAAGCAGGAGCCGGGCTCGCTGCCGAGGCACTGTTCCAGGCCAGCGGGCTCGAGCGCGAGGTTCAGCGTTTCTTGAAGAAGAACGTCGGCCTCAAGGATCAGGCGGTTCACCTTTCGACGACTTTCAACGAAGCGACCGGCCAGGCCGAGCCGTCGGTCAGCTGGGAATCGAAGGTGCTGACCGACAAGCTCAAGGTCGGCGTCAGCCAACCGGTGACAGGTCGAGGCACCAAGGCCCAGGCTGAATACAAGTTCAACGACAAGGTCTCTGCGCGGGCCCAGTGGGACAACCAGAGTCAGGAATCGTCGCTGGGAAATCCAGGCGTCGACTTGAAGTTCCGTTTCGAATGGGAATGAGCTTCTTGCTCGCCGCGCTGCTTTCACAAGCCGCGGTCGAGCCCCCCGACGCCGGTGCCCCACGGGTCGAGGAAGTCGAGCTTCGACTTCAGGCAGGTGGAAATCCAAAGCTGTTGGAAGAGGCCAAGGCACTGGTGTTGGTGCGCAAAGGGCAGGAACTTTCGGCCCGAGCCGTTCGCCGTTCAGTCGAGCGCCTGATGGAAACCGGCCGGCTCGCCGATGTCGAGGTCTTCGCCGAGGACCTGCCGAGCGGACTGCGGGTGATCTTCGAAATCAAGCCACGCCAGACGATTGGCTCGGTCTACGTCGAAGGGAACGCCGCGCTCACCGACGCCGAGGTCCTCGCACCCACCCGGCTGTCCCCTGAGTCCGAGTTCTACCCTGAGCGCGCCGCTCAGGCCCGCGAGGCCATGGTCCAGGTCTACCGCCGGCGGGGCTACCGGGACGCGAAGGTCGAGGTCCGGCAGACTCGAGGCGAAGCGGGCGTCGACGTAGGTTTTTTCATCAGCGAAGGGATGCCGACCCGGTTGAGGAGCGTGGTGGTCGCCGGAGACCCAGGCATTCCGATGCCCCGCCTGATGCGCGAGCTCGACCTGCAGCTTGGAAATGTCATTGATCTATCGGCGATCGAGACCGGCCTCGATCGCCTCAAAGAGACGATGCGCGTCGAGCACTTCTATCGGGCCCGAATCGAGCCCGCCCAAATCGAAGAGGGCGGGGTGCTGGTTCTTCCCATCTCGGCGGGGCCCAGGCTCGAGTTCGACTTCAAGGGGAATTCTGCATTCGCACCGACCGCGTTGCTGCGGGTCATGGGCTGGGACGGCAGCGAAGTTCTCGATCAAACCGTCGCCGACCGACTCGCCGCGCACCTGGCCAACTTCTATCGGTACCGGGGCTTTCACGAGGTTCGGGTCACGGTCCGCGAACGGCCTGGCCGCCTTCCCCGTACCGCGGTGGTCGGGTTCGTCATCGACGAAGGGCCGCAGCTGGTAGTCCGTACGGTGACCTTCCTCGGAAACCGCAACATCACTTCCGACGAGCTGGGCGCCGTGCTGGCCGATGTCGTGCGCGCCGGTACGCCCGCCAACGGCACCGAGGTTCACCCCCTCGATGATCCCCTTCAGCTCGAGGGCAGGGTGAAGAGCCTGTTGTTCGGCGATCCGCCCGCTCCCGCGCCAGAGACCGTGCTGGTCGAGCCCGCCTACCACGAGGCCGCAAAAGCGATGGCCCGCCTCTACCGCGAGCGCGGCTTTGCGAAAGCGACCGTGCACCTCGACGAGGTCTCCTTTGCGCTCGCCGGGGCCACCGTGCGGTTCTCCGTCTACGAAGGACCACAGACCCGAGTCCGAAAAGTAGAGTTCAGCGGAGGGCCTCCGGGTTTTCCCGAGAGCAGCCGGGGCGCCCTGGCAGCCGGCGACCCGTTGAGCGATCGGCGGCTCGGCCTTTGGAGACAGGCTCTGGCCCGAGAGCTGGCGCGCCGCGGCTATCTGTACGCCAGCGTCGATACCGAGAGTCGACTCGAGGAAGGGGGGACCCGCGCAGATGTGAACTTCAAGGTCATCAGCGGCCCGCAGGTGATGGTGGGCAAGGTCCTGGTGCGGGGGCATCAACGCACCGTCGAATCGGTCATTCGCAGCCAGGTGACCTTCAAGGAAGGCGACCCGCTGGATCCTGAAGGCCTCTACACCTCACAGCGCAACCTGTTGGGGCTTGGAATTTTTCGCTCGGCTGAAGTGCGCATTCTCAATCCTGAGTCGCAAGACGCGGTCAAAGACATCGTCGTCGAAGTGCGCGAGCGCCAACGGCTGTTGGGCGAGGCCGGCCTGGGTTATGGCCTCGCCGAAGGCCCCCGGGGCATCGTCGACGTAGAGCTTCCAAACCTGGCCGGGCGGGCGATCAACCTTCAAGCACGCTTGAGAGTGAACGTCTTTGCAGCCTCGGGCCTGGCGCTTTCGCGGCAGGTCGACGTTTCTGATCTCAACGCACTCGAGCAGTTCGGCGGAGGAGGCAACATTTCGGTGTCCAACCGCGGACTGCTGCCCTTCGGCATCGGTACCCGCCTCGACCTGGTCGGAGATCGGATCTTTCGCCAGTCGTACCGCTTCACTCGTTTCGCCGCCGTCCCGGGTCTGGACTGGTCGAAGGTCTTCAACGTCCGCTACATCGACTGGACTCGACCGAAGCTGACGCTGCAGCTGCAGTACGAGGTCGATTGGACTCGCGTCGCGCGGGTCAACAACCCCAGCGGTATTATTTTTCCCCTGCTGCGTGCCGACCAGGAACGACTGCGGTTCCTGTTCGGCACCTTCGCGCTTCACACCCTGCGGTTTTCGCCGACCATCGACCTGCGCGACGACCCGGTGGTCCCCCGTAAGGGGGTCCTGATCCAGGCGGCGGTCGAGACCACGCTGCCCCTCGAGACGCGCGACGAAGATGATCAGCCGGTGCCCGTGCAATTCATCAAGCTCTCGGGGACGGTCAGCACCTATTTCCCGGTGTCGGGCAAAGTGGTGCTGGCACTCTCTGCTCGAGGGGGCACGATCATTCCTCTGACCGACGGGTCGGTGACTCCTCCGGTAAAGCGTTTCTTTCTCGGGGGAAGCTCGAGCTTGCGTGGCTTCCGCGAAGACGGGCTCATTGCCGAAGACCAGCGTCAGGGGTACCGCAAGCAGGTCAACGACTGCAAAGCGCTGGCGACCAACCTCGGCTGTTCTGCAGCCGCAGTCACGCTGTTGGCGAAAAACGAAATTGCATCGCAAGGCGGAGAGCTCTTCGTCCTTGGAAAGGGCGAGCTGCGCTTTCCCGCCTTTGGCTCATTCGACTTCGGCGTCTTTCTCGAGGCGGGCAACCTGTGGCTCGAGCCCCCGACGGGCTTTTCGCTGCGGCCGGTGATTGGCGCGGGCTTGCGCTACGTCACCCCGATTGGGCCCCTTGCGCTGGACTTCGGCGTCAACCTCGCGCCTGACGCATTGGTGAACGAGCCCGCCTTCAACGTTCACTTCAACATCGGCCTGTTCTAGCCGGGCACCCGGCCGCAGAGGCGGTACTCTGCAGTCCGTGTTCTATCGACTGGTCAGAGCGGTGATCTCGTTCGCACTGCGCCTCTTCTACATTCTTGAAGTCACCCGGCAGGCCGAAGAGCTGACCGGAGCCATTCTCTACGTCGGGAACCACCCCAACAGCCTGCTCGACCCCGCGTTGGTCTTCGTCGCCACCCGCCGGCAGGTCACCTTCCTGGCCAAGCAGCCCCTGTTCCAGATGCCGCTGTTCGGCGCCGTCCTCAGAGGCCTGGGTGCTTTGCCCGTGTACCGAAAGCAGGACCACCCTGGGCTGATGGAAAAGAACGAAGGCACGCTCGACGCCGCGGCGAGCGCGCTGATCGCAGCGAAGGCGATCACCATTTTCCCCGAAGGAAAATCGCACTCGGATCCCCAGCTTTCGGAAATCAAGACCGGCTGCGCCCGAATCGCGCTCAAAGCCGCCCGGGGAGGAGCCCAGGTTCGCATCGTCCCGATCGGGCTGACCTACGCCCAGAAGCATCGCTTCCGCAGCAAGGTGCAGATCGAGGTCGGCACCCCGATTCAAGTCGAAGTCCCCCCAGAGCTCACCTCCGAGCTCGAGATCGAGTGGGTCCGCGCGCTCACCACCCAGGTCGCTGACGGGTTGAAAGCCGTCACCCTCAACCTCGAGCAGTGGGAAGACCTCAAGCTCATCGAAACCTGCGAACAGCTGTACTCACTGCGCATGGGCGATCGGCCGCACGACCCTGAGCGGCTGCGAAGGTTCGCCAAAGGCGTGGAGCTTCTTCGCAAAGAACAGCCCGAGCGCTTCGAGCTGCTGCGCGAAGACGTGATGAGCTTTCGCGCCCGGTTGGACATGGTCAATGCCGACCCCAAAGACCTCTCGGTGCAATACCGCCGGCCCGAGGTCGCACGCTTCGTCCTGCGCAACCTGGGTGGGCTGCTGTTCGGGTTTCCGCTGTTCGCGCTGGGGTGCGTCCTCTTTGCGATTCCCTTCCTCAGCGTGCGTTACCTCGCCCGCATCATTCCGCTCCCAAGAGACCGGATCGCCACTTTCAAGTTCGTCGCGGCCTTGATCCTCACCCCGCTGTGGCAAAGCTTGCTCACCTACCTCGCTTGGCGAACCTGGGGGCCGATCGCGGCCGCAATCTCGCTGGTGGGAGCCTTGCCGTTGGCTTTCTTCACCCGGTATTTTCTCGAGCGTCGGCGCGCGGCGATTGCTGACGCAATCACCTTCTTCATCCTCGGAAGCCGGGCGCGACTCAAGGCCCGGCTGTTGGTCGAAGGCGAAGAACTGGCGACCCAAATCGAAAAGACGGTCAGCGAATTTCGGCCCCGGGTGGTGGGAGACTCGCTGCCTCCACCGGGTGCACAAAGTGCTTGAGCCCGTAGAACAGGATCAACCCACCTGCGAGCACCGGCACCGCGTTGACCATGATCGCAGTGCCTAGGCTCGAGTGGTCGCTGATCCACCCGATCACAATCGGTGAAGCGGCGTCGCCCAGCAGGTGCAACGTCAGCGTCGAGATTCCGAACGCGAAGGCGCGAAGGTGAGGGGGCACTGAGTTGACGATCGCGGCGTTCAGCGGGCCATTGTTCAAGAAGATGAAAAATTGGGCGGCGAAAAGTCCCAGCGCGAGCGCCACCCGCCCGTCAATCAGGACGCATAAGAACATCAGCGGAGCGGCCACCACGAGCCCGATCGCCGACAGCACCACGCCTCCTCCCGGTCGCTTGCGATCCAGCCGATCTCCCAGAAAGCCCCCCGCAATGGTCCCCAGCAGCCCGCCCAGAACCGTGGTCGCTCCGAGGTAGAAGCCGGCCTCCGCCCCGGTGAATCCCCGCTCGGAAGACAAGAATTTCGGCATCCAGTTCGACAGCCCACCGATTCCGAACGTCATCAGCGTCAGCCCCGCCGTCGTGTACCAAAACCGCGCATTGCCCAGCAGCGCCTTGAAGCCGGGGCCAAAAGAGACCGGGGCGATCGTCGGCCCGTCGTCCATTCCGCCGCGCACCGGTTGGGGAAGAAACAACGAAAGGATCGCGAGCGCGATTCCAGGGGCACCTCCGACGAAGAACGCCGCCTGCCACGAAAATCTCTCTCCCACCCAGCCGCCGATGATGAAACCGGCCGCCGCCCCCAACGGCATCGCGGTGTAGAAAATCGCCAACATCCGCGAGCGCAGCTGCTTGCGGAACAGGTCGCTGATGAACGAGGGGGCGATGGTCCCGTAGCCCGCTTCGCCGATTCCGGTGAGCCCGCGCGCGACCACCAGCATCGCGAAGCTGGTCGCCAGCCCCGAGCCGATCGTGGCCAGGCTCCACAACATCACTGCTCCCGAGATCAGCCACTTTCGCGGCATTCGATCTCCCAGGTAGCCCCCGATCGGCGACGCGCACATGTAGACCAGCATGAAGGTCGTCGCGAGCGTCCCTCCCTCG
>JAYVCD010000139.1:0-17001 GCA_043750125.1 Archangiaceae bacterium | reverse complement strand
CGCGCGCGTTGGCAACGAGAGGATCGTAGTCCTTCTTGATCGAGCCGACTTCGGCGACCAGCGCGTTGGCCCGGGCTTCCCAATCGCCGGGAGTCTTCTCTTTCCCGTACCGCGAGATGCGTGCGTTGCGTTCTTCGGCCGCTTTGTCCAGGCGCTTGGCCCGCTGCTGCAGATCATCGAGCTGAAGGGTGAGCGCAGTGACGAGGCCAGCATGGGCCTCGACGAAGTGCGGCTGGGCCTTCACCACCGCGGACAGCGCCTTGACCGCGGCCGCTTTCGACGCGGTGTCGTCTTTGCGCAGCTCAGCCATGCCGCTCTCGACGGCTTGCATTGCCTCGAGCGGCACCGCCTTGCCCGACAGCTTGCCACCCAACATTTTCCAGCCGACCGCTCCGACGGCGCCGAGCACCGCGAGCCCGACGAGGATCAGCGCGAGGCGATTTCGGCGCTTCACCTGCTGCCCGAGCGCCGCCGCGACATCGTCTTCCGCCTCGCCGGCCGACGGGTCCGCTTCCGATTCGAGGCTCTGCGTGGGGGCCTTGACCCGCAGCGGAGGCAGGTTCGGCAGGGTGGTGGAGATCAGGTCGGGCCGCGCGGAAGCGGCGGGCGAGGCTCCGAAGATCATCGTGGAGCGCACCGGAGGATGAGAATCGGTATCACCGGGAGGCAGCGTTTCGAGCAGCGCAGGATCAAACCGGACGTTCGGACGATCGGCAGGCCTGGGCTCTGCAGAAATCAACGGGGGAAGCGTCGACCCCTCGGGAGTCATCGCGAACATCGCGGTCCGGTCGTGACGCGCCTGCACCTGCGGGGGGACCCCACTTCCCCGGGAAATCGCGTCTGCGCCCTCTGAAGGAGTCGCAGCATCCGAGGGTTGGAAGTCAGCCATCGCGAACATCTGGGTCTTCTGCGAAGAACCTACGGCCGCGTTCCCGGCCTGCGGGGTCTGCGCGTCGGGCTGGGTGGTCTTCGCGTCGTGCTCGCGCATCATCCGCTGAAGGTCATCGGGCCCGATCTGAACGGTCCGCTCGGTGAGCTTGGACGGATTGGCCGCGGCCTCTTTGGCCCCGAAAATCATGGTGCGAGAGGGCAACGGTTGCGCGTTGGGTTTCTCGGCGGTGGGGATCCCGAACATCATCGTGCGGTTCGGCGCAGGCGCGGGCGCCGCTGCCACCGGAGGAGCGCCGAACATCATGGTCTGCGAGTTGGGCCGGGCCGCCGCGGGGGCGGGGGCCGGAGCTGCGGGGGCAGGAACCGCGCCGAACATCATGGTCTGGTTGGGCGAAGCGCCCGCGGGGGCAGGCTGGGCGGGTCCACCGGCCCCGAAAATCATCGTCTGGTTGGGCGTGGCGTTGGGCGGAGCAGCGGGAGGCTTTGCGGCGGCAGCGGCGCCAAACATCATCGTCTGCTTGTTGGTCTTCGGAGGTTCCTTCCCGAACATCATCGTCGAGCGCGGAGGGGGAGTGTTCGCCGTTGCGGGAGCCTCGATGGGGGCAGCGGCACCGGGCCTGGCGGTGAAGACATGGCCGCAGCGCGTGCACTGAACGGGAGCGCCCGCGGCCGGAATCAGTCGCTCGTCGAGGACGTACGTGGTGGCGCACTTCTCACAGGCAATGAGCACGGGCGCCTTATACCACTGAGCCGACGAACCTAACGGATCTCCACTGCCGCCTTGAGGGTGGCCATGCGGGCGGGCCCCACCCCATGGATCGCGTCGACCTCGTCCCACGACTTGAAGCTTCCGCGGCGGGTTCGCTCATCGACGATTGCCTTTGCCAGTTGGGGGCCGACGCCCGGCAAGAGGGCCAGATCGTCGGCAGTGGCCCGGTTCAAGTCCAGGGGAACGCCCAGGGTGAGCCGGGCGCCTGCGCCGAGCTGCGCGCCCGGACCGCAGCGGGCGATTCCGTCGGGGTCCAGGTGGACCTGCGCCGGTGGGCAATCGAGCGCGGGGTGCGAGGACGGCCAGAGGACGTAGGTGGCGACTCCGATCGCGAGCGCGACTGCCGCGACGGCGGCGACTGCGCGAGGCCGCCCGTCGCTCACTTCGCGTCGGTGCGGTCGAGCCCGAACGCGGTGTGCAGCGACCGCACCGCCAGCTCGGTGTACTTGGCGTCGATCAGGCACGAGACGCGGATTTCAGAGGTCGAAATCGCCTGAATGCTGATTCCTTCCTGGGCGAGGACGCGAAACATCTTCGCCGCGACGCCCGAGTGGTTTCGCATTCCGACCCCGACGATCGAGACCTTCGAGCACTGGTCATCGGTCTCGACCGGCCCGGCCTTGATCTGCTTGGCGACTTTTTTCACCACGTCCGACGCCTTGATCAAATCGGCCTTGGCGACGGTGAAAGTCAGATCGGTCTTGCCCGCCTTGGGTGGGTTCTGAACGATCAGATCCACCACGATCGCCTTCTCATCGAGCGCGGTGAAGATGCGCGCAGCCATGCCGGCAGCATCGGGCACGTTGCGGATCGCGATCTTCGCTTCGTTCTTGTCGTAGGCCACTCCGGAAACGACCACGTCTTCCATCGACTTGTCCTCCTCGCAGACCAACGTTCCGGGGTCGGTCGAGAATGACGACTTCACCCAGAGCGGCACTTTGTATTTCATCGCCAATTCGACCGAACGGATCTGCAGCACTTTCGCGCCCAGGCTTGCGAGCTCGAGCATTTCTTCGTAGCTGATCTTGTTCAGCTTGCGCGCAGCCGGGCAGAGGTTGGGATCGGTGGTGAACACCCCGTCTACGTCGGTGTAGATCTCACACGCGTCGGCCTTCAGCGCGGCGGCGATCGCGACTGCGGTGGTGTCCGACCCGCCGCGACCCAGTGTGGTGACGTTTCCGTCTTCGTCGACGCCCTGGAAGCCGGCGATCACCGCGATGTGCTTGTGGCCCATGGCTTCGATGATCTTCTCTGCGTCGATGCTCTTGATCCGCGCTTTGCTGAAGGTGCTGTCGGTCACGATTCGGCATTGACCGCCCAGAAAGCTGGTCGCCTTCCCCTTCTGTTCGTGAATGGCGATCGCCAACAACCCAATGGTCACCTGTTCCCCGGTGGCCAGAACCACGTCTTGTTCGCGCTCGCTCGGGCGGGTCGAAAGCTGGGTGACGAGCTTGAGCAGCCGGTTGGTTTCCCCCGACATCGCAGAGACGACGACCACCACGTCATGGCCCTGCTTCTGGGTGGCGATCGCGCGCCGGGCGACGTTCTTGATCCGCTCGGTGTCACCGACGGACGTGCCGCCGTACTTCTGAACAATCAACGCCATAGGAACCGCGCTTCATAGCAATGCGAACCGTCGACTCAAGTGATCTGTGCGGTTAGGGTCCGAGAACCGATGACCACAGTGCAGCTCGATGGAAACAGCCTCACGCTGGCGCAGATTCGTGACGTAGGGTTCTTGGGGGCCAAAGTCGAGCTCGCGGCACATGCGATCGCCCGCGTCGACCAGTCCCGCGCGTTGGTCGAGAAGATGGCGCTGTCCGATGTTCCGACCTACGGAATCAACACCGGGTTCGGCACCTTGTCCGAGATCCGGATCGCCAAAAAAGATCTGCGCGAGCTGCAGCGCAATCTGATCCTTTCGCACGCGGCCGGAGTCGGCAGCCCCCTTCCGGTGGGCGAGGCCCGGGCGCTGTTGTTGCTGCGCGCGAACGTGCTGGCCAAAGGGTACTCGGGGGTCCGGCGCACCACGTTGCAACTGGCGCTCGACATGCTGAACCGCGGGGTGAGCCCGATCGTCCCCGAGCGGGGCAGCGTGGGAGCCTCGGGAGATCTGGCTCCGCTGGCCCACACCGCGCTGGTGCTGATCGGCGAAGGCGAGGCGATGTTCGAGGGGCAGCGGCTGCCCGGAAGAGTGGCGCTCGAGCGCGCGGGCCTGAGCCCGATCGTGCTGGAAGCGAAGGAAGGGCTGACCCTGGTCAACGGGACGCAGGCGATGTGCGCGGTCGGAGTGCCGGCGCTGCTGCGGGCCGACGAGCTCGCTGAGCTGTTCGATGTTTCCGGAGCGATGACGCTCGAGGGCCTGCTGGGCTCTCACAAGCCGTTCTTGCCCGAAGTTCAGGACGTGAGGCCACACGAGGGTCAGAAGGCCTGCGCCGCGCACCTGCGCCAGGTGCTGGGGCAAAGCGAGCTGGTCCAGACCCACGCCCACTGCGCCAAGGTTCAAGACCCCTACTCGATGCGCTGCATGCCGCAGGTTCACGGCGCGGCCCGTGAGGGCCTGAGCTTCGCGCGGAGGATCCTCGAGGTCGAGGTGAACGCCGCCACCGACAACCCGCTGGTCTTCACCGAGACCGAGTCGATCGTCTCGGCGGGAAACTTCCACGGCCAGCCGGTCTCGCTGGCGCTGGACGTGGTGTCGATGGCGCTGACCCAGCTGATGTCGATCAGCGAGCGCAGGGTCGAGCAGCTGGTCAACCCTGCCCTCTCTGGGCTGCCGGCCTTTCTGGCGATGAACTCGGGGCTCAACTCGGGCTTCATGATCGCGCAGGTCACGAGCGCGGCGCTGGTGGCCGAGTCGCGCATTCTGTGTCACCCGGCCTCGGTCGACTCGATTCCCTCGTCGGCGGGCCGCGAGGACCACGTCTCGATGGGAATGACGGCCGCGCTCAAAGCCCGGCAGGTGGTGGGACACGCGGTGTACGCGCTGGCGATCGAGCTGCTGGTCGCTGCGCAGGCGCTCGATCTGCGGCTGCCGCACAAGCCTGGAATCGGGGCGCTGGCGGCGCATCGATTGATTCGAACCCAGGTGCCGCACATGGAAAAAGACCGCGAGTTGCACAAAGACATTTCGGCGGTCGCGGCGCTGATCGAGTCAGGGGAACTGCTTGGGGCGGTGCGGGCCGCGTGCTAGCTCGATTTTCCAAGCAGACCGCCAGTCGGAGACCCACGGCATGAATGACGGCCAGGATTATCCCCGGACGATGTCCACCGCGATTCCGGCGATTGCGATGCCGATTGAATCGGGGTTGCCGCCCACCCAGACCGACGAAGAGGCCCGGGCCCGCATCGCCACGCTGGACCGCGAAGCCAAGGGGCTGGGGGCCGACCCCACCGCCGCGCTGCTGTTCCACGAGGTGGGGCTGCTGTGGGAACACCCGCTGAAGCACCCGCGGTTCGCGGCCGTCGCGTACCAGGCGGCGTACAAGCTGGCTCCGAAGTTCCTGGCCAACATCCGCGCGGCGCGAAGGCTGTTCGCCGAGGTCGGCAACTGGCAGATGGTGGTCACGCTGCTCGAGGCCGAGCTGAACGCGACGCAGAACAAGCGCGGGAAAGCGGCGCTGCTGTTCGAAAAAGGAATCGTTCTCGAGCAGCGGTTGTCGCGTGAAGCCGATGCGAATACCGCCTGGGCCCAGTGCCTGGCGCTCGAGCCAGAAGACATCACGTTGTTGTGCCAACTGGAGCAGCTGTATTCCGAGAAGGCCGATCACGGATCGCTGGTGACGACCCAGAAGTTGATCGCGCGGGTAGTCAATGACGACGCGGCCAAGGCGCACTACCTCACCTCGGCGGGGCTGCTGCTCGAAGACCGGGTCAAAGATCTCACCGCGGCGGCGGCCTGCTTCCGCGAAGCCTTTGCGCTCGACCGCCAGGACTCGTTGCTGCTCGCGGCGATGAAGCGGGTGGCGCAGCGGGAAGGCACGGTCGACGAAGAGCTCGCGGCGTTGGCGGCTGAAGCCGATGGGCAGGGGGTTCACGCGGCTCCGACGTTTCTGCAGATCAGCAAAGCGTACGAGCGGCTGAATCGGCCTCAAGACGCATTGGCGGCGCTGGTGGCGGCGCGGCGAATCGCTCCGCAAGACCCGCTGGTGCTCTCTGAGCTGGCGCGGATTTTCGAGAGCCAGACCCGGTACGAAGAGCTGGCCAACGTCCTGATGTCCTGGGTGGGGGCGATTGGCGACGAGAGCGAGATGATCGCGATCAATTTGCGGTTGGGCTCGCTGTTCGAAGATCAGCTGCGTCGGGACGCAGACGCCAGCGCCCGCTACCAGGCCATTTTGGACAAGATTCCGGGCCACCCCACTGCGCTGGCGAACCTCGGGAAGTTGTTTCACCGCTCGAAGAACTGGGCCGGCCTGCTGGGCACCTACGAAGCCGAGGCGTCCTCGATCGACGAGCCGAAGCAAAAGGGCATTCGGCTCTTCAAGTCTGCCGAGGTGCTCGAAGAGCGTCTGCAGAAGACCGATGAGGCGATCGCCCGCTACAACGAAGTCCTCAAGCTCAACCCCGGGTACCTGCCGGCGCAGAAAGCCCTGGTTCGGCTGTTCGAGAAGCTGGGCAAGTGGGTCGAGCTGGTCGCGATGTACGAGCAGGATCTGCTGCAGACGACCGATCGCGAGCAGAGCATTCAGACTCTGAACCGGATTGCGACGATTCACGAAGACCGGCTGACCGACTTGCCCCGGGCGATCGAGTCCTGCAAGCGCGTACTCGAAGTCGCCGCGGACCACCTTCCGACCGTGCGCAACCTGCAGCGGCTGTACGAGCGCGCGGGGCTCTGGGAAGAGTTGATCGCGACCAACGAGCGGGAAGCCACTCTTTCAGGAGACACCCGCCACATCGTCTCGCTCGCCCATCGCAACGCCGAGATCCTCGAAGATCAGCTCAACGATCGCGGGCGGGCGGTCGAAGCCTACGAACGGGTGCTCGCCCACTCGCCCACCTACCCTCCGGCCCTCAAGGCCCTGGGCCGGCTGTACGCGCAGGACGGTAAGTGGGGCGACCTGATCAAGATGTATCGGGCGGAAGCAGAGATCGCTTCGACCACCGAGCAGGCGGCGCAGCTGATGTTCAAGATCGGCGAGCTGCACGAGCACCGGCTAAAAAACGAGAACGACGCGATCGCCTCGTACCAGGAAGTGATGACGCTCGCGCCCAACTACTTCCCGGCGGTTCGCGCGCTGGGCCGCATCTACCGCTCGCAGGGTGCGTGGGAGAGCTTGATCGAGATCTTGCGTGCCGAAGCGGCCAATCGCAGCGACCCGATGGAACGCGCCAACGCGATGTTCCAGGCGGCGGCGATCTGGGACGACCAGCTGAAGAGCCCGGGCAAAGCCATCGAGGGGTACAACGAGGTGCTGCGGCTGGCGCCCAACCACCTCACCGCGCTGCAGCAGCTCGAACGATTGCTGACGGCAAGCGACGACACCAAAGACTTGATCGTCCTGCTCGACCGGCAGACCCAGGTCGGCTCGCCCCAGGTGAAGATCTCGGCGAACCTGAAGCTGGCGCGGATCTACCTCGACCGGCTCAACGAGCCGTCGCGCGCGGCGGCCTGCTGCGACATCGCGCTGGGGCTCGATGAACGAAACCTCGCCGCGCTCAAGCTGCTCGAGCGCATTCGTGCCGGCGATCGCACCCGCCGCAACGAGCTGCGGGCCCGGTTGGCCGAGACGATGGGCGACCCGAAGCTGTCGGCGGCGATGAAGCTGGCGGCGATTGAACAGGGTCAGAGCACTGAGCTGCCCGCCCAGGTGGTGCAGCAGCTGAAGGCGGCGCACGCCGCCGACCCGCTCGACGAGGCCCTTCACCTGATGCTCGAGCGCGCGTTGGTCAAGGCGGGCGATCATGCGGGCCTGGTCGAGCTGTACGAAGCGCGCAGCGCCCAGGTGCAGGAACCCACCGATGCGGCGCAGCTGAAGCTTCGCGCGGCCGATCTGTATGAGAACAAGCTGAACGACGCGGGGCGCGCAGCGCAGGCCTACGAGGCGGCGCTGGCCTTGATGCCCAACCTGGTCCCGGCGCAGACCGGGCTGGTGCGGGTCTTCGCGCGCATGGGCAATCACGAGCGCGCCCGAGCTGCGCTCGAGGCATTGGCGGCCAGCGCGAAGGACAAGGCGACCGTCACCGAAGCCTTGATCCAGGCGGGTCGGCTGGCGCGAGATCAGGCGAAAGACGCCCAGGGCGCGGCGGCGTATTTCCAGCGCGTGCTGGACACCGAGCCGCTTCATCCCGAAGCGGGGACGGCGCTCGAAGATCTGCTCGCCTCACGGGGCGGCGCGTCGGATCTCGCCGCTCTTCACGAACGTCGCGGCAACAGCTGGCTGGCGCAGCGCAACAACGCGACGGCCGGGCAGGAATACTTCGCAGCAGCGAAGGTCCACCTGTTCCAGCTGAAGGACAAAGATCGCGCGGCTGCGCTGCTCGAGAAATCGCTGCTCGCCCAGCCGGCGCACAACGAAGCGCTCGAGCTCAAGGGCGATTTGGCGCTCGAGAAGCAGGACTATGCCGAGGCTGCGGCGGCGTTCGCGGTGCGCGTTCAACAGGGCGGCGAGGCGAAGCAGCTGGCGAGCATTCACCTCAAGCTCGGTGCGCTCTACCACGACCAATTGAACGACGGCACCCGTGCGGCCTCGCACCTGCAAACGGCCTTGATGTCCGAGCCCGACAGCGTCGAAGCGCTCGAGCGGCTGGGCTCGATTCACACCGTCTCGAAGAATTGGACCGCCGCGGCCGACTGCCTGCGCCGGCTGCTCGAGGTCGAGAAGGCTCCGACTCAAAAAGCGAAGGTCGCGGTGCAGTTGGGTCGGGTCTACGACGAGGGGTTTGCCGACAACGCGCAGGCGGCGGCGTTCTACAAGCAGGCGCTCGAGCTGGTCCCGGGTGACGCGACCACGCTCGATCGGCTGATCGAGCTGTACGACAAGATGGGCCACCTCAATGAGCTCGTGGTGGTGCTCGAGGAACAGGCCCGCAGTGCGCCGGACGTGAAGCGCGCGGTGGCGCTGAGGCTTCGAATCGGCGAGCTCTACGCCCGGAAGCTGGACAACCCGCAGAAGGCGATCGCCACCCATCGCGGGGTGCTCGAGCTGGACCCCAACAACCTGGCTTCGCACATCGCGTTGGCCGATCTGTTCGGCCGGGATCCCGCTGCCACCGCGATGGCGGTCGAGTCTCACCGTGCGCTGCTTCGGGCGGATCCCACCCGGGTCGACAGCCTCCACGCGCTGTTCAAGCTGTGGGAAGGGGTGCACCAACTCGACAAGGCGTTCTGTGCCGCTGGAGTGTTGGCGTTCTTGAAGCAGGCCACCGAGGCCGAGCTGGCCTTCTACGCCGAGCTGAAGCTCAAGCTCACGAATGAGCTCAACGTGAAGCTGCCCGAGGGCGACCTGGCGCTGCTGCTTCACCCGGCGGCGCGCAATGCTCTGGCCGACACCCTGCGCGCGGTCGGTGACCAGCTCACCAAGGTCTACCCGCCGCAGTACGAGTCGTGGGGCGTCGACCGCAAGAACGACCGCCTGAGGAACGATCACCCGGTCTTCAAGGCCGTGCGGGGGGTGGCGCAGGTGTTCGGGGTCGATCAGTTCGAGGTCTACCAGAGCAAGCGAGGGCTGGTGGTGCTCGAGACCACCGACCCGATGGGCGTCTTCGTCGGCGCCGACGTCGTTCGTCGATTCAACGTTCGCGAACAGCGCTTCCTGATCGCACGGGCGGTGCTGGGGCTCTACGGGAAGACGCCGGCGCTTCGCCGGTTATCGGCCGGTGAGCTGGCGGACCTGTTCGGCAACACCGTCCGCATTCACCAACCACAGTTCGAAGGTCTGGGTCGCCGCAGCGACGAGCAGACCCGGCAGCTGCGCAAGGCGTACTCGCGCAAGTCGCTGAAGGCGCTCGAAGAACCGGCGATGGCGGTGGCCCACACCCCGGGGCTCGATCTGAACGCGACGATCGAAGCCCTCGCTTTCTCGGCAGATCGCGCCGGGCTCTTGCTCTCGGGCGACGTGGCCGCGGCGATCACCATTTTACTGCGCGAAGATCTTCCGATTGGCACCCCGCGGCCCGAGTCGGCCGAAGCGATCTCGGCCGCCGTCGGCCAGCGGCGCGACGTGCGAGAACTCATCACCTTCTCGCTGGGCGACGACTTCTTCCGGCTGCGGCAAAAGTTGGGAATGTCGTTGGGCTGAAGGCCGCTACTCGCGGCGAAGCAGACAGCCCTCGGGCAGCAGTGCCTCGAGCCGCTTCACCGCTAAGGCGACCGGCCCGGGCTCGGCATGTTCGAGCGTGACCTTGACCCGGTAATCGGCGCGAGGGTCGAAGGTCGGGTAGCTGCCGATCGCAACCTCGGGCATGGCGAGGGCGACTTTGTCGATCGCTCCGGCGATTTCGGCCTCGGCGGCCCCCAGGTAGAGGACCTGGATGTTCACCTCAGTCACCGGCAGCCCGGCCAGGATCGTCTCGAGCTGCAGCCGGAACAACTGGGGAACTCCAGGCAGCATGTAGATCTCATCGCAGGCCAGGACTGGGTAGCGCGCCTCGTCCTGGTAGATCAGCGTCGAGCCTTCGGGGGCCTCGGCGAGCCGCAGCGCTTCGGGCGTCATCCGTTCGGCGTAATGGGCGCGCACCAGCACTTCCATCTGCGCGAGCCGAACGACCGGGCGGCCCAAAGCGAGCGCGACCGCGCGAATGGTCACGTCGTCGTGGGTGGGGCCGATGCCGCCCGAGGTGAAGATCCACCGGGCGCGACGCCGGGCCGCGCTGACCGCTTCGATGATCGCGTCGACATCATCGAGCACGAAATGCACCGAGTGCAGCAGGACCCCGCGCTCGCGCAGGCGCTTGATGAGCCAGGTCCCGTTGGCTTCGGTGACCTTCGCCGTGAGCACTTCATTGCCGATGATGATCGCCGCGGCCCCGGTTCGCATCGGGCTAGAGCCTCTTCTCGAGCGCCTTCATCGCGGCGGCGGTGACTTCGTCGACCGAGGAGCCCCCGTCGATCACCACGATCTTCTCGCCCGCCTTCCGCCGCAGCGCGATCGCCTTCAGGTACTGCTTGGCCGTTCGACGCTGAATCGCCCGGGTCTCGTAGAGCTCTTGCTTCCCGCCCCGCCCGGCGCGGCGCTGGGCCCCAAGCTCGGGGTCAATTTCCAGAAACAGCGTCAAGTCGGGAACCCGGGCCATCGCGTTGATTTCTTCCACCCAGGCAATCGGCAGCTGCGAGCCCTGGTACGCCAGCGACGACAAGAGGTAGCGATCGCTGAGCACGACCGCTCCGTTCTGCAGCGCCGGTTTGATTTCACGCGCGACGTGATCCACCCGGTCGGCCGCGAACATCAGCGCCAGCGTTTCGGGGGTGAGCGGCTTTTTCTTCGCGGCCAGCCCCAACTGCCGGGTCAGGGCCTGGCGAATCAGTTTTCCAATCGGCCCATCGGACGGCTCGCGGGTGGTGACGACTTCCCGCCCCTGGGCGCGCAGCTCACGGGCCAGCGCGGCACATTGGGTGGTCGTCCCCGCGCCATCGAGGCCTTCGATCACCACGAAGCGACTCATCGCGGCAGGAGGCTCGACGGATCATCGAGGTTCAGCTGGCGCCGCAAGGTCTGCAGTTGGGCGAAGCTGACCAGCTCTTTCTGAAGCTCACGTCGGCCGTAAAGGTACCGAACGAACCCGTAGATGAAGCAGAGGACGGAAAACAACCCGACTGGAATCACGAAGATCTCGGTGGCCGGCTTGAGGTCGAGATCCCAGACCAGCTTCGCGGTGGTGCCGGCGGCGATCAACGCGAGGATGGTGGCGACTGCGCTGTGCGCGAAGTGGAGCACGCTGCGGCGCGACGCCAGCTCGGCCTGCAAAGCGACAAGTGCGTCTTTCTGGCCGGAAGCGGGGGTTTCCAAAATTTTAGACCTCGGGCATCGGGACTTCGTGGCCGCACTCACGACAGTGCTCTCCGCCCAACGCGGGAGCTGCGCATGCCCTGCACCGCGTCCACACTTCAAGCTTCTTTTTCTTCGAATCGACCGCGGCGGCGACGGCGAGCCGGGGCAACTTCATTCCGCACCGCTCACAAATCGTTCCGGCCTGTTGCAGCGTCTTGCAGTACCGGCAGGTCAAGGGTCCGGTCGAAATCGCAGTTCGCGATCCGTCGTCGGGGACCCGATCTTCCGACATGTCGTCGATGGGCAGGACGGGAACCTCGCCCACCTTGTCTGCCCCGGTCTTCTCGAAGTCGGCGATCGTGGGGGCGAGGACCGCACCGGTCTTGGCGAACGCGGTCACCTCGACATCGGCCGCACGCTCGATCGGAATGTCGCCCACCCGGTCGGGAATCGTCACTTCCAGCTCGACCATTTTTTGAATTCGCACCGGCAACGGAGGCAGCGCACCGAGGGCCGCCGACAAGTCTTTCCCGCAGACTTCGCATTCGAAGCCAAAGTCGACCTGGGTCTCGCAGACGGGACAGACGATCATCTCGAGGGACGCTAGCCCACCCGTCGCGGTTGCGGCACCGTCACAGTGGTCTCACGCTCGCCCGAACCAGCAAGGGAAACCCCATCGGTGCCGCGGTGCAGTCAGGGGCGGTCGCCTCGAGCAGGATCCGGTCGGACACCCGCCGGGCGGTGCCAGAGATGCGGCGACAGGTGGCCACCGTGCGCTGCCGATCTTTGAAGATGGGAAAAGAGCAGCGGCTGTCTTTGAAGCTCAAGCCTTCGCCTTCGCGGGTCGCATACAGCGCGCAGGCGACCTTCGGGTCCGAAGGGTCCTCGAGGTGAAGGGTGACGCCCCCGACGGTGTTGTTGTGGGCCGAGACCTGAAAGGCAAAAGAGCCCTCGAGGCGAATCCCCAGCTGGGTGAGCGCCAGGGTCGTCAGCTCGTCGGACGTTTCGCCGTTGGCCGACACCCGCGCGGTGAGGTTGTCGAAGTCCCAGAGGTCCTTCGGGGGGGCGGCGGTTCTTTTGGCGCCCGCGCCGACCAGCAGGGCTGCGACCACCCAGAGCATCTTCATCACCCGACTCTCGCTAATTTCAGCCGCCCTTCCCATCGTTCTTCCAGCGCGCGCACCAGGCGTTGATGCTCGGGCTTGAGCAGCTCGGGGTCGTCGGCGACGATCGCGCGGGCCTCGTCCTGGGCCTGGGCCAGCAGGGCTTGATCCCGGCCCAGGTTGGCGACGGCCAGCTCTGGAATTCCACTCTGGCGGGTGCCGAGAAATTCCCCCGCTCCCCGCAACTCGAGGTCCTTCTCGGCGATGAAGAAGCCGTCGTTGCTCTCTTCCATCACTTTCAGACGGGTGGTCGCGATCTGGCTGCGCGCGTAGCCCGCGATCAAGAAGCACCACGACTGTGCGGCGCCTCGCCCCACCCGCCCGCGCAGCTGGTGCAGCTGCGAGAGCCCGAAGCGCTCGGCCCCTTCGATCACCATCACCGAGGCGTTCGGTACATCGACGCCCACTTCGACGACGGTGGTGCAGACCAGAATGTCGAGCTGTCGATCGCGGAAGGCCGCCATCACCCCTTCCTTCTCGTCGTTCTTCATTCGCCCGTGGAGCAGCCCGATGCGCGCCTTCGGAAATTCGTCCGCCAGGTCCTTCGCGCCCTGGGTCGCGTCGGCGAGGTCGACCTTCTCGGACTCTTCGACCAGCGGGTAGACGATGTACGCCTGGTGCCCTTTGTCGAGCTCGGCCTGCACCGACTGGTAGGCGCGGGGCCGGGCCTTCTCGCTGTAGATCCGCGTCTCGATCGGGGTGCGCCCCGGAGGCAGCTCGTCGATCACCGAGACGTCCAGATCTCCATACAGCGTCATCGCCAACGTCCTGGGAATCGGAGTGGCCGTCATCACCAGCGTGTCGGGGCGGGGCCCTTTGGCCATCAAGGTATGGCGCTGAATCACTCCGAAGCGGTGCTGCTCGTCGATCACCACCAGCCCCAACCGCTGAAACTCGACCCCTTCCTGGATCAGCGCGTGGGTTCCCACCGCGACGCGCACGACTCCGTTGGCCAGGCCCTCGCGCAGCTGCTTTCGCGCTCGGGTCGCCGCGCTGCCGGTGACCAGGCTCACGCTGATTCCCAGGGGCGCGAGCAACCGGGTGAAGGTGCGGTGGTGCTGCTCGGCGAGAATTTCGGTCGGAGCCATCACCGCCACCTGGTGGCCGTCCTGCAAAGCCAGGGCGGCAGCGATCACCGCAATTGCCGTCTTCCCCGAGCCCACGTCCCCTTGCACCAGGCGGTTCATCGGCTCGGCCTTCGCCATGTCGCGGCAGACCTGGGCGACGACCCGGCTCTGCGCCCCGGTGAGGGCGAACGGCAACAGTGCCAGCGCGATCGCCTGTCTCGCGCTCGAGGCATCGAAGGCGATGCCCGGCTGAACCTTCACCCCCTGACGGCGCAGCGCGAGCCCGAGCTGAAGGAAAAACAGCTCGTCGAAGGCCAGCCGCTGATGGGCCGAGCTCAGGTGGGAATCGAGCGCGGCCAGCGGCGCGTCCATCGGAGGGAAGTGGAGGTACCGCAGCGCATCGGACAACGACATCAGGTGCTGCCGTTCTCGCACCGCCGAAGGCAGCGGCTCTTCGAGCGCGTCGGCGAACCCGGCGGCGATCTTGAAGGCCAGCTCGCGCACGTTGCGTTGCTCGTGGCGCTCGAAGCCCGGGTAGACGGGGACGATGCGGTTGAAGTGCACCGGCGAGCTGTCCGCGTCGTCGGCCGACTCGACCTCGGGGTGGGGAATTTCCCAGCCCCACGCGCTCTTGCGCACTTCGCCGGAAACGACGAGCCGCTTGCCGATCGGGTACTTCGCCTTGAGCCAGGCGCCGGTCTGAAAATGGGTGGCGGCGATGCTGCCGGTCGGGTCCGACAGCACGGCCCGAAAGGTGCGCCGCCCTGCCCGGCCGACCTGCTCTTCGGCGCGCTTGACCTCGGCGATGATCGTCCCCCGCTCGCCCGAAACCAGCTGGGAAATCTTCTTCATCGTGCGGCGGTCTTCGTAAACCCGGGGCAGCAGGAACAGCACGTCGCCGACCTTCCGCACGCCCTTCTTGTTGAGCAGCCCGACCAGTCGGGGGTTCAGCTTCCAGCCCACCTGGTTCAACGGCGTCGCCAGCGGCCCCGAGCCGGGAGCGATCGACAGCATTCGGGCCGGGCTGTCTTCCTCTTTCAGCTCGGCCGGGGCGGCCTTTTTTTTCCGGACGACGGTGGGTTTGCGCGCGAGCGTCCGCAGGGGCGTGCCGGGCGGCGGGGGCGACTGCATCGCCGGCTCGGACTGCGAGAGCACGAGGATCGGCCGCGGAACGCTCGGGGGCAGAAAGTCGATCGGCAGCCCTTCGTCCTGCAGGGCCAACAGCACGTGCTGAAGCGCGTTTTTCCGCACCGAGAGGTCCTGATTGTCGACCCACTGCAGCTGGTCGGTCAGCGCCTGGGTGGTGGACGGCTTGAGGACGGTTCCTGCGCGGGCCAGTGCTCCGACGATCGCCGGGCGAAGCTCTTTGATGGTGGCGAGATTGACGAAGTCGCGCGCGCACGCGTACCGCAGCGGTCCCAGCAGCGGAAAAAGAGGGTGACTGCTACTCGCCATCCTCGAAGGTCACTTTGAGGATCTCGTACTCCCGGGCGCCCCCGGGGCTCTGAATCATCGCGGTATCACCCACGGTCTTGCCGACGAGCCCACGGCCCACCGGGGTGCTGATGCTGATCCACTTCTTCTTGAAGTCTGATTCGTACTCGCCGACCAGCCGGTAGGTGACCTTCTTCTCGGTCTCGAGATCGTTGAGCTCGACGGTCGCGCCGAACACCACGGTGCCGGTGCCCTTGAACTTCGAGGTATCGACGACTTCGCAGCGCGCGATCTGGCCGTTGATGTCCATGATCCGGCCCTCGATGTGACTCTGCTTCTCTTTGGCCGCGTGGTACTCGGCATTTTCCTTGAGGTCCCCGTGGGCCCGGGCGATCTCGATCTCGTGGGTAATCTTCGGCCGCTCGATCGACGTGAGATGCTTCAGGTCGTCCTTGAGTCGGCGCAAGCCCGCAGCGGTGATGGGTGTGGTGTCGGCCATTGAAACGTCTCCATAGCGAAACAGACCTGCCCGGGTCTAGCGTGCGCGCTGTGCTGTCGGTGAAGGAACTTCATAGAATCGCAGGCTCGATGCGCCGCGAAGAATTCGAGCGCCAGCTGGGTCCTTTTGTGCTCGTTCAGCGCCCCCCAGATCAACTCAAACAGCTCAAGGCCCTGGCCCTGGGAGCCAAACGCACCGTGGCGATCAAGCGGGGGGAGGCCGCCGACGACATCGAGCTGCTGCTCGAGTTCGATGACCTGATGGTTGCCACCCTGCCCCCCGTCGATACCGGCGCTCCGTTGAACGTGGGCCGAATGCCGGACTGCGATCTGGTGATCGACGACCCCTCGGTCTCGAAGCACCACGCGCGCATCGAATGGGACGGGAACAACGCGCTGCTCGAGGACCAGAAGTCTTCCAACGGCACGCACCTCAATGGGGACCAACTGCACATGAAGATCGTCGTTCGCGATGGGGACACCATTTCCTTCGGCGACAGCCAATTCTGCTACCTGTCGACGAACACCCTGCACGCCCGGCTGACCACCGGGAAATTCAAGGCGGGGCGCTAAAGCGTGCTCCAGGTCAAAGAGCTCGAGAAGCTGGCTACGTCGCTGAAGATCGACGCGTTTCGAAAGCAGATGGGGCCCTTCGTTCTGATCCAGCGGCCGCCCGAATCGCAGGACGGGAAGCAGACCGATCTGCTCGGGCTTCCGATGAACGTGCAGAGCACCACCATGGCGCGACCGGGCGCCGTCTCGTCCGGCACGCTGGGGCTGCTGTTTCAGTTCGACACCCTGGTGGTCGCGATGCTGCCGCCACTGCAGGGCATCGACGAGCTGTCGGTGGGTCGCCAGCCCGATTGCGAGCTGGTGATCGACGACGCCTCGGTGTCCAAGCGGCACGCGACCCTGCGGTGGGACGCGGCGAACGGGCGGGCGACGATTCAGGATCTCGGCTCGACCAACGGCACCTTCCTCAACGCCAGCATCCGGCTGCGCAAAGAGAAAGAGAGCCTGCTGCAGGACGGGGACATCATCAGCTTTGGTGAAGTGCAGTTCTGGTACCTGCTGACCGACACGCTGCACGCCAAGCTTTCGAAGACCCGGCGGACCCAGATGCCGCGCGGTGTTTGAGTCCCAGCTGCGCGTTCCACGGCGATGAAGTCCAGGCTGCTTCGTCTGTTCGGTGCCGAGGTCGGTCAGCTGCCCCCCACGTATTGGTTCCTCTGGGGTGGAACCCTGCT
>JAYVCD010000138.1:0-31383 GCA_043750125.1 Archangiaceae bacterium | reverse complement strand
AGGAAGCGGGGCCGAGGTCACACCCCCTGGCGGGTCGAGGCGGCTCGAGCCCGGAAGAGATGTTCGATTCGATTTCCTACGCCAAGGGCGCGATGGTCTTGCGGATGCTCGACACGTGGATCGGGCGGGCGGAAATGAAGAAGGCGCTCAAGGCCTACCTCGAGAAGCACGCGCTGGGGAACGCGACCAGCGACGACTTTTTCGCGGCGGTGTTCGCGAGCACGAAGAAGGAAAAGGAGCTCAAGCCGTTCAAGGAATCCTGGCTGAAGAAGAAGGGCTACCCGGTGATCTTCCCGGACCTCACCTACTCGGGCGGCGTGGCGACGATCACCATTCGCCAGCAGCCGGTGCACAACGACGAGAAGGGTCCGTTCGTCTTCAAGCTGCCGGTGGTGATTCACCGCGATCAGGAACCGAAGTATTCGAAGGAAGAGATGATCACCGTCGACAAGCCGTCGGTGACGGTGAAGGTCGACCTGCCCGGCCCGCCCCAGTGGATCAACTGGAACAAGAACGGCGCGGCGCTGGCGAAGATCAACACCGCTTCGGTTTCCGAGCAGCAGTGGGTCGACGCCGCCCGCTTCGATCCGGATCCGGTGTGGCGCATGTTGTCGACCTGGGTGCTGCTGGGAGAGCTGGCGAACCCCGACATGAAAGAAGAGACCCGGCCCACCGACACGGCCTTCAACGCGATCCTCGATGTGTTGAACAAGGACCCGTCGCCGTACGTGCGCGAAGCGGTGCTGGTGAAGTTGTCACATACCCGGTGGAAGAAGCTGCCCGCCGATTTCGGACCTCCGGTGTTTCAGCTGGCGAAGCGACCGGACCTCGCAGAGGACGCGCTGGGACAGATTCGGGTGCGCCGCGCCGCGATGGTGTTGCTGGGGAAGATCGACTTTCCGGAAGGTCACAAGTACCTGCTGTCGGAAATTCAGCGCAGAGATCAAGACCTCAACTTCCTCTCTGCGATGGGCGATGGCGTCGCCCACCTGGGGACGTCCGAGGCGCTGGCGACGCTGGCGGCCGCGATGCGGACCCACAAGCCGCGCGGTTACGCCTGGTATCGCAACACCGCCGAGGCGCTCGGGTCGGTCGAGAACGTCGAGGCCGTGAAGGCGCTGAAGGACCTGTTCAAAGAAAATGCCGGCAACAACGAGATGGTTCGAAACGTGATCGCCCGCCTGGACCACAACCACGTGTTGAAGGCGGCCCCGGAATTCATCGCCTGGGTGCGCGACTGCGTGCTCGACGAGAAGGCGTTTGCCGAGAACGTTCGTGCCGAGATGCTGAAGCTGCTCGAGAGCTCGAAGGCCAAAGAGACCCAGGACGCGCTGGCCGTGATCGCCGAGAAGTCGACCCTCGAGCGCTTGAAGAGCACCGCCCGGAACATGCTCGAGACCCAGTTCGCCGCGGCGAAACCGACCCTTCCCGCCCCGGCCGCCAAGAAGTAGCGGACTTAGCGCAGCTCGCGCTCGACCGCGTCGATCAAGGCTTTGGGCTCGGCCACCCCGGCGTATGCGAACGACAAGCTGCCATCGCGGCGGAAGATGAAGCGGGTGGGCAGTTGCTTGATCGGCCCGAACGGAGTCTCACCCCCGCGAATCGAATCGTCAGCCACGATCAAGGGAAGCTCGAGCTCGTTCATCGCGGCGAAGGGCTCGAGCACCTTGCGTCCCTCGAGATCCATGCCGACCAGCAGCACGACCAGGTCGTCGGGATGATTCTTCTGCAGCCGGGTTAGCACCGGAAGATCAACCAGGCAGGGAAAACACCAGGTCGCGATGAAGGTGACCAGCGTGACCCGGCCGGTGGAACGCGAGGGCTTCCAGGCGCCGACCGAATCGAGTGGGAGCGCCGCGATCGATTCTCGAGCTGTCGGCGTGGGAGGTGCGTGAGCGCACGCGGCGAGCATCCACAACAGCGTCACTGACAGTTTTTGCACAGCCCGTAGAGCTCCATCTTGTGCGAGGCGACTTTGAAGCCGTGGCGGCGGGCGACCGCGTCCTGCATCGCCTCGATGCGATCGTTCTCGAACTCGACGATGGTGCCGCAGTTGGTGCAGATCAGGTGATCATGGTGGTGCCGGCCGACGGCCGCTTCGTAGCGGGTCTGGCCGTCGCCGAAGTTGCGGGCGTGGGCCAGGCCGCTTTCCGACAGCAGCTTCATCGTTCGGTAAACGGTGGCCACCGAGACCCGGGCGTCCGAGCTGCGCACTTTGTCCCAGAGCTCTTCGACCGACAGGTGGCCTTCGCTGGCGAAGAAGGTCTCGACGATCAAGGTGCGCTGCCGGGTGCTCTTCAGACCGTGGTCGGCCATGAAGCGCGCGAGCAGCTCACCGTGGTTCTGTTCCTGGGCCTGGGTCATGGCGAAGAGTCGGGGCCGGGGAAACGATCTTTCCAGGCAGCCACCGAAGGGCCGAGATCGCCGCCCTCGTTCAGGCGCACCAGGGCCTCGTGGGCCTGGGTCCGGACTTCGGCCGAAGGGTCCGAGAGCAGGCGAATCAGCAGCGACGCCGAGGGCACGTCTCGTCGGAACCCGGCAACTTCTGCGGCGAGCGCACGAATCCTTGCATCGGGATCTCGAAGCAGCACTTCCATCGGAAGCGTCGAGCGGTGCTTGACGAACGGAGAGCCCGGCAGCAACAGCAGCAGGAAGAACAGCGCTGCGACGAAGATCTGGAAGAAGGCCTTGAAGGCCGAGTATCGACCCGCGGCCACCAGCGAGAACCGATAGGCGGCAAAACCCAGCACGAACGCGAGGAACACCCAGGGGGCCGAGCGCTCGACCCAGACCGGAGCGCTGCCTGGGTTGCTCTGCGTCCACAGCGCGGTGCCGGCGGAAACCACCAGCAGCGCGTACAGCGCCAGGGCCAAGGGCGGGCGCACCCGCATTCCGACCACCGAAGGTTCATCGTGTTTTGGGGGGCCCGGGTTCATTGACTTGCTCGGAAGAGTCCTTATACGCACACCGTCTTCAACTTTCGACAGGCCTTCTATTGATGGAGCAGTGGCAGCGCAGACGGCACCCCGACGACGTTCCCACACCGATCGCGGTTGCCGTAGCCGATTTTTGCCGCCGCGCGAAAGGACAGGCGCCCGCGGCAGTGGTTCGCGAAGCGCTCGCGGTGCTCTCGGACGACGATGACTTTCGGGTGAAGGAACTGACCGACGCCGAGCCTTCGGTGCAACCGCTGGGCCCCTTCGCGGTCGTCGATGTGGTCAGTGGAACGGCTCCGGCGGTCGCGGCGCAGCGCGAAAAGACCGGCTACTACGACTTGGTGCGGTCGATGGCGGCCCGGACGATGGCTCCCGAGCGCGCCGTGGCCCCGCCGCCCCCCCCGGCAGCGCGGAAGCCCGAAAAGACGCCAGCGGTGGTGCCGGTCTCCCCTGGGCGGAAGCAGAAGAAGGTGGCGGCGACGATCGCGCAGAAGATCGCGCCGAAGAAGCGGCAGCCGGCAGCGGCGCCCGCGGTGGTCGAAGTCCGGGCCGCGGTGGTGCAGTCGCCCTGGAAAAAGCGAGAGCTGCCCCTGCCCCGCGGAAAGTTCACCCGCATCGAGGCCGAAGCGAGCCGACTCGAAGAGCTCTTCCGGCCCGCGGCCAAAGACGAGCTGATCGGGTTGATCGAGCAGACGGGCAATCGGATCTCGCTGCGCAAGACGCTCGAGCGGCAGTACGTCGTGCGCCGAGGGGTCGCGCCCTCGCCCGACGATGTCGACGCCCTGCTCGAGCGCCACAAGCTGACCAAGGCGATCGCGCGGAAGGAACGGGAAGAGATCCTCTCGGGGCTGACCGAGAGCCATGGGGCGTTGGTCAAGGTGGCCTTCGCGATGGGGCTCAATGCGTTCGAGCTCGATCGGTTGATTGCGGTGATCGGCATTCGCGATGAGGTGAACGAGATCCGCGATCGGTGGGTGCGTGAGGCGCTGTCGACCCGCAACCTTCCGATGCGGCTCGAGATGCTCGGGCGCGGGAAGTACCTCGCCGATTTGAAGATCGTTCGGCGGTTCAAAGAGGCGTTGGTCCGCGACATTCTCGAGTTGCTCGAGGCGCTGCCGGTGATGGCAGATCTGGATCAACTGGTGGTCCTTGCGGCCAAGCGCCACGCGCTCAACCCCGAGTCCCTGCGCACGGCGATCGAACGCCTCGGGATTGAAACCCAACTCGATTTCCAGCCTGCTTCTGCACCCTGAAAGGACGACAAGGAGTCCCGATGCCGATTTACGAATACAGCTGTGAGAAGTGCGGCACCCGCATCGACGTGCTGCAGAAGATGGATGAGCCGGCTCCGGCGACCTGCGCCCACTGCAACGCCGAAGGGACGATGGCGCGCCAGGTGAGCCGCACCAGCTTCGTGCTCAAGGGCGGCGGCTGGTACTCGGATCTCTACGGCTCGTCGAAGAAGGACGCGGCGTCGACCTCGACCCCGGCGACTTCCAGCACCACCAGCACCACCCCGGCGACTCCAGCAGCGACCGATTCGACGAAGAAAGACACGGCCAAGAAAGATTCCGGAGGCAGCGGAAATACAGGGGGCTCGAGCCCTCCAGCCAGCGGCGGCACCCCGTCGTCCAGCGGTGGAACCAGCGGAAGCAGCGCGTCCAAGGCTTGAAGCGCGGCACCCACACGCGAGGCGAAACGGACAAACGGCCGTTCCTCCACGGGGCGTGCGTGCGGTAAGAGCGGCCCATGCCCCGTTTGTCTCTTGCCACCGCTGCGCTGCTCCTCGTTGGCTGCACCACCACCCAGGTCTACATTCCGTCCGAAGCGCGGGCCGGAATCGTCCGAGCGCTCGAGGGCGAAGACCGGTTCATGAAGGTCTCGTTCTTCGCGACGCCTTTTTTCGGCGACGCGTCGAAGAAGCTGCTCTCGGCCGTTCAGCCCGATGAGCTTCGGTTGCTCGAGAATACGGACGGGACGGCGATTCACCCCGGAGCGGTCGAAGCGGTCTTCCCGGCCGGGACGATTTTGCGGATCAAGAAGGTCGAGTTCCCTTCGTCCTTCACGATGACCGAGCGAATGTTGATGACTCCGCGCACGCTGGTCTGGCTGTACCTCGACGTCGGAGGCAATGCGAAGTCCGCCCCGCCCTACGTGCTGGTGCTGCGGCCGGGCATCAAGGACGAGGCCGAGTTCATCTCGGAAGTCGAACGCTACCTGGGCCGGGAAGATCCCGCGCCGCGCCTGGCCGCTTTCAGCGAGCCGGTGCGGGAAGGGGTGCTGACCAAGCGCGCGATCGTCGAGATGCCCGCCGAGGCACTCGAGATGGCGTGGGGGTATCCCGAGAGCAAACGGTTCACCTTCGAGGGCGAGAGGAAGCTCGAGACGTGGACCTGGCCCGGCGGAAAGCGGGTGGCGGTGCTGAGCGATGGTCGGGTGAGCGAGCTGCGCTAGCCCCAATGCCGATCAGTTAACGAGGCCTTCGAGGGCTTGAGGGCTTGCGGCAGCTCTGGGGCTCGGATTGGTCCGCCGAGGGCCATCATGGATTGATCCTGCGGAACGAGTAGTGGTAGCTGCGGAAGCTCGCCAAGCGATCAGAGGCCGGTCGCATTGACCGCGGTGCGCTCGAGCGTCGAGTAAAGCAAGTGCTGGCGCGGGAACACCTGTCGTCGTTCGTCATTGTCCGCATCAGCGGGAATGAACTGAGGCCGTCGCTGGCCTGGGAAGTGGATGATGCGCGACGCAGAGAACTCGAGCGCACGCGCCTCGGCCGACGCGTCATCTCAACCAACCGGGACGCCTGGAGCACCGAGCGAATCGTTCTCGCCTTCCGTGGCCAGTGGAATGTCGAGGAGCTATTTCGCCGGGCGAAGAAGGGTGGCGTGGCGCCTTGCGGCCCGTCGTTCCAATGGAACGACGCTTCTCTACGGCTTCACGCGTTCGCGACCGTCATCGGCCTGATGTTGGTCAGCTTGGCCAAGGTGGCCCTGGCCTCGAAGAAATCGGCGCGCGCGATGATGCAAGAACTCACCGCTATCGAGGCAACCCTTCTGCGCACCACCACAGGAAAAATGGGACGAAGGCCGACCGTCATCGTTGGCCCTCAACTCACTGCGGCTGCGAGGAAAGCTGTGAAGACCTTCCAACTCGATCGGTGGTTGCCTTCTCTTTGTTCAACGACGGTCACAATGCAGCCGAACGCCAGAAATACGAGGGCAGCGTGAGAATCAACCCAATCGAAGTGCGAAGGTCCTGCTAGTTGCGCCAGCGGCCGCGGCGCGCCTGCTTCTTCTGGTGCTTGCGCTGCGTCGCCTCGTGAGCCTTCGCTTCGCCGGGGCGAGAGAGCGCGGGCAGGTCGCCCATCTGCACCGGCCACATCTGGCCTTCGAGAATTGCCTTCACCAGCTCGGCCTGCGTCTTCACCGAGCGTTTGAAGAGCGTGGCTGCGTACCCCAGCTCGTCCAGGGAACTTCGCGCGTCACTGCCGCCCACTCCGGGAAGCTTCAGCGCCAACGCCGCTTCGATCGCCTGCTCGTTCGAGCCCGGTCGCACCCGCGGGTTGTAGACCTCGATGCCCGACAAGCAGGTCAGCGTCTTGACGTAGTCTCCTGCCGGGTGAGACGAGTCTCGATCGTAGGGCCTGGCCGCCACAATCGCCGCGCCCAACGACTTCATCTTCGCCAGACACTCTTCGGCATTCCACGGCTTCTCGCGGTTGCTGCCCCACAGCTGCGCGGGCTCGGGAGCCTTCAGCGGCTCAGGCAGAAAGCACAGGTACTGCCCGCGATCGGTCGCCAGCTCGAGGCCGACGAAGATCTTCAGTTTCGTGCTCTTGGCCAGGTCCAGCAGCTCGTCGCAGCCGTCCTGGGTGTTGGTCTCGGTGAAGGCGACCCCGTCGAGGCCGTGCGATTCGGCGCGGGCCAGCACCAGCTTCGGGTCGAGTTGGCAGTCGCGCGACAGCCAGGAATGAACGTGCAGATCGATCAGCATGGGGGACTTATGGCATAAGCCATTTCATGTTCACGGGCGTCAAGGTGTTTTCGGCGACGAAGGCCAAAGACCGAGAAGAGATTGGTGAGAACATCTCGCGGTGGATCAAGAGCAATCCTGATCTCGAGATTGTCGACAAGGTCGTCGGTCAGTCCAGCGACAACGAGTTTCACTGTTACTCGTTGGTGATCTTCTACAAGCCAAAGGCCGCGTAGCCTTCAGTTCGCCGGGACGTAGAGCGCCGCCGTGTTGGCCTCGAGGCTCACCGAGACGGCCGCCGCGCCTCCCAGCATCAGCGTCTTCCCACTCAGCACGTCCCGGTAGCCGCGCGGGGCCGCCTTCGCGAATTCCCCTTTCAGGGTCACGCTCACCAGGCGGGCGGGCCCCCGGTTGATCACCACCAGGGCGCCCTCGTCGACCACCGCCCGTTGGAAAATGTAGACGTCGTCCTCGATCAGCAGCGTCGTGCGATCGCCAAACCGCAGCGCCTTGCTCGCTTTGCGCGCGGACCCCAGCTTTTGCACCGCATCGAGCAGCGCGCTCTCGCGGCCGGACAGCGCGGCCCCAAATTTCATCAACCGCCGGTTGTCCGGATCTCCGCTGCCGGGCAGGCCGATTTCGTCTCCGTAGTAGATCAGCGGCACCCCGGGCTGAGTGAGCAGGAACGTGAAGGCCTGCTTCAAGCGCGTGAACGGAAGGTCCGTCGTCACCTGATCCGGCGGCCGGTTGTTCCACGCCTGAAAGCCCGGGTCGGCGTCAATCTGCCCCGCCGCGGTCGAGATGAACCGAACTACGTCATGGTTGCCGAGGAAGGGCGAATTGAGCGTCCCCGCCGGGTAGAACGCTTCGTTCGCCGCCACGGCCCCATCTACTGCTTTCAGCGACCCGCCCTTGGCGAACGCGTCGATCACCGGCCAGTACAGCGGAAAGTCGAACTGCCCATCGAGCTCGTGCGGACCCAGGTACTGGGCAATTTGAGCCCGCCCGTCCGAGCCGGTGAAGGTCTCGCCCACCAGGTAGAAATCGATTCCCGTCCGATCCGCGATCGCATTCACCGCTCCGGCGATGTTGCGGCCCCCGACGTGATCAAAGTGCTTCACCGCGTCCAGGCGGAAGCCGTCGAGATCCGCGCTTTCCAACCAGTACAGCGCGTCTTGCACCAGCTGTTCGTCTTGCGCCGGGCTGCGCCAGTTGAAGTCCGGTAGGTAGGACGTGAACCAACAGTCGAGCGGTCGCGCATCGAAGCTGCAGTTGTTCTCGCCGCAGATGCACGAAGAAATGTTGTACCAACCGTCTGCCTTGTGGTCCCGGAAGTACGGGTGATCCTGGTGGGTGTGGTTGAGCACCAGGTCCGCGATCACCCGAATTCCGTGCTTGTGGGCCGCGGCCGTGAGCTCCTGCAATTCGAACAGGGTCCCGAAGCGGAACTGCACCTCGCGGGGTTTGCTCGGCCAGTAGCCGTGGTACCCGGTGTACGACTTTCCAAAGCTGCCGGGAAACGCCTCGTCCGGGTTGGCCGCGAGCGGCGACAGCCAGAGGGCACGAACGCCCAGCTTGTCGAAGTACCCCTCTTCGATCGACTTGATCACTCCCCGGAAATCGCCTCCCTGGTAGTTGGCTTGCGGCTCGACGTTCGCCGTCGGAGCATCGTTCGCCGGATCTCCGTTGCGAAACCGATCGGTGAAGACGAAGTACAAGATCGCTTCGGCCCATTGAAACGGCGTCTCTTCGACCCAGAACGGAAGGTACAGCCGCTCGGCCTGCTTGCCCGCCGCGTCGGCCAGCGTCACTGCGAACCGGTGTTTTCCCGGTTCCAGCCCAGCGCTGCTGACCCCCAGCTTCCCCGTCGCCGGGTCCCACGATGCCCCCACCGAAACTCCGTCCAGCGTCACCCCCGGGACCCCCAGCGCAGCGCCTTTGCTCCCCCGCCAGGCCTGGGCCTCGAAGCTGCCCGCGGTCCTCCCGGCAGCCACGAACTTCGAGACTTCCAGCAGCGGGCTCGCGCAGTCCGCCACCCTCAACCGCGAGTGCTCGATGCCCCCCGCCCACCGGCGAAAGGCATTCTCGGGGTCGGTGATCGCCGCAGAGGTTCCCACCCCAAAGCGATATCCGTAATCGCGCGGGTCGAGCGTACGGGTAAACCCCCAGACGCCGTTGGCCCCCTTTTCCATCGCCTCGGGCTGAAAGCCATTCCATTCGCCCAGCACACTGACCGCTTCGGTCGATTGCTGGGGCGCGAACCGCAAGGTCGATTCACACGACCGCGACGCAGGCGCAACGTCCTGTATCGGGCGGCACCCCACCAGAACCAACGCGATGATTGCCGCGACTCGAGACAGAAGACCTGCGCTCTTAGCCCAGCGATTTCTTCCATTCGACCGGGGCCGCATGAAAAATGCGACGCAGCTTCGCGCTCGGGCTACGACCAGCGGCGGGGCATCGCTTCCGCGGTCGCTGGCCGCATCCCGATTGTGGAGATCTCGATGGGCACAGAAGCAGACCTTCAACGGCTGGTTTCGCTGCGGCACCCCGACCCCCACCACCTGCTCGGTGCGCATGCCGATGCCGACGGGCTGCTCATTCGCGCGTTCCGCCCCGAGGCCGCGACCGTCTTCGCCATCCCCGAAGATGGAAGCCCGCGGCTCGAGCTCAAACCCCGCGGCGAGTACCCCGGCCTGTTCGAAGTGCGTCTGCCCCGGGCGCGCGCCGGCTTCAAATACCGGTTCGAAGTCCTATACCCCAACGGCTCGGTCTTCACGCTTCACGATCCCTACGCCTTTGCCCCCACCCTCGGCGAGCAAGACCTCTACTTCGCCGGGGAAGGCCGCCACACCCGCCTGTGGGAACGGCTGGGCGCCCACCCGATGATCCACCAGGGCGTCGGCGGCACCGCCTTCGCCGTCTGGGCTCCGAATGCCGAGAGCCTCTCGGTGGTCGGCGATTTCAATTCGTGGGACGGGAGGATCCACCCGATGCGATCCCTGGGGGCCTCGGGCATCTGGGAACTGTTCATTCCCGAGATCTCGGACGGGGCCCGCTACAAATTCGAAATCCGCCCGCGTGGCCCCGGGAGGCCTTTTCTCAAGTCCGACCCCTTCGGCTTTCGAATGGAGCACCCGCCGCTCACCGCCTCGGTCGTCCACAGCCTCGCCAACTACCAGTGGAAAGACGCCGGGTGGATGGCCCAACGCACCAACGGCCTCGACGTCCCGCTGTCGATCTACGAGGTCCACGCCGCGTCGTGGAAGCGCGTTCCCGAGGAAGACAATCGACCGCTGACCTGGCGCGAGCTGGCAGCTCAGGTCGGCGCACACGCCGTGGCGATGGGCTTCACCCACGTCGAGCTGATGCCCGTCGCCGAGCACCCCTTCGGAGGTTCCTGGGGCTACCAGGTCGGGGGCTACTACGCGCCCACTTCCAGACACGGGCACCCCGACGACTTCCGGTTCTTCGTCGATCACCTCCACAGCCTCGGGCTCGGAGTGATCATCGACTGGGTCCCCGGCCACTTCCCCCGCGACGCCTTTGCGCTGGCCAACTTCGACGGCACCGCGCTGTACGAACACGCAGATCCCCGCCAGGCAGCGCACCCCGATTGGGGCACCCTGATCTTCAACTTCGGTCGAAACGAAGTGCGGAACTTCCTGCTCGCCAACGCGCTCTTCTGGCTCGAGGAATACCACGTCGATGGACTTCGGGTGGACGCGGTCGCCTCGATGCTCTACCTCGATTACTCACGGCGCGAGGGCGAATGGGTTCCCAACATGTACGGGGGGCGCGAGAACCTCGAGGCGATCGGCTTCCTGCGTGAGTTCAACGAGCTCGTTCGACGCAACCACCCTACCGCGATGGTGCTCGCCGAAGAATCGACCGCCTGGCCCGGCGTCACCCGCCCCGTTTCCGACGGAGGCCTGGCCTTCACCCACAAATGGAACATGGGGTGGATGCACGACACGCTGAAGTATTTCTCGAAAGATCCCATTCACCGCAAGCACCACCACCATCAACTGACCTTCGGCCTGCTCTACGCGTTCAGCGAGAACTTCGTGCTGCCGCTGTCGCACGACGAAGTGGTGCACGGGAAAGGCTCGTTGATGTCCAAGATGCCCGGCGACGAGTGGCAACGGTTCGCGAACCTCCGCGCCCTCTACACCTGGATGTGGTGCCACCCCGGAAAGAAGCTGCTCTTCATGGGCGGCGAGTTCGGGCAGACGTCGGAATGGAAAGCCGACGCCAGCCTCGACTGGCATCTGCTCCAGCACCCCCTTCACGCCCAACTGCAGCAGCTCATCGCACGGCTCAACGTGCTCTACCGAGCCCACCCGGCCCTCTACCAAATCGACTTTGCGCCCGAAGGCTTCCGCTGGGTCCAGGCCGACATGGGGGACCTGAACACCTACGCTTTCGTGCGGCGCTCGCGCTCCGAAGGCCAGGAATTGCTGGTGGTGGCAAACCTTTCCCCGGTGGTGCGCACGGACTATCGGGTCGGCTGCCCTTCATCAGGGGTCTGGCGTGAAGTGCTGAGCTCAGACGCGAAGGAATTCGGTGGCTCGGGAATCGTGAACGAGCCGCGCGGCGCCGAGGCGATGGCCTGGGACGGGCAGCCCGCGTCCCTGAAAATTCAGCTACCGCCGCTGGGCGTGAGCATCTGGCAGCGCGGCTGAAGGTTTGGCCAACGCCTGGAGGAACGCGAGCACCCGCGCGCTTTCGGCCGGGCTGAGCTTTGCGTCTTCCATCATCTCGGGCAGCACCCTCGCCCACTCCCCGGAATCCAGTGACCCCGGATCAGGGGTGCGGTGACAGCTTCCACATCGGCCGACAAACAGCGCCCGGCCTTCCACCAGCGTTTGCAGAGGAACGCCGCTGCGCTCTGAGTCCCGCGCGGTCGGAAGGGGCGTGAGGCTCGCGCAGCCGGCGACCAATCCTCCCACCGCAGCCAGCCAGAGCAGCGCCTTCACAGGTTCAATCCAATCACGGTGCGCACCCAGATTCGACCGTACTTGTCGTTATAGGCGGTTGCCGTTCCGAGATTGTCCAGCCGCAGGTAGGGGGCCACCGAGACCCACAGCTTCTTCCACTGCAGCGCCAGGGTCGGACCCGCGTAGTGCTGGGTGTCGCCCTCGAGCACCGCGTGCATCCAGTACTCGACACCCAGGCTCACCGACGGGCTCAATTCGACCGCGAGGCCGGCGCTGGGGTTCAACACCCACTCGCCCCCGCCTTTGTAGTCCCACGCCCGCTCGCCCGAGAGGTTGACCATCAGCCGCGCGGGGCCAAAGCGCCTCTGGAGGTTGATCTTGAGCTCGAGCTCGATTTCGTCGTGCTTCTCGGCCAGCTCCCCGTAGATCGCCACGTCAATCGGCCACTGTCCTGCCTCACCAAACCGGTACCGCAACCGCTGTTTGATTCCATCGAACACCAGCGGAGCTTCGCCAGGCTCGGTCGCGGCCACGAAGTACAGCCCCAGCTCGAGCCGATCGGTGATTCCGTACTCGACCTCCGTGATCAACTGGTAACGCGCCGACCACTCTCGCTCTCCGTCCGCAGTCAGGCTCACCACCGGCGAGAGGTCCACGAACTGCTCCACCTCGAGCGACCCCTGGGGCAGCGACTCGTAGGGATAGGTGAACGGAAGCGGACGGGGGTTGGCTGAAGCCGCGGCAGCCCAAAGCACCAGCGGGGCCATCAGCTTGAACGGTCGGCAGCAGCCTGCGATTGATTCTGACATTCATTATCAAAATCACATCCAGACAGACGCAGTCAAGGCCCCGGGGGTTGATTTTGGAGATCGGGGCTGTGGGGAACCGGCAGATCCGGAAACGGACCGGACGCGACCTAAACGGCCTTCGCCTGCAACGAAGCAATCCACTCGGCAGGCAGCCCCGCTGCGGTGGCTCCACGAACCAGCGCTTTCACGAAACGGGTGCTGATCGGCCCGTCCAGGCTCTGCCGTTTCGGGTGGGTAGCGAACGCGATCGCGTCGATGAACTTGTCCCCCACCTTCAGCTTCACCGGTCGTTCGACCGACATCCCTGTCACTCCGCCTTCCTTGTGCGAAATGATCGGCCAGTCGAGCTCGGAAATTTCGAACACCCGACCGAAGACCGATTGCCCCGGCTGGTCGACGAGCCCGGCGACGCGCCCGCCCCACCAGCGAGAAGGAAAGTCATACGCCAGCGCTACGTCGGACGCCTCGGCCAGCTCTCCCTTCGGCAAATCAAAGAACTCATAGGCGTGCTGGGCCCGCCATTCGAGAAATGCGGCCCGGTCGAGAATGGTCGAGTACGCGAAGTACATTCGAACCCCCTTCCCCGCCGCTTCGCGGGCCTTCATCACCTGGTCGTAGTGGGAATCCATCGGGCTCCGTTTTGCCTAGTTCGACTTGAAGACGCCAAACATCCCCGCCACGTCCAGCCGCGAGGTCTTGAGGAACAACTTCAGGGCCCGCTCGGTCTGGTCGGCCAGCGAGGCCATTCGGTTCAGTCGGTTCAACCGTTCTTTCGGGACCTTTCCCGCCACTTCGGCCAGCCGCTTGGCTTCCGCCAGGTCTGCCCGGATGCGCGCGATGAAGGCGAACTCCCGCTCTTCGACCACCCGCCGCGCCATCTTCAGCAAATCGTGCTCGGCCTTGTAGCGCCACGAGGCATCGCCCGGGGTCCGGACCCTCAAGATCACGCCCCAACGCTCGAGGTCACGCAGCAGCATCGAGACCCCGCCCTTCGACAGCTCGAGGTCGACTTCAATCTCTGCCGCGGTCAGCGCCGTGTCCCGCAGGTACAACAGCGCCCACACCCGGCCCTGGTTGCGCTTGAACCCCCAGAACTCGATCACGTTCCCGACTGCGTCGACCGCGACCACTTCCCACTGTTCCAGGCGTTCGGCTTCGCCCTCGGGGTCGGTGTTCTCGGTCTTGTTCCACAAATAGCCCTTCATGCTGCGCGCCCACATAGCAGACTTCAGGCGGCCCCCTTGAGCGCCAAACCGCGGGCCACCGTCCACGCCCACCCCACCAGCTGCGCTCCTCCCGGGGCGTGGGCCCATTGCCCCAACGCTTCGACCGCGCCCGAAAGCTCGGCTTCCATTTGCACCACCGCTTCGTCCAGCGCCCCGGTGCACAACAGCGCGGTGCCCAGCTCACGCGCCTTCTCGGCCGAGACCGACGGAAAGCCCCACGCCTCTTGAAACCGCCGCTTCAACTTCGCGTCTTTGTCGACCGCGAGAAGAATCGGCAACGACGGCGTCTTCGACCGAATGTCCGCGTATTGCGGCTTGCCCTCGTCCGTCCCCGTCACGTCCCGAATGTCATCGGCCATCTGAAAGGCAATTCCAAGGCGGCGGCCGAACCCATCGAAACACTTGCCCGCTTCGGGGTCGTTCCCCATCGTCGCCGCGCCCAGCCCGCACCACCCGAACAGCGAGCCCGTCTTCCCTTCGGCGATGCGCCGCAGCGCTGGCAGCGAAAGCTCGAGGTTCCCGCGCGCTTCGACTTCGAAGATCGCCGACCGGGTCATCTCGGCAATCACCCCCAACGCCGACGCGGTCAGCCGCGGGTCCACCTGTGACAACCGCAGCAGGGCCCCCGACAGCATCAGATCGCCCGACATCACCGCGACGATGTTCCCCCAGCGCGCGTTCACCGTCGGGCGCCCTCGGCGAAACATTCCCGCGTCGATCACGTCGTCGTGCAGAAGGCTGGCCGAATGAATCAGCTCGGCCGCGGCGGCGACCTCGACCAGCTTGCCCGGGTCGACTCCCAGGGTGTCCCCGAAGATCCGGACCAGCAGGGGCCGCGCTCGCTTGGCGCCTCCGCCCAGACACAGGTGCCGGGCCGCAGTGAGTAAAGTCTGCGACGCCGGAACGCTCTCGCCTCCCAGCTCGGCGACCAACGACCGTTCGACCTCGACGAGGAAGTCCCCAAAGGCCTGAGCAGGATTCATGCTCTTCATATAGTTCACGTGGTCTTGAACTGCATGACCTTCGTGAGGCCGCACATGCTGGGCCCGAATGATCTTGCGCGTTACTCCGAGCGCATCGCTTCCACCGGGTCCAGGCGGGCGGCGCGGGCCGCGGGGTAGATCCCGAACACCAGCCCGACCCCTGAGCTCATTGCCAGGGACAACACCACCGCCCAGGTGGGCACCGAGGTGTACAGCCCCAGCGTCCAACGCCCGAGGAACGCGAGGCCAAAGCCCACCCCGATGCCGATTATTCCCCCGACCAGCGAGAGCACCACCGCCTCGGTCGCGAACTGCAGCAGAATTCGCCGCCGCGTCGCCCCCAGCGCCTTTCGCACCCCAATCTCTTTGGTCCGCTCGGTGACGGCCACCAGCATGATGTTGAGGATCCCGATTCCGCCCACCAGCAACGAGAGGAAACAGACCCCGAACGTCGCGGCAGTAATCACCTTCGACAGATCGTTGAGCGTCTTCGCCATCGATTCGTTGGTCGCGAGCTCGAAATTGTTTTCTTCTGCCGGGTCGATCTTTCGACGGCTGCGCATCAGTCGAATCACTTCTTCCTGCCCGCGCTCGACGCCTTCCTTGTCGCGGGCCTGCACGTTGATCGACAGGCTGCGGCGCTTGCCGTAGGCAGACAGGAAGGTGTTCATCGGCATGAACACCATGTTGTCCAGGTTGAACAAGCCGAGCACCTTGCCCCGTCGCTCGAGCACCCCGAGGACGGTGTACGGGCGCCCCCTCATTCGCACTTCCTGCCCCAGCGGGTCGGCGCTGGGAAACAACCGGTCGACCACGTCCGGCCCGAGCACGACCGATTGCCGGGCGTCGAGGTCGTCCTGCTCGTTGAAAAAGCGTCCCGACGCGACCGTGACCCCTGCTGTGTCCGAATACTCGGTCGTCGCGCCCACCACGAACACCGTCGGCTGGGTCTCGGCCGCCGCAGTCGAGACCTTCTGCGCCGGCTGCCCGCTCGAGGCGCTGGCCATGGTCACCGAGGGGCAGTGCTCGACGATCGCCTTGCGGTCGGCCAGCGTCAGAGGGGGCCGGTTGCCGATCTTGTTCCAGTTCATCCGGTTGCCGCCGAGGTGAATCCCCACCGGGAACTTGTCCACCCGAAAGACGTTGGCGCCGAGCATCGACAGGTCTCGGTTGACCTTCACGCTCAGCCCCTCGAGCAGGGCCATCATCGTCACCACCGTCGTGACCCCGATCATGATCCCCAGCAGCGTCAGCAGCGTGCGCAATGGGTTGGCGACGAACGTGCCGAAGGCCAACCGCAGGTTGTCGAAGAACACCCGGATCATTCGGCTCTCAGCGCTTCGACCGGGTCCAGGTTGGCGGCACGCCACGCGGGCCAGATCCCAAACAGCAGTCCCACCGCCGCGGCGAAGCCCACTCCGAAGACCACGGTCAACGGCTCGACCGTCGCCGCCAACGGAGTCACCATGCTCACGATCTTCGCTCCCCCCAGGCCGACGATCGTCCCGAGCAGACCGCCCACGGCCGAGACCGCGATCGCCTCGAGAATGAACTGAATTACGATCGTCCGTTTCCGCGCCCCCAGCGCCCGCCGCACTCCAATTTCGCGGGTCCGCTCGCGAACCGAGACCAGCATGATGTTCATGATCCCGATTCCGCCCACCAGCAAGGTGATGAAGCCGATGCCGGCGGCGACCCCGAACAGGGCCCCGGTGAGCTGGTTGTAGGTCGACGCCAGCTGCTCGGGTCGGTTGATCGCGAAGTCGTCCTGCTTGTCCGGGGGAGTCGCCCGCGCCCGGCGCAGAATCCCGACCAGCTGATCTTCGGCCGCGTCCATCATCTTCGGGTTCGCCACCGCCACTCCGATCTGAATGCTTCGGCGGCCGCCGAATTGGCTCTGAAAAGTCCGGAACGGAATGATCACCGTCAGGTCCTGGCTCTGATCGAGGATCTTGCCCCGACGCACCAGGGTGCCAATCACGGTGAACAGCTTGCTTCCGATGCGAATCGAGGCGCCCAGCGGGTTCGAGTGGGGAAACAGGGTGTCGGTCACGTCGGTGCCCAGCACCGCCACCGAGCGCCGGCTCTCGTCGTCGCTCTCGATCAAGAACCTGCCGGTCGCGATCTGATGGCTCGAGACCGTCAAGTCTTCCGGAGTCGTCCCGTTGATGTCCACCGAGGTCAGGCTGTTGCCTTGAAAGCTCACGTCCTGGTTGTCGTCCAGCGCCGGAGCGACCGCCACCGCGTACGTCGACTGCGCGCGAATGGCCTCGACATGGGCCATCGTCAGCGGCTTGCGGTTGCGGAATTCCCACCAGTTGCCCATCTGCACCCACGGCTGGCGCGCGACGTAGAGCGAGCTGCTCCCCATGCCCGCCAGCTGCTTGTCGAATGAGCCGTTGAGCCCCTGAATGATGCCGACGATCGCCAGCAGCGTGGCGACCCCGATGCCGACCCCGACCGTGGTGAGCACTGTGCGCAGCCGGTGCGCGCGAAGCGACATGATCGCGATCCGCGCGCCTTCGATGAAGTCGACCCGGAAGCTCATGTCGCAGGCGCCGCCAGTCGGGGATCATCGCGAAGATTTTGCATCGCGACCTCTCGCCCCGGGCCATCGGCGATCACGTTCCCGTCCGAGAGTCGAACCGCCCGGGGGCATCGCGCGGCCAGCTTCGGCTCGTGGGTCACCAACACGATCGTGTGCCCTGCGCTGTGCAGCTCATCGAACAGCCGAATGATCTCTTCCCCGGTCGCCGAATCGAGGTTTCCGGTCGGCTCGTCGGCCAGCAGCAAAGACGGCTCGCTGGCCAGCGCGCGCGCGATCGCCACCCGCTGCTTCTGGCCGCCCGACAGCTCGTTGGGCCGATGCATCATCCGGTCTTGAAGCTTCACCTGGCGCAGGGCGTTGATTGCCTTTTCCCGCCGTTCCTTCGCCCGCATTCCCCGGTACACCAGCGGCAGCTCGACGTTGGCGAGCGCGGTCTCGCGGGGCAGCAGCTGGAAATTCTGAAACACGAAACCGATTTCCCGGTTGCGAACGCCCGCCAGGTCGTCGTCGGGCATGTGCGCCACGTCGCGCCCATTGAGCAGGTACTCGCCGCGCGACGGGGTATCGAGGCAGCCGACCACGTTCATCAACGTGCTCTTTCCAGACCCCGACTGGCCGATGATCGCCACCCATTCGCCTTTGTCGATGGTGAGGTTCACCCCCCGCAGCGCGTGCACCGTTTCGCCGCCGACGAAGTAGGTCCGCCAGATGTCTTTGAGATCGATCAGCATCAGCCCTTCTTGGGTCCGCGGTGCTTGCCTTCGCCCGGCTTCACTTCTTCGACCAGATCGCCCTCTTTGAGCTCCTTGGCCAGGGTGCGGTAGGGACCTTCGATCACCTGCTCCCCTTCGTTCAGGCCCTCGACAATCTCGACATCGGTGTCCGACGAGATCCCGGTGCGCACCCGCCGCAGGTGCGCCTTCTTGTCCGAGTCGACCACGAAGACGATCTTCGCGAATCCTTCCGAGCTTCGAGGGGCCTTGAGCGCGCCCTGCTCTACCGGCGGAGCCAGATCAGTGAGCATCTTTTCCGGCCGCACCGTCACCGCCTGAACCGGCACCGTCACCGCGGACTCTCGACTTTCCGCCTTCACCCGGACTTCGGCGCTCATCCCCGGCAGGACTCCCGGCGGCCGCGCGGTCAAGGCGATCGTCACTGGAAAGTTGGTCGTTTCCTGCTCGCTGCCGGCGTTGCGAATCAATGCCTTCTGGGCAATCTCGATCACCGTGCCGGCAAAAGTCTGCCCCTCGAGCGCATCGACCTTCACCGCGGCCGCTTGCCCCGCCTTCAGGTGGACGACCTCGTGCTCCCCCACTTCGATCTTCACTTCCATCGTGGCCAGCGCCGCGATCGTCATCACCACGTCTTCCGAAAAATCGCTGCCCCGCACCCGCTCGCCGACCTCGCGGGTGAGCTCGATCACCGTCCCGTCGATCGGAGAACTCAGCGTCGTCTTCGACAGATCATTCTGCGTCTCTTCGAGCCGGGCCGAGGCCTGCGTCGCGCGGTCTTTCACTCCCGACAGCCGGGCGATCGCGGTGTCGCGATCTGCGGTCGAACGCTCGAGCTCGGCCTTCGACGCCAGCCCTTTTTCCACCAGCCCTGCCACCCGCCCCACTTCCGCCGACGAACGATCGACTTCGACCTGCGAGGCCTGCACATCGGCACGCGCCGCGCTGAAGGCCGCCTGGGCCTGCTTGGTCGCCGCCTCGAACTTTCGCTTGTCGAGCTTGCCCAGCACCTGTCCTTTGCTGACCTGCTCGCCTTCTTTGATCGTCAGCTCGATCAGGTCTCCTGACAGGTTGCTGGAAATCTTCACCGTCGTGGCCGCCTGCACTTTTCCCGCCCCGGTCACCGTTCGGGTGATCGGCCCTTTCTTCGCGGGCCCCAGCTGCACTTCCTGCGACGGGGGCGGTTTCTCACGCAGACCGTTGAACGCGATCGCGCCCACTCCGAGGACGATCAACGCGGCAATCATTGCTTTCCACCAGGTCATCTTGTTCCCCTCACGACATGTCTCTTGCTCACAGCGCAGCTCCGACGATTCGGCTCAGGCCGGCCCGCGCGATCTCCAGGTCGATTCGCCCCTGCACCTGGGTCAGCTGTGCCTGGGTCAGCTTGATCTGTGCATCGCGGACCTCGAGCGTCGACCCGGCGCCCGCGTTGAAGCGTTCTTCCGCCAACCTCAGCGCCACTTCGGCGATCGCCCGGTTCCGCTCGGCGAGAATCGCGATCTTCAGCTGCGCATCGAGCCCCGCCGACGTCCGACGAATCTCACCGCTCAGCTCGCGCTCGGCCTGCTCGAGCTGCAGCTGGGCCCCCCGAAGATCCGCGCTCGCCCGGCCCACCTGCGCCGAGGTCGCAAACCCGCTGAACAGGTCCCACTGAAACAACAGCCCGACGCTCAGCGCGTTCTGCCGCGCGGGGTCGAGAAAGAAGGGCTCGGCCGCCGACGCAGACCGGTTGTAGCCCGCAGTGCCCGAGACCCGGGGCAGGTACGCGGCCTGGGCCACGTCGATCGCCAGTTGGGACGCCCGCGCCTGGCTCGCCAGCGCCTTGAGCAGCGGCCGCTGACCGCGCGCATTCGTGAGCGCGACCGCGGCGTCGGGCCCTTTGACCGGAAGCTCTTTGAGCGCTTGCGGAACCATCGCCTCGACCTCGCCCGTCGGGCGCGAGAGCCAGCTGAGCAGATCGATCTGCTCGGAAATGATCGCCTGCTCGGCGCGAACGACCTGGATCTTGTCGTTGCCCAGGTTGACTTCCGCGTCCAGCGCATCGCGCTTCTGGCCCCGCCCCGCTTCGAACAGAGACTCGGCCCGCTCGAGCTGCTGTTGGCTGCGATCGACGGTCTGCTTGAGCACCTCGAGCGCCTGCTGCGAGCGCAGCAGCTCGAAAAATCGGCGCTCGGCCTCGTACCGACTGGCCAGCCGCTGCTCGTCCAGCTGGCCCTGGGCCGCCTCGGCCGTCGCTCCCGAGAGAGCGATCTGGTTCCACCAACGCCCGCCGTCGTAGATCAGCTGGTTGAGCGTCAGCCCGAGCGCATAGTTGCCGCGACTGAAGGCCGGGACGTCGGCGTTGGCCGTGCCATCGATCACGATCTCCGCGCGCCGGGGGCCCGAGATCGAAGCCCCCCCCTGCGCCTGCATCGACAGCTGGGGAAAGATCGCCGCCCGCGACGCCTTGACCCCGGTGATCGCCCGCACCACGTCGAGTTCGGCCTGCAGCGCCGCCAGATTTTCAGTCGACGCCGTCCGGACCTCTTCGAGCGTGATCGGAACCGCCAGCAACTGCGCCACCACGAGCCATGCGATCACTTCCCGCCCCCCATCATTCCCGGCAGGCCGACCAGAATTGCAGCGGCGTACAGCGCGTAGAGCCCAAGGGCGAGCCACACCCCGCGCCAGGCCGACATCTTCGTCGCCGCGGCAAAGCCCAGCCCCAGCAGTCCCGCCGACCAGAGATTGAAAAAATCGAACGCCGCCAGCACCCGCGCCTTGCCCGGACCTGCCTCGGCAAACAGCGGAGCCAGCGAGCTGACCGTCAGCTTTCCCGCCTGCGCGGGGGCAATCACGTCTTGTCGCAGGGCCACCACCGTCGCCAGCAGGTAATAGAGCGCCACCGGCAGCAGGGCCACCGAAGCGGCCGTGAACAGCGCTCCGAACTGCGACTTGCGGCCCAGCAGCCAGGCCAGAGTCTTCAGCGCGATCGCGATCATCAGCACCCACAGCGGCATTCCGAACACCGCCTTGGCGACCCCCAGCACGAGCGCGATGCGCTGGGTCTGCTCGACTTCCTCACTGACTTCGCGCTCACTGGCTTTCGCGAGCTCTCCTTTCTCTTCCATCTTCGGCAGAACTTCTTTCGCCGCGTCGAGCCGTTGGGCAAACGAGGCCCCTGCCGCAGCCCCCGTCACCATCAGCCAAATCAGCGGAATCACCCACCGGCGCTGATCGACAGCCCGCGGCACCGTGGAAACCGGATCGAGGTAGACGCGGGCGGAAAGGGCGAGCGAGGTAAGCAAGACGGCCGCTTAACGCGCGAAGGGGGTCTTGATTTCAAGCCTCAACGACGAATCACACCGCACTTAACAATCCGGTATCAACCTGTAGCAGTTTTTTTGCTCCAACGATCCCGCGGGTGTACATCGTTGAACGACGTCCCAGGCGAGGGAGCCGCCACCCATGGTCGACAGCAGTGATTTCGCGCAGGTGATGGCCGAAGCCGACGATATCGCCCGCAGCGTGAACCAGCGCCTCACCACCGCGCATGTGTTGCTCGCGATGTTCACCGTCGAAAACCGCGCAGCGTTGCTGCTGAAGGAACGCGGCATCGACGAAGACCTGCTGCTCGAGCGGCTCACGTCCGCCCCGTCCGAGCAAGAAGGCCTGGTGCGCGAGCTTCGCGAGAAGACCCGTGAGATCGCCCAGGGCTGCGGGTCGTCGGAAGCCGACTGCATGCACGCGCTGATCGGAATCACCCGCGTCCGCTGCTCGGCTCAGGACCTGCTCTTCAAGGCCGGGCTCGATCTCACCGGGCTGCGCAACACCGCGCTGTCGTATTTCACCTCGGGGCGGATGCCGCGCCGGCTGATGCTCTCGCGCGAGCTGCCGCCGAACCTGCCGCGCAGCTTGAGTGGACGACCGCTGGGAGCGCCTCCTTTGCCGTTTGCTCCGGCCGCCGCCAAGACCGCCACCCTGCCTGTTCCCGCGCCGCGGCCGGCGACCCTGCGACCGGGCCTGTCGCCACGCGATCTGATCGACGACATCTCGGACGACGAGGTTCGCGAGCTGGAAGCCCTCTCACTGGCCCAGGTCAGCTTGCCGCCCGTGATGCCAGCGCCTCCCGCCCAGGTTGCCGGCCTCACCCCCTGGCATCTGGATCCGCGCCAGTACCCGCTGCTGACTTCGATTGGAAAGAACCTCACCGTCCTCGCCCGCGCCTCGAAGCTCGACCCGGTGGTCGGTCGCGCCCTCGAGATCGACGCGGTGATCGACATTCTCGGAAAGCGCCGCACCAACAACCCCTGTCTGGTCGGCGAGCCGGGCGTAGGAAAGACCGCAGTGGTCGAGGGCGTCGCGCAGCAGCTGGCGTTGCTCAGAGGGGCGCTGGGCGAGCGGGTGGTGATCGAACTCGACATGGCCAGCCTCGTCGCCGGAACTCAGCTTCGGGGATCGTTCTCCGAGAAGCTCAACTGCCTCAAAGACGAAGTGAAGAAGGCCGACGGCCGAATCGTGGTCTTCATCGACGAGATTCACACCCTGGTCGGAGCGGGCTCGACCGGAGACGGCCCCCAGGACGCCTCCAACGAGCTGAAGGCGGCAATGTCCCGCGGGGACTTCCCCTGCATCGGCGCGACGACCCACGACGAATACCGCAAACACATCGAGGCCGACCCGGCACTCGAGCGGCGCTTCACCAAGGTGAAGGTCAACGAGCCGTCGGTGCCCGACACCGTCTACATCCTCAATGGAGTCATCGGCCGGTACGAAGAGCACCACGGCCTGAAGTACACTGCCGAAGCGCTGCAGGCCGCCGCATCGCTGGCCGCCCGTTACGTCACCGATCGCTTCCTGCCGGACAAGGCGATCTCGATCGCCGACCTCGCCGGCTCGCGCTGCCATCGCGAAGGAAAGAAAATCGTCGAGCCCGCCGATGTCGCGCGGGTGGTGGCCAAGCTGGCCGGCCTTCCCGAAGAGCGCTTGTTGATGAACGACTCGGCCCGGTTGCTTCGGCTCGAGACCGATCTGCACCAGCGGGTGATCGGCCACGAAGAGGTGATCGGCCGGGTCGCGAAGGTGATTCGTCGGAACTACGCCGGGTTTTCCAGCCGTCGCCCGATGGGCAGCTTTCTGTTCTTGGGTCCCACCGGGGTGGGCAAGACAGAGCTGGCGCGCGCTCTCGCCGATGTCCTTTTCGGCAGCCGGGACGCGATGATCCGAATGGACATGAGCGAGCTTTCCGAAGCGCACGCGGTCAGCCGACTGATCGGCGCTCCGGCGGGCTACGTCGGGTACGGCGAGGGCGGGCAGCTGACCGAGCCGGTACGCAAGCGACCTTCCTCGGTGGTGGTGCTGGACGAAATCGAGAAGGCGCACCGCGACGTCTTGCTGCTTTTGTTGCAGGTACTCGAGGAAGGGCGGCTTACCGACGGCAAGGGTCGGCACATCGACTTTTCCAATACCGTGGTGGTGCTGACCACCAACCTCGGAGCAGAAGCGCTGACTGCCAAGTCGAAAGTCATGGGCTTTGGAGGCTCGGCCCCGAAGGCGACGGACGCAGCCGATGCGGCGTCGGCGGCCCGGCGCGCGCTGCCCCCCGAGCTGTGGAATCGCATCGACGAGCGGTGCGTCTTTCAGCCGCTGCAGGAGCTCGAAGTGGCGAAGATTGCCAACCTGCTCTTGTCCGAGAGCAGTCAGCGGCTGCGCAGCGAGAAGGGAATCGAGTACGTCGCTACCGAAGAAGTCGTTCGACTGCTGCTCGCGTCGGGAGGCTTTGACCCTTCGCTGGGGGCGCGGCCGATGCGGCAAATCGTCCAGCGGTTGGTCGAAGGTCCCCTGGCCGAACGGATTTTGCAGGGCGAGTTCGAAGAGGGCGACAAAGTCAGAATCGAAGTCGCGGCGGGACAGCTTTCCTTCCACCGGGACGTGCGGCGCGCGTCGTGAGGCGGCGGGCGAAGATCGAGAAGAAGCCGAGGGCCGCGCGGTGGCAGACGCGCGCCAACGCCCCCAAGCCCCGAGTGGTGATCGTGGGGTTTGGTCGCCTGGGCGGAGCGCTCGCGCTGCGGCTGAAGGCAGCCGGGTGGCCCGTCTCGGTGCTCCCGCGTTCCAGCGAGTCGGTGCGGCGCGCGGCCGGGCTGGGGCTGAAGCTTGCCGACCACGAAGACTTGAGCGCGGCGGCTCTGTGCGTGCTCGCAGTGCCGGACGCGGCGGTGGCCTCGACCGCACAGGGGTTGGTCGACGACTTGTCGGCCCAGACCGCCCTGGTTCACTGCGCGGGCGCACTCGACCTCGATTCCTTTGGCTCTTCGGCCGCGATGCTCAAGCGGCTTCGGGGATCTTTTCACCCGCTGGTGGCGATTTCCGACGCGCGCGATCCCCTCGCCGATCATTCGGTCGCGGTCGCGGCCAGCGATCGGGCGTTGATGCCTGTGCTCTGGAGAATGGCGCTGGCGCTGCGAATGCGCCCGATCGAGGTCGCTGAAGGGCGGCGCGCCGCGTACCACGCGGGAGCGGTGATGACGTCCGGTCTGTTGGTGTCTTTGCTCGACGCTGCCGTTGCGGCGTTCGGCGAGGCGGGGGTCGACCGGACCGCGGCCCTCAATGCGCTGCTGCCGCTGGCTGCTTCCGCGCTCGAGGGGGTCAACAAGCGAGGCCTTCAAAAGGGGCTCACCGGCCCCATCGCGCGAGGAGATCTCTCAGTGGTTCGCACCCACCTCGAAGCGCTCCCTCCTTCGCTGGCGAGCCTGTACAAGCTGCTCTCTTCGCGCGCTCTGGATTTGGTCGGCGACACCCTTCCTTCCGAAACGCGCATCGCCCTGCAGCGGTTGTTGACGTAGCCCGCGGGTGGGGACGACGGCCACACCCGGCTCAGCAAGCTGGGGATCTCGTCCCCGGTCGTTGAAGAAGGCCAGAGCAATTCAGGCACGATGGGCGTGGCACAAGGGCTGCGATGCCGTTGAGCGCCGCGATTTCCGCGGTTCTCAAAACTTCGCTCTTTAGGAGCTACACCATGAAGAAGATCCTCGCTCTCGCCATCGCCGTCTTTGCCTTCAACGTGGTCGCTGCGGCCCCCCCGGCGGATCCCAAGCCGGCCGACAAGTCGGCGCACAAGGATCACAAGAAGGCGGACAAGGACGCTGCGAAGGCCGATGCCGGCACCGCGATGTAATTGAGTTTCACCTTCGAATACTGAACCAGGGTCTGGGCCTCTTCGGGTCCAGGCCCTGTTGTCTTTTTGGCGATCTCTTGACGGACGGGGCCTCACCTCCTAATTACCCCTGCGTCATTTCAAGTAGCCCTTCGCTCAAGGTGTATCCATGGCCCGCGTAACAGTTGAAGACTGCCTTCCGATGGTAGACAACCGCTTTGCCCTCGTGCTGCTCGCCGCCAAGCGCGCGCGTCAGCTGATGGCCGGCGCCCGCCCCATCCTCGAGGTCAGCAAGAACAAGCCGCCCGTTCTCTCGCTGCGTGAGATTGCGACCGGTAAAGTGCGTTTCGATCGCGATGTCCGCGAGACGCTGCTCGGCAAGTACGGCGAGCCGCTTCCCAAGCCGGAATAACGACTCCCCCGCCGAACCGCAGGATCTCCCTGGAGGAGCCGATGTTCGAAGGACTTTCGCTTTCGGCGGAGGAGATCGTCCGCCTTTCGAAGAAGCATTCAATCTTCGAGTGGTCTGCGCAGGCTGCGGTTGCCCCGATTCCGATGACCCGCGCCGAAGGCATCTTTTTCTGGGATGCGAACGGCAAGCGGTACTTCGACTTCAACAGCCAGTTGATGTGCGTCAACATTGGTCACGGCAACAAGAGGGTGATCAACGCGATCAAGGAACAGGCCGATCGCCTCGTCTACGCCAACCCGTACATGGCCACTGACGTCCGCGCGGTGTTGGGTCAGAAGCTGGCGCAGATCGCTCCGGGCGACTTGAACAAGGCCTTCTTCACCCTCGGCGGCGCGGAAGCGAACGAGAACGCGATCAAGATCGCGCGCATGGTGACCGGGCGAAACAAGATCATCGTCCGCTACCGCAGCTACCACGGCGGCACCGCCGGCGCGGCGACCCTCACCGGCGACCCTCGACGGTTTGCGGCTGAGCCTGGAATTCCCGGCGTCTGTCGCGTTCTCGACCCGTACCAGTACCGGTGCGGCTTTTGTTCCGACAAGCCCGCCTGCACCTTGTCTTGCCTGCGTCACGTCGAAGAAGTCGTCGACTTCGAAGGCCCGCAGAACATTGCTGCGATCTTGATGGAGACCGTCACCGGCACCAACGGAATCATCATTCCGCCCGACGGTTACCTTCAGGGCCTGCGGGCGCTCTGCGACAAGCACGGGATCATGTTGATCCTCGACGAGGTGATGGCCGGCTTCGGTCGCACCGGAAAGATGTTCGCCACCAATCACTGGGACGTGGTCCCCGACATGATGACGATCGCCAAGGGGCTGACCAGCGCGTACATGCCGCTGGGCGCGGTCCTGATGCGCGACAAAGTCGCCGAGCACTTCGAGAAGAACGTCTTCTACGGTGGGCTGACCTACAACTCGCACCCGATGTGCCTGGCCGCTGCGATCGCGTGCATCCAGGTCTACGAAGAGGACAAGCTGGTCGAGAACTCGGCCAAGCTGGGCAAGATCCTCGCGACCGAGCTGCAGAAGATGAAAGCCCGCCACCCTTCGGTAGGCGACGTGCGATCGATCGGGCTGTTCTCGATCGTCGAGCTCGTCAAAGACCGGAAGACCCGCGAACCGATGGCACCCTTCAACGCTCGCCACGATCAGATGGGAGTGATGAACGACCTGCGCAAGGCGTTCCTGGACAACGGGATCTACACCTTCGTCCGATGGAACAATTTCTTCGTCAACCCGCCCCTGACCATCACCCAGGAACAGTTGCTCGAGGGCTTGTCGATCATGGACAAGTGCCTGGAAATTACCGACGCCGCCGTGAAGCACTGAGAGCTAGCGCACCCGGCTTTTTTTCTTCTTCTTGTGAGCGGGTCCCGGGTGCTTTCCGACACCCGCATCGCCCCCTTTTCCATCGGCCCCACCGAGGACGGCGAGATCTTCTTCTTCGCCTCCGTCGCCCTCGTCTTCGAATTCGCCGCCGTCGGTCGTGGCCCCTGCCCCTGAAGAGCCCACCCCTCCGTCTTCCCCGATGCCGGGCTCGTCGACGGAGCCCGAGGTCACCCGCGACAGCAACGGCTGCAGCTGGGCCCAGATTTGTCCTTTCAAGTCAGGCCGCACCACATTCGCCCCGGCTGCCGCGACCGCCACCAACAGCAACAGGCCAATGAATGCTTTCGCCGTACGACTTCCGCGCGGAACCCCGGCGGGCGGAGAGTCGGCCCGATCGACATCGAGTGTGGCTTCCCTCTTTTTTGGATCTTCATAGAGGGGCGCATCCACGACGGGCGCCCGGGGGGTGGTCTGCAGGGCGGCCATCGAGGGGTGGCTGGCGCGGGGTTTGATGTTTGTCGGCTGGTCACCCAATTGGCCCAGAGGCTCGTCTTCATCAAAGACGCCCTGAAGTGCCTTGAGCTCGTGACTGATCTGGTCGGGATCGAGATCGGCGGTGCTGATCTTTTCCTGACCCTGGGCACGGGCTCGGTCTTCTTCGGTCTGGTCTTTGCGGCTCGGAGCCGAAGGCCGCGAAGGCCTCGAGCCCTGCCGAAGCTCGGCTCCGCTGTGTCTGGCAGCCGCTTCAGACAGCGCGCGGCGCGGGGTCGTCGCGTGGGGGTCGAAGTCCGGCCGGGGCTGAGCCTTTCCCGGGCCGGTGGCGTGGGGATCAAAATCAGGAACCGGGGCACTGGGCCGGCTGGCTCCCCGGGGAATGCTGATGTTCGCCTGGGTTGGAATGTCTTCAATCTCGGCGCCCATCTCGCCGTCGAGCTTCACGTCGTAGGCGGAAATCTCATCGAGCGCATTGCCCGGCTTTCGGGCCGCAGGCCGCGGTGCCGAGCTGCGAGGCGGCAAAGGACGCCTCTTCGGATCAACGAGGTCCTTCAGCGCCGCCATTCGATCGCCAAACAGCGGCGTCAGCACCGTGTTCACCTGTTCGTGGGTAAAGATTGCCGGCCCAATAGCCTGCTCGAGCTCTTCGGCCAATTCCAGCGCGCTGGCGAAGCGGCTGCTGGGCGAGGGCATCAACGCCCGCATCACCACCGAATCGAGCTCTACCGTCGCTTCGGGGTGCACCGCGGACGGAGGTGGGAACTCGGTCTGCGACGGCGCGCGCGCCACCGTCACCGCGTAGCCTTTCTCAAACCGGGTGGTCGCATGGTGCAGCACCGCTCCCAGCGAAAAGACGTCGGCCCGGGCATCGAAGACGTCCCCTCGGGTCAGCTCGGGCGCGATGAACCTGCCCAGCCGTCGGGCGTTGAGGTCGAGGATCCGCGCGAGCCCATCGAAGCCGACGAAGATCGACGCATCGGAAAGGCCCCCATGCTTCTGCGGGCCCTGAAGCCCCAGGGGGTCGGCCCACGCATGCACCCGGTGAATCGCCCGGCAGGCATCGACCACGACTCGGCCAATCAGCCCCAGCGAAGGCAGGCGCTCGACCGAGAAATGGGCGGCGGTCACTTCCCCGAAAGTCACGCCCGGCACGAACTCGAAGACCACCCACCTCTGGCCGTCGAGCTCCACCAGGTCGAGCAGCGGCAGCACCCCTTCCTGCGCGGGAGCGGCCACCCCCACCTCGGCTCCTTCTGGAACCTCGCGCAACACCACGGCCCGCCGGAAGCCCGCATCGCCGGTCTGCCACGCAAGCCGGGTTCGGGTGCCTGCGCCCGGGGGTAGCGTCGAGAGAACTTCGTATCGCGCAGCGCCCAAGTCGACCTTGGAGTCTAGGGGCCGACCTTGGTGGGTTGCGAAAGAATCTCCAAAGCCTTCCCCACCATCTCGCGCTCGCCTGGGTACGAGAGCCTTCGTCCCGCGTCGGTGAGTGGAATCCAGTGGGCCCGATCGACTTCCACGCGCATCTGCGGAGTGATCTCGTCAATCTCGCCGCTGGCGTGCCGGAACAGAAAGAAGCTCACCACCTTGAAGATGGTCTTGCCACGAAACCGATAGACGTACTTCACGTCTCCCAGCTTCTCGATCAGCTCGGTCGACAACCCGGTCTCTTCGAGCACCTCACGCGCGGCCGCATGCAAGGCCGTTTCGTCGCCGTCGAGGTGACCCTTGGGAAGGGCGGTGACGCTCGCGCGGCCCCGGGGAGTAATGACCGCCAGCTCGAAGCCCGAGCGGTCAGTTCCGCAGGGCCGGATGACGACTCCTCCCGCTGAGAACTCGCGCGTGGTGACCACCGAAGCCAAGCCTACCCCCCAATCAGCCCCGGCCGACCGATTACCGGGCCAGGTAGTCCAGCTTGGCTTCGGCCCCCAGGCGGTAGGCGTAGCGCAGCTCGGTCAAAAGTCGATCGAGCCGTCGAGCGGTGATGATCGGGAGCAGGCGGCGGCAGTAGGCGCGAGCCAGCCGGGTGGCTTGCCGGTAGCGCCAGTTTTCCTGCTCGGTCAGCTCACGGCGCAACACCCCATCATCGAAGATCCGACCGAACAGCTCGCGGGCCCGCTGGCCTTCGGCGTCCTCGGCCCAGGAACCCAGAGCGCAGATCGCGAACTTGTCGACCTCGGCCTGGGCTTCCAGCTCGAGCAGGGACACGCGACGATCGAGGCTCGCAGCGCGGTGCAGATACAAGAAGTGCGAGACGCCCTCGGCCGCTTCGCAGAACGAACCCAGATCGTCCGCGCGGTGCAGCAGCTCAGGCGCGAGGAACAGGCCCACCTCGATTTGGCCGTCGTCTTCGCGCACCAGCAGCTCTTCGCGAGAACGCATCGTGCCTCCCAACGCCCGGGCCTGCTGCGCGTCGAGCAGGCAGTCGGTGACCCTCAGCTCGCAGCGGATGCCGTAGATGGCCTCGAGGTGCGTTTGGATGCGCGCCGGGAGCATGGGTTTAGTTCAAAGGACCCTTGGGCATCACCCCGGCTTCGAGCAGCACCTGCCCCAGCCGTTCATTGCCACTGCGGGTGTACGACTCGAGCACCTTCACCTGCCCCCCCGGCCCCTGGGCTGCCATTCCACGGGCGGCGATCTCTTCGAGCACCTCGACCACGGTGCGGAACTTCTGATGCAGCTCCCAATAGACGCTCGAGAAGCTCGACGCCTGCGACATCTGAGCGATGGCCGCGTAGGCGCTGCCGCCCATCTGAATGTAGTAGTCCGGTCCCACGACGCGATCGCGCAGCGAATCGGAAAAGAACCCGGCGGTGTAGAGCGAGACGTCGCCCAACTGCCTCAGGGTCTTGATCCGCGCGTCGCGGTCTTGCTGCATCGCGCGGTGGTAGAGCAGCGCCAGCGGCTCGGTATCGACCCGCCCCCCCTCGACCTGGGTGAAGAGTTTTTCGGCAGCCGCGAACTCGGACAGCAGATTCACCACGTAGAATTCGGTCACTTCAGCCAGGCTCACCTTCTGCCGGCTCACCACTTCACCCACCAACATCCGGAAAAATTCTTTCAGCGTGCTGCCCACGACGAGGTTGCTCATGGAGCCTCCTGTTGCGAGTGTAACGGGGCATCTCTCTGGCCTCCTAAAATTAGCCCTGTAGTTGCTGGCCCTTAAGCTGGCAGTCGTCAGGGCAGAGCGCCAGAGTGCGGGTCGGCGAGGCCTGGCATTCGAGGGGGGGTGAGTGCCAATGGAGTCCCTTGACCCACGCGGGGCGATGGTTATATCCAAGCCCGCCACCCCGTTGGCACTCTCAACGCGAGAGTGCCAACGACACACTCACGAGGCTTTGAAAACCCATGAAAATTCGTCCCCTGCAGGATCGTTTGATCGTCAAGCGCGTCGCGGAAGAGAACAAGACCAAGGGCGGGATCATCATTCCCGACACGGCCAAAGAGAAGCCCCTCGAGGGCAAGGTGATCGCCGTCGGTAACGGCAAGGTCCTTGAAGACGGCAAGGTTCGGCCGCTCGATGTGAAGGCCGGCGACACCATTCTCTTCAGCAAGTACGCGGGTACCGAAATCAAGATCGAAGGTGAGGACCACCTGATGCTGCGCGAAGAAGACGTCCTCGGCGTCATCGAGAACTAAGCGCTGCTCTCGTTTTCTTCAGGCTTTCCAAACCACTCACAAGGAATTCTCAATCATGGCTAAAGACATTATTTTCGACACCCGTGCCCGCGATGCGATTCTTCGCGGCGTCAACATCCTCGCCGACGCGGTCAAGGTCACGCTTGGGCCCAAGGGCCGCAACGTCGTG
>JAYVCD010000137.1:0-8664 GCA_043750125.1 Archangiaceae bacterium | reverse complement strand
TCTTCCTCTTCGGCATCGCGGGCTCCTCCCGCGACCCTCTTGCCTCAGATGGTCACACCCGCACAACGACTCCGCTCAGGATGAGATCCCGACCCCTGGCGGTTGGGGCGAACGTCGAATTTCAGCTCACCCGGGATCCCTCGATTCTGCTCCGGGCGCGCCGGGCGATTGCTTCGAAGCTGGCCGAGCTGACGAAGGGGCGCACGCCGGCCAAAGGCTGAGCTCGAAGCGGTGGGTTCAGGCGGGTCGGCGTTGCGCCGCGCGTTCGGGCTCTTGTGGCGGGGTCCCTTCGACCAGCGAGCCATGCGAGCGCGCGTAGATCTGGGTGAACTCGGCGCCGAGAAAAAGCACCATCGCCGAGTAGTAGACCCACAGCAGCAGCACCGCCAGCGCGCCGGCCGCGCCATAGCTCGAAGCGACCGCGCTGCGGCCGAGGTAGAGCCCGATCGCGAATTTGCCGATGTTGAACAGCGCGGCGGTGACCGCGGAGCCCATCCACACGTCGCGCCACTCGACCTTCACGTCGGGCAGCACTTTGTAGATCATCGCGAACAGCAGGGTGATGACCCCATAGGAAATGACGAAGTTGACGACCTGCCAGACGTTCGATTGGCCCAGCCACTTGCCCAGCGCCGCCACCGCCGCGCTCATCACCAGCGAAACCAAAAGCAAGAAGCCCACCCCCACCACCATGGTGAACGAGAGAAAGCGATTTCGCAGGAAGGCGAGAATCCCGTTGGTCCCCCGGGGCTCGATGTCCCAGATTTTGTTGAGCGCGTTTTGAAGCGCGGCGAACACCCCGGTCGCTCCGAAAATCAACACGAACACACTGAGCACCGTCGCCACGATTCCCTGGGCGGGCTTGGCGGCGCTGGCCATCATGTCCTCGATGACTTTGGCCCCGGCCTCCCCGACCACCCCTTGAAGCTGGCCCTGAATTTCGCCTCGCGCGGCTTCCGGCCCGAACGCCAGGCCGGTCACTGCCACCGCGATGATCAACGTCGGAGCGATCGCAAACACCGTGAAGTAGGCGAGCGCCGCCGCGTGGGTCGAGATGTCATCGGCGATCCACTCGTCGACCGTCTGCCTCACCATGCCCCACAGCTTCGATGTGCGTGATTTCTTCAAAAGGGCTCCAAAAGGTGAACGGGACCCTCGGCGGAGAGCACGAAGGGTGCCGCTGGCGACGGGCGTCAGTTCTGCGCAGGAGATTTCAAAAATGCAGCGATTGCGCGCTGCACGTCCGGGTCATTGAGCAGCACCACGTGCTCGGCGGGGGTGTCGACGCGGGTGAAGGGCAGCGGAGGCGCCGCGCTGCTGAGCAGAACCGCGCCGTCGCCGTCGGCGTTGGCCGGATGCTCGAAGTCGAAGCCGGTGGAAGTCACGCGCACTCCGCTGACCGTCGGGTGGCCGGTGCCGATCACCGCCATCAACGCCGGCCTGGACAGCAGTGGCGAGGCCACCCGGGCGTAAAGCGCGGCGTGGCCCTCGAGCAACTTTTGCAGCTGAGCCAGATCTGCGGCTGTCGTCGGCTCTTCGAAGATTCCCCATTTCCGGCTGACCCATTCCTTTGCCGAAAGCGCATCGAGGGCGACCGGGGCGCCGCTGGCATCGACGAAGAAATCGCTTTGGGCCGAGAGCAGTTGGTACGCGGAAAAAAACGAGAACAGCGCCTCGCGTGAAAGCAAAGAGTGGTTGAGGCCGGTCGCTGAGCCCAGCAGCAGGTCATCGAAGATGCCAGGGCCGCCCTTGAACGGGGTGCCGGCGAAGACCACCCTCTTCACCCGCTGGGCGACCGCTTCGTTCTGGGTGAGGCAGCTCCAGGTGACCAGGCCGCCCTTGCTGTGAGCGACGATTTGAATGTTCGCAGCCGGCAGCTTCGCCAGAAAATCGCACAGCGCCTGACCCGAGGCGTTCACGTCTTTGCGCCAGTCGTACCCGAACGGAATGAAGCCGGGCAGCTCGTCGCGGCCGAACTTCAACCAGGTCAGGTAGATGTCCATCGAGATGATCGCCGGGAGGATCGTCATCTTCGTCAGCGGACCATCGGGGGCGAGCGCGGGAAAGGTGGGCTTGAAGCGCTGGCCTTCATACGGCAGCGCGAGGTTCTGGCTGCCCGAGGACATCACGTCCCCGATGTTGAGGTAGACCCGGGCGCGCTCGGGGTCGTCTTTGACGAGGAAGCTGCCCCGGTAACCGGGGACGAAGACGGTGACGGTCTGCCCGGTCGGCGGCGCATAGACCGGCGCGGCGGCGGTACAGGCCGACACCCCCACCGCCCAGCCCAGCGCGAGGAACAGCTTCAGGGTTTGCATTTGCGCGCGGCCTCGACCGCCATCAGCACCGCTTCAGGAGTGCAGGGCATCTTCAGCTCGACCGGAACCCGCGGGGGTGCGAACGACGAAACGGCGTGTCGCAGCGCGGCCACCGCCGAGAGCGCGAGCATCAGCGGCGGCTCGCCCACGGCCTTGCTGCCATGAATGACATCGTGCTGGGGCGCGCCCTCGAGCAGCGCAACCCGGAAGTCGGCGGGCTGATCTCCGAACGAGGGAATCTTGTAGGTGTCGGGCGAGTGGGTCTGCAGAAAGCCCTTCTCGTCGAAGAGAACTTCTTCGCAGGTCAGCCAGCCCCAGCCCTGAATGAAGCCTCCCTCGACCTGGCCGATGTCGATGCTCGGCACCAGTGAAGCGCCGGCGTCGTGGAGAATGTCCACCCGCCGCAGCCGGTGCTCGCCGGTCAGCCCCGACAGCTCGACCTCGGTGACCGCCGCGCCATAGGCAAAATAATGAAACGGCTTTCCGCGGCCCGAAGCCCGGTCGTAGGTGATGTCGGGGGTCTTGTAGAAGCCGGTGGCCGACATCGGCACCTGGCTCAGGTGCGCGGTGTCGGTGATTTTCCAAAAGGGCAGTGAGTCGTCAGGGGTGTCGCGACCGAAGACCCGGCCCCCGGCAAACAGCACCTGCGACTCGGCGATGTTCAGCAGCTTCGCCGCGACGGGCGTCAGTCGCTCGCGCAGGGTCTGGCAGGCGGCGCGCACCGCCTGGCCGTTGAGGTCACTGCCCGAAGAAGCCGCGGTCGCCGAAGTGTTCGGCACTTTGTCCGTCGAGGTGATCATCACCCGGATGTTTTGCAGCGGCACGCCCAGCTCGTGCGCCACGCAAGCCAGCATCTTGGTGTGCAACCCCTGCCCCATCTCGGTGCCGCCGTGGTTCAGCTGCACCGTCCCATCGCCGTAAAGCATCACCAGCGCCGCCGCCTGGTTGAGGAACGAGGTGGTGAAGCTGATTCCAAACTTCACCGGGGTCATCGCCAGCCCGCGCTTGTTCCAGGGGTGGGCCAGGTTGAAGGCCTCGATCTCGACCTTTCGTTTCGCGTAGTCGCTGGACGCGAGCAGCTCGGCCCAGATCCGCTCGAGGCGGTTGTCCTTCACTTCCATGAAGTACGGAGTCACGTTCTTCGGAGCGGCGCCGTAGAAATTTTTCCGGCGCACTTCGGCGGGATCCAGCCCCAGGCGCTCGCCGGCCCGGCTGAAGATGTCTTCGACCACCGCCATTCCCTGCGGGCCGCCGAAGCCACGAAAGGCGGTGTTGCTGGGAAGGTTGGTCTTCACCACCTGCCCGGTAAAGCGAAGGTTCGGGACCCAGTAGGCGTTGTCGGCGTGAAACAGCGCGCGATCGAGAATCGCCCGCGACAAGTCCGTCGAGAAACCGCCGTCTGAGTAGAGCTCGAGCTGCAGCGCGGTCAGCTCGCCGGCCCGGGTGAAGCCGGCCTGGTAGCGGGTGAGAAACGGGTGGCGCTTGCCCGTCTGGGCCATGTCCTGGTCCCGGTTGAGCCACACCTTCACCGGTCGCTGGGTCTTCAAGGCGGCCAGCGCAGCCATCGCGGCGAACGGGGCCGCCTGGGTCTCCTTCCCCCCAAAGCCGCCTCCCATTCGCGGCACCTCGACGACCACCTGGTGTCGGCCCAGGCCCAGCACGTGGGCGACGATGGTCTGCACTTCGGTCGGGTGCTGGGTGCTGCAATGCAGCCTCAGCGTGCCGCCCTCTTCGGGCACCGCCAGCGTCACCTGGGTCTCGAGATAAAAGTGGTCCTGGCCGCCGGTGCGGATCAGGCCCTCGAGCTTCAGCTCGGCGACGGCGAGCGCAGTCTCGACATCGCCCCGCTGCATCACGTGGGGCTCGCTGAGAAAAGATCTCGCCGCGAGGCCCGCTTCGAGGGTGGTGATCGCCGGCAGCACTTCCCATTCGGAGAAGACGGCGGCGACTCCGGCGCGGCAGGCGTCGTACGTCTCTGCCACCACCAACGCGACCGATTGACCCAGGAACAGCGCTTCGTCTTTTACGAACAGCGGCTCGTCGTGAACCACCGGCCCCACGTTGTTCTCGCCCGGAATGTCCTGCGCGGTGAAGACGCCGCGCACCCCGGCGACGGCTCGGGCGCGGGTGACATCGAGCCGCTTCAGCTTCGCGTGAGCGTGGGGCGAAGTGACGACCTGGCCGACCAGCAGCCCATGAGGCGGGGGCAGGTCATCGACGTAGCGCGCTTCTCCGCTGGCGTGACGCAGGCCGGACTCGTGCGGCGCGGGCTTGTGGAGCGGCGAGCTGGGGTGAAGAATTTCGGCCATGGCGGCTCTCTAAAGGTAGGTCGTGACGGTGCCGGTGTGGCTTTCGGGCAACCGCGGGACAGGGGCGAGCTTCGTTTCCTCGAAGAAGCCCCGCAGCAGATTCTGGGCGACCAGGGTGCGGTAGGCCGACGAGCCGCGATGGTCTGAGACCGGCTCGAAGTCCTGCGCCAACTGGGCCGCGGCGCGCTCGACGGAAGCGGCGTCCCAGGAATGCCCCACCAGGGCAACTTCAGCGAGGGTCGCGCGCCGGGCAGTGGCCGCCATGCCTCCGAACGCGAGCCGGGCGAGGCTGACCGCCCGCTGCGAGTCGAGCTCGACGTAGAGGCCGGCCGAGACGGTGCTGATGTCGAGCTCGCGTCGCTTCGAGACTTTGTACGCGCAGGCCAACGCGCTGGAAGGAATGCGCGGGACCTCGACGGCGACGAGCACTTCTTTGGCGCCCAGGGCGGTCTTCCGGTACCCGGTGAAGAACGAGTCCATCGAGACCCGCCGCTCGCCCGCCCGGGACCGCATCACCGCGACGGCGCCCAGCGACAGCAGCACCGGCGCGAAGTCTCCAATCGGAGAAGCGGTGCACAGGTTCCCGCCCACCGTCCCGCGGTGCTTGATCTGTCGCGCCCCGAAGTAGCGAAGCATGCGCGAGATGGGAATCACCCGCTTCTCGGTGAAGCGTTCGATTTCGGCGAGGGTCGAGCCGGATCCAATCGAGATCCCGTCCACCGTCTCGTGCATCGCCTTCAGCTCGGGAATCGCCTCGAGCGAGACCAGCTTCGGCGGGCGCGCGAACTTCTTGGTGATTTCCAGCGAGAGGTCGGTGCCGCCCTGAATGAAGCGGGCGTCGGGGTGAAGGTCGAGCACGTCCCACAGCTGGGAGAATGAATCGGGAGTGAAGTACCGCTGCCCGTTGGCCTGGTAGTCGAGCTGCATCGACTGGGGCACGGCTTCTTTGAGCTCGGCGGCAAAGCGATCTTTAGGGCAGGTGCCGGCGACCTGCTGGGCCGCGTCGCGAATCGGACGGTAGCCGGTGCAGCGACACAGGTTGCCGCACAGCTGGTCATCGAGCTTCCAGCCCGCGTCGAGATCGCTGCGGTAGGTGGCCTCGAACATCGACATCACGATTCCCGGAGTGCAGTAGCCGCACTGACTGCCGAGCGCCTTCGCCAGCGCTTCCTGCGCCGGGTGGTGAGCGCCGGTCAGCGGGTCTTTGAGCGCTTCGACCGTGACGACGTGCTTGCCCTGCACCATCGGCATCAACAGCAGGCACGCGTTGATTGCCTTCCAGTGCGGCTTCCCGTCGTCGCCGCGCTCGGCCACCGCGACGGTACATGCCCCACAGTCTCCTTCGGCGCAGCCTTCCTTGGTGCCGGTGAGCGCCCGGGTGTCGCGCAGGTAGCGCAGCAGCGTCGTGGAAGGGGAAACGTGCGTCTCCTCGACCCAGTGGTCGTTGAGACAGAAACGCAGGCGGTTCATGGGGGCCTTTCTACCCTCTTGAGCCAGAAACGCGAACCGCGATCAAACCGCGCTGACACCTCCCTCGACCCGCCCGAAACCTGTCAGAGGGGAGTCGGGGCAAAGTGTTTCAGGCGGCTTGTGTTGAAGGTTTGTATAATGTCTATTCGATAACCTTTAGGCGGCGGTGATGCGGGTTAGGGAAGATTCGATCGCGGGAAACGCCAGGACGGCCGCCGCGCAAGTGCGCGCGAAGAACGCGGTGCGGCACGAGCGGACCTACGCACTGCTGACCGCGGCGGTGGGCCTGGCGATGGGTGCGGGGGCGACTTTCTTGATCCGCGCGGGGGTGATTCCCCTGGCCCACGGCGCGCTCAGCCTCGGCACCTGCGCCTTCGAAGTCGGGGTCTACGTCGGTCTGTTCGAAGCCTATTTCTACGGGCTGCATCGGCTGCTGCACACCCGCTCGATGTACCAACGGGTTCACGTGGTGCACCACCGCTCGACTTCTCCCACGCTGTTGACCGCGCTCGCCTTTCACCCGGTCGAAGCGCTGCTGATCATGGGGTTCATGCCGGTCGCGATGTGGCTCATCCCGATTCACCTCGTTTCGCTGGTGATGGTGAGCCTCTTTCTGTCCGGGAGCATTGGGCTGGCGCACTGCGGGCACCCGGTATTCCCGTCGTGGTGGCAGAACGCTCCGGTGCTCAATTTGTATGTCACTCCGCTGGTCCACGACGCGCACCACAAGCGGCGGGACTGCAACTACAGCGCGACGCTGTCGATCTTCGATCGGGCGTTTGGGACCCTGCGCAACATCACTGCGGGCGATTGAAAGGCACTGGGGCCGACAAGCCCTTAAGGTGGGACCTTGTCTCTACCTCCCCCCTCGACCGACACCACGCCGCTGTGTTTCTCGTGCGGCCGCTGCTGCTTCGGCCCCACCCGCTACGTTCAGGTCTTCGACGACGACCTGGCCACGATGGGCCCGGAACTGGCCGCCCGCTTCGTCGTCGCGGCCGAAGAGAAGGACCGCTTCCTGCGCATGGAAGACGGCCACTGCGCGGCGCTCGATACTTCGGGCGGTCAGTTTCGCTGCACCATCTACGAGCAGCGCCCGCTGATCTGCCGGATCTACAAGCTGCACGGGAAAGAGTCGCTGTGTCCTCCTCCGCTGGACGCCCCGCCCGCCGGCCCGTAAACCGTTCGCCGTGCAGAACCTCGAATCACCTCTGTGGTTCGGCCGGTACCGGCTGACGACCCGCATCGCGACCGGGGGAATGGCCGAGGTCTACGTCGGCCGGCACATCAGCGAGGCCGGGGAGTTCGGCCCGATGGTGGCGATCAAGCGGCTGCTGCCCCACCTGGTCAAAGACCAGCAGATCGTCCGGATGTTCTTGAACGAGGCGCGGATTACCGCCCGCATTCATCACCCCAACGTGGTGCAGATCATCGACCTCGGGCAGGAAGGCAGTGAGCCGTTCATCGCGATGGAGCTGCTCGAAGGTCGGACCTTCGCCGAGCTGCGCGAGCGGGCGGCCGAGAACGGGCGCAGGGTGCCGACCGGAGTGATGCTGCGGATTCTCTGCGAGGCCTGTCGCGGGCTGGACGCGGCGCACAACGCGACCGATGAAGAAGGCACTCCGCTGATGCTGGTGCATCGCGATTTCACCCCCGACAACATTCACGTCGGCGCGCGCGGCGACGTGAAGGTGATCGACTTCGGCGTCGCGAAGACCGCCAGTTGGGGCTCGGGCACGGAGCCCGGAACGTTGAAGGGGAAGTTCTTCTACATGTCGCCCGAGATGATCCTCGCCAAGCCGGTGGATCACCGCGCCGACATCTTCGCCGCCGGGGTGATGCTGTACGAGCAGCTGTGCGGCCACCGTCCCTTCACCGGCACCAGCGTCGAAGACGTGGTGCTGGCGATCGCCGCCGGAAAGCCCAAACCCCCGCGCGCCTTCGACCCCGCCGTGCCGATGCTGCTCGAGGCAATCTGTCTGCGCGCGCTGGCCCATGACGCAAACGCACGGTTCCAATCGCTGACCGAGCTGATCGATGCGATCGAGCAGGTCGGAGGAGAGGCGCAGCTGGCGCCCGGCGGCGAGGTCGGGGAGTACCTGGGCACGCTGTTCCCGGTCGACAAAGACGTCAAACGACAGACGCTGCGCAAAGCGCGCGAGGCAGACCCTTCGGTCCCCCATGCGCAGCGGCCCGAAAAGTCCGACGCCGCAGAGGACCCCCGGCTGGCGGAAGTGGGCGCGCCTTCCACCGGGCCGCGGACGCCGGCTGTGTCCTCTGGGCGGCCGGCCTGGCTCGCGGCGGGGGGCCTGCTGGCCGTGCTGGCGATCGGGGGGTGGGTGTTCTTCGCCCGCCCTTCGCTGTCGATCGACGAGGCGCTCGAGCAGGCCGCAGTCAAGGGCGCTCCCCGGGCCCGGCTGCTGCTGGCGTTGGGCAAGAACCCCAAAGTCACCGACGCCCATTTTCAAAGCGCGGGCGCCCTGCTGCTCGAGGCGAAGGAATACGACGCGGCGCTCGAGTTGTCCGAAAGCTGGTTGCTTCGTTTTCCGACGAGCGCGAAGGCCTTACTG
>JAYVCD010000136.1:0-4430 GCA_043750125.1 Archangiaceae bacterium | reverse complement strand
TCGGCCTTGTTGATCGCCTCGAGCGACGCGCCGATCAGCTCGACGTTGTACTTCTTCAAGATCCCCGCTTCGGCCAGCGCCTTGGCGAGGTTGAGCGCGGTCTGCCCACCCATCGTCGGCAGCAGCGCGTCGGGGCGCTCGGCCTTGATGATCGCTTCGGCCGACTCGACGGTGATCGGCTCGATGTAGGTGCGGGCGGCGAACTCGGGGTCCGTCATGATCGTCGCCGGGTTCGAGTTCAAGAGGATGACTTCAATCCCCTCTTCCTTCAGGGCCTTGATCGCCTGGGTGCCCGAATAATCGAACTCGCATGCCTGACCGATGACGATCGGCCCCGACCCGATGACGAGGATTTTTTTCAAATCTGTGCGTTTCATCGGGCTCAAGCCTGTAGCAGGTTCTGGTCTACCATCGGGTCCAAGATGAGCCTCCTCGCCCTCACCGCCGCCCTCGTTCTTTCCCAGGCCGAACCCGCTGCCGAGCCTGCCGCCGAGCCACCCGCGGCGACTTCCCCGGCCGCCGCCCCTGCCGAGCCCACGCCCACCGTGCGCTCTCCCCGCGCCCCCAGCCCAGAAGAGCTGCAGCGCCAGCTCGATCGCATTCGCAAGCTCCCGCCGGCGGACTCTTCCGAAGCGGCGCAGGATCTCTCTCACCGGCTTCCCGAGCCCGCATCCCCCGGCGGCGCGGGCGGGGGCCACGGGCACGCCGAACCGGCAGATCCTCTCGCACTGAAGGTCGGCGCGCTCACCGAGGCCGAGCAGGTGAAGTACACGGCGCGCGCGGTGTTCAACAGCCTGATCGCAGGCGACGCGCGCAGCCTGGTGCTCCAGTCCGGCTACCCGTTTCAGCTCGAAGATCGCCGCCTCGAGATGCCCGAAGAGCTGCACAAAGAATGGCTGAAGAACCTGCGTTCCAAGCGCACGGATCTGCTCACCCTCTATGACGTAGAGGTGCTCACCCCGGCTGAAATGGAAAAGAAGTACGGCCGGCCTCCCGCGCGTCTGGCGGCGCTTCCGTGGAAGGCGCCCCGAACGATGATCGCGATCGGAAACCTCTCGGGCCACGCCGCGGTCGCGGTCTTCCGCGCCCACGCTTCAGGTCGCTGGCAGCTCGTCGGGTACCACGACTGACGGGCCTTTCAGCTCAGCGCGGCAACGAACTGCGCCAGGCGCTGTAGCCCTTTTTCGATCGTCGCCCGCGCAGTCGCGAACGAGAAGCGAAGGTAGCCTTCGGCACCGAACGGCTCTCCAGGAACAGCGGCGAGCTTGAAGTCTTCGAGCAACAGCTCAGAGAGGTGCACCGAGCCGTTGACCTGCTTTCCCTTGTACCGCTTGCCGATCAACGCTTCGACGTTGGGGAAGACGTAGAACGCGCCGTCGGGAACCCGGCAGTGGATGCCGGTGATCGCGTTGAGTCCTTTGACGATCAGATCCCGGCGGGCCTGAAATTCGACCCGCATCTTTTCGACCGGTTCCATCGAACCGTTCAAAGCGGCGACGCCCGCCTTCTGGGCGATCGAGGTCGCGTTCGAGGTCGATTGATCCTGAATCATCTGCATCGCGCCGATCAGGTCTTTGGGACCCGCGGCGTAGCCGAGCCTCCAGCCCGTCATCGAGAAGGCCTTGGAAAACCCATTGACCGTCACGACCCGCGACGCCAGCTCGGGCGCGACGTTGGCGAGGTTGACGAACGGGGTGCCGGTGTAGAGCAGCTTCTCGTAGATGTCGTCGGTGATGATCAAGCAGTCGTGACCCGAGAGCACCGACGCCACCCGGGCCAGCGCCTCGGATCCGAGCACCGCTCCGGTGGGGTTGGAGGGCGAGTTGATCACCACCGCGCGGGTCTTCGCAGTCAACGCCTTGCGCAGCTCTTTCGGATCAGGGGCGTAACCTTCAGCGGCAGAGGTCTCGACGATCACCGGCTCGCCGTCAGCGAGGCGAACCATGTCCGGGTAGCTGACCCAATACGGAGAGAAAATCACCACCTCGTCCCCCGGCGACAGCAGCGCCTGGAACAAGTTGTACAGCGAGTGCTTCGCGCCGCAGCTGACCAGCACCTGCTCGGGCGAATAGTCGAGCTGGTTGTCCTTCTTCAGCTTCTGGCTGATCGCGCTCTTCAGCTCGGGAATGCCGCCGGTCGCGGTGTACTTGGTGAAGCCCGCATCGAGCGCCGCCTTCGCCGCGTCTTTGATGTGCTGCGGAGTATCGAAATCCGGCTCGCCTGCCGCAAAGCTGACGACATCTTCGCCCTTCGCGGCGAGCGCTTTGGCCTTCGCGTTGAGCGAGAGCGTGGGAGACGGTTTGATCGCCTTGAGCCGCTTGGCGAGCTGCATTGGGTTGCTCCTTACTTCTTGGGAAATTTTGCCTGGAGACTGCGCAAAACGTTGTCTGGAACCAGCCCGCTCACGTCCCCTTGAAAGGACGCCACTTCGCGGACCAGCTGCGAGGAAATGTAGAAATATTTTTCGCTGGTCATCATGAAAATCGTTTCGATCTTCGGGTCCAACTTCCGGTTCATGTTGGCGAGCTGGAACTCGAACTCGAAGTCACTGACCGCGCGCAGCCCGCGGAGAATGACATTCACCCCCCGCTCTTTTGCATATTGAACCAGCAGGCCCTGGAAGTCGGCGACCTCGACCCGGGGGTCCGGTACCGCTTCTTTGATCAAGGCCTTGCGCTCTTCGACGGTGAAGAGCGGGACCTTTTTCGGGTTGGCGGCGATCGCGACGATCACCTTGTCGAACATCGTCAGCCCGCGTTGGACGAGCGAAAGGTGCCCATGGGTGAGCGGATCAAACGAGCCGGGGTAGAGAGCAACACGCATGAGAGGGGCGCCGAGATTCGGTCCAAGTGGGTGCGAGGTCAACTCGAAGATTGTTCCGTCATCACGAGTGACCCGAGGGGTGTGGCGTGAGCGCAAAGATCGAGACCACCGTCTCACCGAAGGTGCGTTGATCGATGCGGGTAAAGGCGCCGCTGTGCTCGGGCGACGATTCGTGTTTGCTGTGCTCGAGCACCAACCGACCGGTCTGGGCCAGCAGGTGATGGGCGCTCAACCACCCCAGCACGTTGTCGACCGCGGCCTGCGCGTAGGGAGGGTCGGCGAAGATCAGCTCGAACCCCTCTTTGCGCGCGGCAAGCCTGGCGATCGCCCGTTCGGCCGACATCGACAGCAGCTCGACCACCGAAGTGAAGCCCAGCCCCTGGGCGTTCTGCAGACACAGCTGCTGGGCCTCTCGACCTGAATCCACCAGCACGGCCCGGGTTGCCCCGCGCGAGAGCGCTTCGAAGGCCAGGGCGCCCGTCCCGGCGAACAAGTCGAGCACCGCGAGCCCTTCGCAGGTCTGCCCCAGGACGTTGAAAATCGACTCGCGCACCCGGTCGGCGGTAGGGCGGATCACGTCGGCGCGCCTGGGGCCCTGAAGGGTCCTCCCACGCACGCTGCCGGCCACGATTCGCATGCTTTGAAGGCATACCTGATCTCCGTTGCGTCAGCGCACCTTCCGCACACCGACCCACTCCCTCGTCCATCTAAGGTCGATCGCAATCGAGAACTCGGCTAATTATCGGACACTTTGGTCGCAAGTGTCCTGACCTGAGGCGACCCCCTGAAGGAGTATCGATGGATTTCGATCGTTACCAGAACCTCCACACCATCATCATGCTCCGCGACATCTTGCGGAAGTGGTGGCGCTCCGAGCTGTCGTTCGCGAACAAAGAAGGCGTGGTGCTCGAATGGACCAAAGGGCAGATCGCCCCGCCCCCGAATGACTTTTGCCGCCTTTCGCTGTTCTCGAAGGAAGGCTTTCACCGCTGCACCAGCTCGGTGCGGGTGCTCCACGACAAGTTCAGGACCAGCCGAAAGCTGCGCCGCAGCCAGTTTCACGACTGCCACCTGGGCTTCAACATCGTCGGCGCGCCGCTGTACATCAACGGGGAATACGAGGGGATGCTGTTCGTCGAGGGCTTCGTTCGCCAGGACGTGAGCCCCGCCGAAGCCGAACGGATCAAGACCAAGATTCGCGAGCTGAACAATGGCGCGACCGATCTCGAGCGCGCGGTCGAGCGGATCCCCTTGATGGCGGTTGCTGAGGTCGAGAAGGTTTCTGATCTGCTCGAGTTCGGGGTCAACGAGATTTCCAACTACGAAGCCGAGCTCGCCCGCCGCGACGAGACGATTCAATCGCTGTCGACCGAGCTGTCCGATCGCTACAAGTTCGAAAACATCATCGGAAAATCAGGCCCGATGCTCGAGGTCTTCCGGTTGCTCGAGAAGGTCTGCAACAGCGATTCGACGGTGCTGATCAACGGCGACTCAGGCACCGGCAAAGAGCTGGTCGCCCGCGCGATTCATTACAACGGCCCGCGCAAGGACAAGCCGTTCGTGGTGCAGAACTGTTCGGCGTTCAACGACAACCTGCTCGAGAGCGC
>JAYVCD010000135.1:0-23108 GCA_043750125.1 Archangiaceae bacterium | reverse complement strand
GAGTCGGGACGGGCGGCGGAGTCGGGACGGGCGGCGGAGTCGGGACGGGCGGCGGAGTCGGGACGGGCGGCGGAGTCGGGACGGGCGGTGGTGTTGCTGGCTCGAATGAGACGTGCGCGACGGCGATGGCGCTGACTCTGGTGGGCGGCAGCGCGACGGTGACGGTCGACAACAGTGCTGCGTTGGGTGAATACGAGAGCAGCTGTGGTTTCGATGTCGCGGGCCGAGATCTTGTTTACAGCTTCACGGTTGCGGGCGCGAGCGACGTAACCGTGACCACAGTCACGGATGGAGGTTCGGTGCCAGACGCCGTTCTCTTCGCGCGCAGTTCGCCTTGCGCCACGGGCGCGGAGCTCGCATGCGCTGACGACGCGGCTGCGGGAGGAGAATCGATTTTCTTCAGCACACCTGACGCGGGGACCTATTACGTCTTTGTCGACAGCTATTCGGCAACCACTGGGGGAGTTCAGCAGTTGACCATTACTGCGGCGCCGTTCATCAGTGGGCCTGGCGACGTTTGCAACAGTGCGACTCCGATTTTGGTTTCGGGAACACTGACGGGCCAGACGACGATGGGCTTCCACAACGACTACATGCCCGACAAGGTCCAATGCGGGACCTACAACAACAACCCTGGCTTAGATCGGGTGTATTCGATCAGCGTTCCGGCAATGAAGACATTGACGGTGACTGTGACTCCGGATGCGAACGGAGACCCCTCGCTCTATTTGATTGCGCAACCCGGCTCGAATTGCATCAGTCAGCCGTTGTGCGAGGTCGGCACGGACGTGGGTAGTGCCGGGAGCGCTGACACACTGTCGTTCACGAACACCGGCACGACGGCGCGCGACTTCTTCATCGTGGTCGATTCGTTCACACTCAGCCCGGTCAATTATTCGCTGACGACGGCGATTCCGTAAGTCGGGCAGATTGAGGGGCTGAACGGGGTCAAGCGCGGCAACCCGGTGAGATCCACCACCGGTGGTGAGCGCTACCCGCGGCATTCGATGGTGGATGACACCGGTGAGGGCATTTCTCACCGGTGAACGCGGGGAAGCGAACGCCACCGACGCGAAGGCGCAAAGGGCGGCAAACCCTTTCCCCGCCAATGCCCGGGGGCCTGACGGAGCATCGCTGCCGCTGGGCCCGAGCGCGGACGTGAGGCCGAAGCGACCGGTTGCCGAGGCGAAACCGAGTCGGGCGAGGACGTGCACCGAGGGAAGCCGCGAAAGCACCCCTACTGACGGGCGGGCCGTGAACGGGGCCGAACGGCGGACGGCTGGGGAAAGTTCTGATTGCTCGTGGCGCCGGTGCTCCAGACGCCCTCGCAGCCGCGAAACAAATCGTCCGCCTGCTCGGGCCCCCGGGTTCCGACGGGGTAGTGAAGAACGCGAGAATCGAGCACCCCGGCGCGGATCCCGTCGACGAAGGCCCAGGCGGCTTCGACCTCATCGCCGCGCAAGAACAAGGTGGCGTTGCCGTTGATGGCGTCGAGCAGGAGGCGCTGGTACGCGTCGGGGGTCTCGCCCTGCTCGAGCTCCGAGTAGTCGAAGCCAAGGCTCGAGCTGCGCATCACCATTCCGGGCCCGGGCTGCTTGACGAGGAAGGACAAGCGCACCCCTTCATCGGGGTGAATCAACAGGCGCAGGTCGTTGGGCCGAAGGGCGCAGGAATCATCGGGCGTGGGTCCGTTGAGCAGATCGAGGGGTGGAGTCTGAAAGCGCAGGACGACCTCGGTGAAGCGCTGGTTGAGCGCCTTGCCGGTGCGGAGCAGAAAGGGCACCCCGCTCCACCGCCAGTTGTCGACCAGGGCGCGAATGGCGACGTAGGTCTCGGTCTTCGACTGGGGGGCGACTCCGAAGGCGTCGAGATAGCCCTCGTATTGACCGAGGACCACGTCGCGGGCGACGCGCTCGGGGGTGAAGGGCCGCAGTGACTGAAGGACCTTCACCTTCTCGTTGCGGACGGCGTCGGGCTTTAAGGATCCGGGCGGCTCCATTGCGATCAGCGCGAGAATCTGGAGCAGATGGTTCTGCACCATGTCGCGCATCGCGCCGGCCTTGTCGTAATAGGCGCCGCGGCGGCCTTCCATCGCGACGGTCTCGCAGACCGAGATCTCGACCGACTCGATGTGCTTGCGGTTCCACAACGGCTCGAAGATCGAGTTCTGAAAACGCAGGGCGAGGATGTTCTGCACGGTCTCTTTGCCCAGGTAGTGGTCGATGCGGAACAGCTGGCTCTCGCGCAGATGGGTGAGCAGGTGAAAGTTGAGCGCCCGCGCCGAGGCGAGATCCGACCCGAAGGGCTTCTCGATCACGACCCGCCGCCAGCCCTCTTGTTCCTCGGGCGAGCTGGTGAGCATCCGTCGTTCAGACAGCGCCGTAATCACCGGAGCAAACAGCTCGGGCGACAACGCGAGATAGAACAGCCGACCCGAGAGCGTGCGGCTGCCGCCTTCGAGCCCTTCGATCAGCGCGTCCAACTGCTGCTCGAGCACGGCGAGCTGGGCGGGCACGCTGGGGTCGGCTTTGAGCGAATGCAAATGAGGAGCGAACGAGGCCCAGGCCTCTCTGAGCTCGGGAGGCAGCGCCTTGGCGAGCTCGTCGCGCCAGGCCTCGGTGGTGGCGCCAGTGCGCGAGACGCCGACGACCTGCACCGGGTGGGTGAAGCTTCCTTCGGCGAAGTTGCGCAGCAGGGCAGGAATCAGCTTGCGCGAGGTGAGATCTCCGGAAGCTCCAAAAATCACAATCTGGGCGGGTCGGCTCAAAAGAGACTCCGGGAAGAAGACGGGCGGTGAGGGTGCCCTGAATCGCCAGGAGCGGTGACAGATTTCGAGACCCCGGCCCTTACGGTGTGAAAGGAGCGGCGAGTGGGGCTCGAAGTCGCAGCGTTGTTTGAAAGCTATGAGGCTCCCCGGCGGGCGCGCGAGAAGGACATCGGAGGGGGTCCGATTCGGATCAGCCGTGCTACGAGCGGCCAAAGATGTCCGAGGCAGTTTCCACGCGTACCCTGATGTCCCTGTTGCTGTGCGCTGTGGGGATGGGTGCGTGGGCGGTCGGGGTGCAGACCTTCGAAGGGCTGGCTTCGGCCGGAGTGGGCTTGACCGCCGTGGGCGCCCTGCTGTCGCTGAAGAAAAGCGACGCCGAGCGACTCGGTAGACAGTGGTGGCCGGTGGGCGCCTTCGTCGGCTGGTCGCTGTTGGCGCCGACCCTGGCAGGACATCTGCCCAGCGGCTCGGGAGTGGCGCGAACCCTCGATTGGCTCGCCCTTCCCTTCGCCGTCATCGCCTGGCGGCAGACCGCGCCCCAGCTGCGCCTGCTCGCCGGGGTCCTCGCCGCGGCAGTGATGGTGGTGTCCTGCGCGATGGCCGGATTGCAGCACTTCGGGGTGTGGCCGGTCGAGTCCGCGTTCGACCCGTACAAGTGGTCGCAGCTTCCGTTTCACCGGGTCTACGAGCTCGTGCCGGGAACCACCGACCGCTTCATGGGCGGGGGAATGCTCTTCCACCGGCTGAAGTTCGCGCACGTCACTTCGCTGGGCGTGATCTGCGCGATGGTGATCGCCGCACGAAGCGCGCCGGGCTCGAAGGGCTCGTGGTTCGCGGTCGCGGGCCTGGGCGCCCTGGCGGTGTGGATGTTTCCGTATGCGCGGATGGCCGCGGTGGCGATGACCGTCGCGGCGGCCGTCACCCTGGTTCGCTCCTCGGCCTACCCCCGCCAGGCCGCCCTGGTCGCCGCCGGCTTCTGCATCGTGGGCAGCTCGATTGTCTGGTTCACCCCGGCGATGCGCGAACGCTTCGCGGCGTCGTTCACCGCCGAAGGCAGTGGAGACCGAATCGAGCTGCTCGAGACCGGCTGGCGCGCCGTTCAAGAGCACCCGATTTCCGGAGTCGGCCCGGGCCAATTCCGGCCGGCGAAGTTTGCCGATGCGGCGACACCGGTGTTGGTCACCGACAACGCCGGAAAGTCGCACCTGCAGCTGCTTTCGATCGCGGCGGAGACTGGCATCCCGGGCGCACTGCTGTTCGTGGTGATGTTGGTGGGGATCGCGCGGGCCGGCTGGAATTCGCCGCTGACTCTCGGAGCCCTCACCTTCTTCGTGCTGCTCTCACTGGCCCACGACCCCCTATTTCAAGCGCCGTTCTCGATGGCCCTGGTGGGAATTCTGGCCGTCGGAATCGCCGACGCAAGCAAGTCCCCTACGCCGGAACCTTCACCGCGCTGAGCTTTCGCTGGAAGCTCTGCAGCGTGGTGGCAATCTCGTTGTTGATCGCCTTGAGCATGTCTTGCTTCTGCCGGTTCGGGAGGAAGGCGCTCTTGAAACCCGAGACGATGATCGTCGTCAGGTCTTCGAGCGAGAGCCCCATTTCCTGGTGCGCCGTCCAGTACTCGCGGGTGACGGTGGTGTCGGTGATCAACCGGTTGTCGGTGTTGATTGTCACCCGCAGCCCGTAGTCGAAATAGAACTTCAGCGGGTGGGACTTGAGGTCCGTCACCGCTCCGGTCTGCACGTTTGAAGTCGGGCAAATCTCGAGGGGGATCCGGTGGTCGTTGATGTAGTTGAGAAGATCTCCGTCCTCGCGAAGCCGGGTTCCGTGGCCGATGCGATGGGCTCCGAGAAAATGAATCGCCTGGGAAATCGATTCGGGGCCGTACGCCTCGCCCGCGTGCGCAGTGCAGTTGACGTTGTTCTTCAAGATCAGCTGGAAGGCGTCTTTGTGATCCTTCGCAGGGAAGTTCAGCTCGGCGCCGGCGAGATCGAAGGCGATCACTCCCCGGTTCTTGTACGCGACGCACAGCTCGGCCAGCCGCACCGAAGTCTGCGGGCTCATGTGCCGGATGCCGCAGACGATCACCCCGCACTTGATTCCCACCTCGCGCTTGGCCGCCCGCAGGCCCTCGAGCACCGAGTCGACGATCGTCGTCATCTTCAGGCCCTTGTGCTGATGCAGCGCCGGCGAGTACCGGACCTCGAGGTACTTCACGTTCTCTTTCGCCGCGTCCATCGCCAGCTCGTACGCCGCGCGGTAGAGCGCATCGGCGGTCTGCAGCACCGAGAGCGTCACATCGAACGCGACCAGGTAATCCTCGAGGCTCTTGCAGACTTCGCCCATGTGAATCGCGCGGGCCAGGCCGTCTTCGGTTTCGGCCGGGAGCTTCACCTTCTGTTCCTGGGCCAGCTCGAGAATCGTCTTCAGCCGCATGCTGCCGTCGAGGTGGCAGTGAAGGTCGGTCTTCGGCAGCGCCCGAAGCAGCTCTTCGGTGACCGGAATCGTGGGGACCGCGAGCACGACGGGGACCTCGCCGGTGGCCCGTCGCGAGGTGGAAAGAATTCCGGTGTGATCCGGCAGCTCGTCGTCTCGAATTGAAGCCATGGAACAGATCTAGGCCTCTGCAAGCCCGAGCGCAAAAAGGCACGCTGCTACAGGCTGGTTACAGCCCTCACGCCGGCTGAAGGAAGCGGGCAATCACCGTCTTGGTTCCCACCGTCTCGAAACGCACGGTGAGCTTCGCGTTGGGGCCCTGCCCCACCGAGGACATGATCACCCCGTTCCCGAATTGAACGTGCTTCACCCGCATTCCGCGGACATCGCCACTGGCGCTTTCCTGATGGAAGTCGGTCGACTGGTCGAAGCTGCGATCGATCGCCGGCCCGGTGTCCTCGTACCCTTGACGGCGGCGGCCGTAGGGAACGGGCCTGGCCACCACCGGCGGGTTGTACTCAGGAGGCAGCCCGAACAGCTCTTTGGGAACCTCGGCCAGAAAGCGCGACGGCGCATTGAAGCGCAGCTCACCGAACAACGTGCGGCTCTGGGCGAGCGAGCAATACAGACGGCGCCGCGCCCGGGTGAAGCCGACGTAACAAAGCCGTCGTTCCTCGGCCATGTCCTCTTCCGACGCTTCGGGCTGGGTCGCGCGTCGGTGGGGAAAGATTTCCTCTTCCATTCCGGTGATGAACACCGCGTCGAACTCGAGGCCCTTCGCCGCGTGCAGGGTCATCAGCGACACCCTGCCCTCGCCCGCATCGCCATCGGATTCTCCGACGAGGCTGACCTGCTCTAGAAACGCCTGCAGCGGAGGCGCTTCGACTTCCAGCTGCGGCTCACCCTCAACCTGGGCCGCGGGGGTCGAGGCCAGCCGCGCGGCGCGCTGGGTGTCGAACTCCTTGGTGGCGGTGACGAGTTCGCGAAGGTTGTCCGCACGGGTGATCGCCTCTTCACTTCCTTCCGCCATCTGCGAGGCGACGAGCGCAGTCTCGCGCAGCATGAAGTCCGTCGCGGACGTGGCGTCGGTCGCCTCGGCCGCGAATTTCACCAGCTTGTCGAGCAGCTGGCGAAAGCTGATCAACCGCTTCACCGCCCCCGAGTTGAGCCGTTCGATCCGCTCGGGCCATTCGAGCGCTTCGAAGATCGACAGGCCCCCGGCGGCCGCCCAGTCTGAAATCCGTTCGACGGTGGTATCGCCGATGCCCCGCGCGGGGGTGTTGATCACCCGCAGCACATCGGCGTCGGACTTCGGGTTGACCATCAGCCGCAGGTAGCTGGACGCATCGCGAATTTCGGCGCGGTCATAAAAGCTGCGCCCCGAGACCAGCGTGTACGGCACCCGAGAGAGCCGAAAGGTCTCTTCCAGAATCCGGCTCTGGGCATTGGTGCGGAAGAAGACCGCCATCTGCTCGTAGTGGGTGACGCCCTGATTCTTCAGCGCGTGAAGGGTGCGCGCGACTTCCTGCGCTTCCTGCCGTTCGTCGCGATGAATCATCAAGCCCAGTGGCTCGCCGACCCCGCGCGCGCTCCACAGCTTCTTGTCCATTCGGCGTCGGTTCTTCGAGATGATCGCGTAGGCCGCCTCGAGGATCCGCTGGTCAGACCGGTAGTTCTGCTCGAGCTTCACCACGACGCAGCCCGGGTATTCCTTCGGGAACCCGAGAATGTTGTCCACGTCGGCGCCGCGCCACCGGTAGATGCTTTGATCGTCGTCGCCGACCACCACCACGTTCGACCCGGGAGGAGCCAGCAGCTTGAGCAGCTCGTACTGCACCGGGTTGGTGTCTTGAAATTCGTCGACCAGCACGTGGGTGAAGCGCCGCTGGTACTTGTTGCGGACCTCGGGGTGCTTGCGCAGCATGTCGACGAGCAGCAGCAGCAGGTCTCCGAAGTCGACCGCGTTCGCCGCGCGCAGCAGCCGCTGGTAGTGCCCGTAGACCTTCTGCGCGAGCTGCGACTTGAGGTCATCGCCCGGCTTCATCTGGTCCGGCATTCGCCCGGCGTTCTTCTCGGCGTCGATGCGAGAGAGCATCTCGCGGGGGTTGACGGCCGACGGCTCGATGCCCGCTTCGCGAATCGACCTCTTCACCAGCGAAATCTGATCCGAGTCGTCGTAGATGACGAAGTTGCGGCTCAGCCCCGCGGCCTCTGATTCGCGCCGCAAGATCATCGAGGCGGCCGAGTGAAACGTCGAGACCGTCAGCCGCGCGGCATCGGGGCCCAACAGCACGTCCAACCGGTTGCGCATCTCGCGCGCCGCCTTGTTGGTGAAAGTGACCGCCAGCACCCGCCACGGCTCGAGGCCCCGCACGCTGACCAGGTGCGCGATGCGGTGGGTGATGACCCGCGTCTTGCCCGAGCCCGCGCCGGCCAGGACGAGCATCGGCCCCGACTCGTGCAGCACCCCCTGCTTTTGAGGAGGATTGAGGTTTTCGAGCAGGTCACTCACGAGCACTGCATATGCGTCAGTGACCGCTAGAATGAAAGCGTGTTGCTCGTCGTTCACCCCCACTTTCATCACCGCCACACCGGCGTCACCACCCACACCGCGGCGATCATCCCCGCGCTGCAGCCGCACGCCGAGGTGAAGGGAATCGGGCGCTTGCTCCCGGACGCGCTTCCGCGCTCGGTGCTCAGTGAGGTGTGGCGACGCTCCCGCCACGAGCCGGTGGTGTGGCACGCTCATCGGAACAACGAGCTGCTGCTGGGTCTGCTGCTGAAGTTGTTTCGTCCGAAGTTGAAGGTGGTCTTCACCCGGCATGGCAGCTACCCACCGTCGGCCTTCACCCGGTTGATCGCGAGGCGGGCGGACGCGCTGATTACCCTCAATGCGCAGAACGCAGGGTGGATGCGCGCTGTCTCGACTGTGGTCGCCCACGGAGTGGACCTGGCCCGCTTCAAGCCCCCGGAGGATTCAAGAGCCGCCGCCTGGGCCAGGCTCGGGCTCGGAGGGCAGCTCGGAATCGGCGTCGTCGGACGCATTCGCCCCAACAAGGGCCAGCAGGACTTCGTCGAAGCGGTCGGCCCGTTGTTGGCGCAGTCGCCGCAGTGGCGCGCAGTGTTGGTGGGCCGGGCAGACCGCGCGTGGCTCGACACCTTGAACGCGACTGCCGGCGGGGCGCTGCTGCTTCCGGGCGAACAGACGCAGATCGTCCCCTGGTACCAGGGCTTGAGCGTGCTGGTGAATCCGTCCCACGGCGAATCGTTCGGCCTGACGTTGATCGAAGGAATGGCGGCTGGCTGCTGCGTGGTGTCGACGCGGCTGTTCCATACCCCCGGGCTGATCGAGCATGGCCGAACCGGGTTTCTGTACGAGCCGCGCGATGTGAACGGGCTGCGCGAGATCTTGAAGATGCTGATGGCGAACCCCAATCGAGCGATTGATGTGGGGTTGGCCGCAGCGGAAGAAGCCCGATCCCGCTTCGGGATCGAGCGCGAGGCCTCAGCGATCGCGCAGATCTACGAGCGGGTTTCTCACGGGGCGCAGGACGTATCGTGAGGCTTTGGCGACGGGGAGGTATCGCGGGCCGCACGGCGAGGTGGGTCGTGGCCCAGACCTGAGTCTCCTGCCCTGAAGGGCCGGCATCGCGGTTCCCAGGCCGGGAAGGGTCTGGGCCTCAGCGGCGTTTCGCACAGTTTTTCGTCGTTGCTATGAAGCCTGCGTCGGGTTGAGGCACCGGCGGGGATGTCATTGCAGCCTCCAAATCAATGGCGCGGTCTTTGCGAATGGGTCGCGCGCCCAGGGAGGGCTCGATGATTCGATTCGCTTTGATGGCAGTAGCGTGCGCAGCGGTGGGATGCGGGGTTCCGGGCCCTTCCGATGGCGGAACGGGCGGCGGCACTGGCACTGGCGGCGGCGGCGGCTCTGGCGGCTCTGGCGGCTCCGGCGGCTCTGGCGGCTCTGGCGGCTCCGGCGGCTCTGGCGGCTCCGGCGGCTCCGGCGGCGGAGGAGCCAGCGCGCGCGACGGAGGCGTCTTGGTGAGCTCGTTCTGGGGCAATCAGATCTTCGGCAGCCAGATAACGATTCTCGAGACCGGCGTGTACACCACCGCAGAACGGGTCTGCTGCCCGCCGACCTTCAGCTACGACGGGGGCCAGCTCACAGTTTCACAACAGAGCAACCTGCTGACTGACGCAGCGCTTGCTCGCTCCGGTGCGGTGGTCGTCACCGACGGTGGAGCGAGCGCGGGCGATCTCTACGGGGTCGCGACTGCCTTCGACCACGACGGGACGCCCGTTCCAATTCGATCGCACAATCCCGCGGGGATCTTCGTCAAGAACACCGACGCTGCGGCGACTCGCATTCGCGACCTGGTCAACTCGAAGCAGAGCGTCCAGCTTCCCTGAGTGGGGTACTTGGTGCGGGTGCTGCCCATCACCGTGCGCGCCTCGATGGGTACTGCTTGGAATCGCGGGCACCCATACCGCCAGGCACCACTCAAGAACAGCGAGGTGGACTCGACGTTTGATCCGCTCGCGGTCTGCGACCTTGCTGAAGCTAGAGTGCCGCGCCGATGCCCACCCCGCCCAAGTCCCGACCGACGATCGACCAACTCAACCGGTACGCCGAAACCTTCAACGCCAGTGCGACCCTCAAATACTTCGGCGTGAAGCTGTCCTTCCCCGACGCGGACACGGTCGAAGTGGTGATCGACGAAATCAAACCCGAGCAGCGGGGCGGCCTGGGCACCGACGCGATCAACGGTGGAGTTCTGGCTGCCATCTTTGATCTCGCGATTGGCTGCACCCCCGCGCTGATCGACCCCACCCGCCGCAGCGCCACCGTTCAGCTGTCGATCAACTTCATGCGCGCCGTGCGAGGTCAAAGACTCGTCGCCCGCTCGAAAGTCGACCGCGCCGGTGACGTGCTGCTGTTCGCCTCGGCTCAAATCCTCGACGACAAGGGAGTGGTCTGCGCGACCTGCACCGGGATGTCCCGGCTCACCCAGCTTCCCTGGTCCGGGGGCGATGGGCCCGCCGTCAACTAGAGGCGTGAAGGTGACGATCTCGTCCGTCGGCGTTGCCTCGTTCGCCTCATTCAACCTACTCACGACTCAGCGAGTGCCCGCTTAAGGGGTGGGGCACTCTTCAACAGGAATCCATGTTCCGTCAGCTCTTCGTCCTCTCGTCACTCTTGGTGTGCTCGGCTTGCGGTCCGGTCACGATCACCTCCGACGCCGGCGCAGACGGCGGAGGATCCGGCGGAGGCGATGGAGGTGGAACCGCAGGGGGCGGCGGCGGTAGTGGATCGGGCGGCGGAAGCGGCGGCGGCGGCGGCGGCAGCAGCAGAATTCGCCGAATCACTTCGATCAGCGTCACCCCCACGATGCTCAGCTTGAAGGTCGGCGGCGTCTCGGGCCCCACCGCTCGAGCGATCTTCGACGACGGGACCAATGCTGACGTCTCAGGCAGCGTGCAGTGGGTTTCAGCGCCGTCCGGAATCGTCGAGGTCATGGTGACCAGCGCGGCCGACAACCTGGTCAGCCTCACCGCGTTGGCCACGGGCTCGACGAGCGTGACTGCCAAAACCGGCACCTTCACTTCGAACGCCCTCACCGTGACGGTCAGCGGCGCGACGAGCAACGATGCAGGAGTCCTCACCCCAGCTTTCGAAGTGCGGGCCGTCTGGGTCACCCGCTTCGCCTGGAACACCGCCACCGAAGTCAAAGCAATCATCGACCGCGCGGCCGCTGCGGGCTTCAACGTCGTCTACTTTCAGATTCGCGGCAACGGCGACGCCTACTACAAATCGACGCTCGTCCCCTGGGCGAAGAAGCTGTCCGGCGTCCTCGGAAAAGATCCCGGCTGGGACCCGCTGCAGACGGCAATCGATGAAGCCCACCTCAAAGGCATTCAGCTTCACGCCTACTGGAACGTCCACGCCGCGTGGCCCGTGCCCGTGGGCTGCTCGACCTCCGGAGGCTGCACCTGTCAGCCGACCCAGGGGCTGACCGACTCCTGCGTCCTGCCCGAGGCGAGCTTCGCCGGCGCTCCAGACCACTTCCTGCGTCAGCACCCCGAGGCGATGGCAGTCAACGCCGCCGGAAAGAGCATCGACTCTGAGTACTACTGGTTTTCTGCCGGCGACCCCCAGGTCCGTTCCCACGTGCTCGCCGTCGCCACCGAGCTGCTGCAGAAATACGACGTCGATGGCCTTCACCTCGATCGGGTGCGCTACCCCGGACAGACGTACTCGTTCGACCCGGCCTCGAACGCCGCCTACGCAGGGCTTGCGACTCCGAAGGCGACCCGCGAAGACTGGCAGCGCAGCAACGTGAGCCTGACCGTCGGCGACATCTACGCGGCGATGAAGCTACTCCGGCCCAAGGCCGTGCTCTCGGCCAGCGTCTGGGGAATCTACAAGCCGCTGCCCGGCTGCAACACCAGCCAGGGGTACGGCAACTATTTCCAGGACAGCATCGGGTGGCTCAAAGACGGGAAGATCGATGCGCTCACCCCGATGATCTACTGGGACATCGGCAGTGGCTGCACCGACTGGGCGAAGCTGCTCGACGGCTTCATGGCCGGCAGCAACGGTCGTCACATCGTCGCGGGGATGCACGCGCTCGACAGCAGCTTCGTCAAGCCCGACCGGATCAAGGCCCGCATCGCCTACGCGCGGCAGGTGGGCGCAGCGGGCACGTCGGTCTTCGCGAGTACCTACCTCGAGCAAAACACCGCCAGCGGGACTCCCGCCTGGAACAGCTTCAAGGCCGACGGCGGGGTCTACGAGCAGGACGCAGGTTGGCCCGCGATGTCCTGGCGCTGAGGCATACACTCCGCCGCACATGCTTCGAATCATTCCGCTGGGAGGCCTTGGAGAAATAGGCCTCAACTGCATGGCCTTCGAGCACTCCGGCGAACGGATGCTCGTCGACTGCGGCCTGATGTTTCCCCGCGGCAACCTGCCCGGGGTCGAGATCATCGTCCCCGACTTCAGCTGGATCACCGCGGCCCCCGAGGAGCTCAAAGGGGTCGTGCTGACCCACGCCCACGAAGACCACGTCGGCGCCCTGCCCTTTCTGCTCAAGCGCCTCAACGTCCCCGTCTGGGGGACCCGCTTTACCCTCGGCCTGGTCCGCCACAAGCTCGACGAGCTCGGCGTCCGGGCCGACCTGCGCGAGATCGCTCCGCGCGAGCCCTTCAAGGTCGGCAACGCCTTCGTCGTCGAAGCGGTGCGGGTCACCCACTCGGTGCCCGACGGCGTCGCGCTGATCATCAAGAGCCCTTCGGGAACCGTCGTCCACACCGGCGACTTCAAGCTCGATGGAGCGCCCATCGACGGTCGCCCCACCGACCTCGAGCGGCTGGGAGAAGTGGGAGACGAAGGCGTGGGGCTGCTGCTGTCGGATTCCACCAACTCGGAAGTCAACGGCAGCACCGGGTCCGAGCAGCTCGTCGCCGAGACCTTCACCCGGCTGTTTGCCCAGGCCAAAGGCCGGGTGGTGATTACCCTCTTCGCCTCGCACCTCCATCGGGTGCAGCACGCCCTGTCGCTGGCCGCGCGCACCGGAAGAAAGGTCGCGATTGCCGGCCGCGCCCTCGATCGCAACGTCACCATCGCCCGGTCGCTGGGGTTCCTCGAGGTCCCCGACGACTTGATCGTCCCCTGGGAAGCCCTGCCGCTCATCCCCAAAGAGAAGATCCTCATTCTGTGCACCGGCGCCCAGGCCGAGCCGCGCAGCGCGCTCAGCTCGATGCTCAAGCCCGACTCGCACCAGCTGGCGATCGAGCCGGGCGACACCGTCATCTTGAGCTCGCGCACCATTCCCGGAAATGAGCCGCTGGTCAGCGCGATGCTCGACCGCCTGCTCGCGCGCGGGGCGAACGTCATCTACCCGGCGATCGAGCCCCACATCCACGTCTCGGGGCACGCCGCCAAGGACGAGCAGCGGCGAATGGTTCAGACCGTCAAGCCCCGCGCCTTCACCCCGATTCACGGCGAGCTGCATCACCTGCATCGCCACCTGGCCAATGCGCGCGACTTCGGGCTGGCGGAAAATCGGCTGCACCTGCTGACCGATGGAGACGTGCTTGGCCTGAGCGACGCGGGAACCCACGCCCTGGGCCGGGTGCCCGTGGGCCAGCTGCCCACCCGAAGAGATGCCGAAGGCTGGGTCCCGACCGACGCGATCGAGCAACGCAGGATCCTCGCCGAAGGAGGGCTGGTGCTGGTGGTGGTCGTGCTTCAGGTCGGCACCCACAAGCTGCTCTCGGGGCCGCACGTCTGGGGTCAGGGCCTGGCCAACGACGAGCAGGCGTTCTTGTCCCTGTCGGGTGAGGAAGCACGCCGCAGCCTGAACGAGGTCTCATCCCAGCTGCTGGGCGACGATGCGTTCGTTCGCGACCTGTTGGTTCTGGCCGTTCGCCGCACTTTCAAGCAGTTGTCCGGGCGCAAGCCCCCCGTGATGCCGCTGGTCATCAAGCTGTGATAGGGCCAGTGCGCCCTCAGTGATGATGCTTCCGACCACCCTGCTGCTGCTGTCCCTCGCTTTCCCAAAGTCCGACGCTCCGGCTGAGAAAGCGATCAAGCCGCTGCCGACCTTGAGCCGGGAACCGAAGCTCGAGGGCACGTTCAAGGACTTCGGGGGCGCCGAGCTCAAGGTCGCCAAAGACGCCACCCACGTCGTCTCGCTGAAGGCCGGCTTTCGCAAAGACACCCTCTTCCTCGGCATCGAGCTCAAGGACGACAAGGTCGTCCCCGGCGATGCCGTTGCGGTGAACCTCTACTTCCCCACCGCGGGCACCACCGCCCGTGGCTTTCGTTACCTCTTCGGGCCCGAGGGCCGACTCAATGAACCCGAGGGCGCTCCGGCCTGGGCCCAGGCCCTGGTCAAGTCGGGAGTAAGGAAGGATCCCAAAGGGTTGTTCCTCGCGCTCGCCTTCCCGGCCCGCGCGCTGCCGCGGCTTCCCGCTCAGCTTCAACTCGCGCTCAACATCTGCGTCGACTTCCTGGACAAGGACGACGAGGGCGAGCCCACCGTGGTTTCGACCTGCACGTCCGGTGAAATGGTCGGCGGCCCCACCCGCCTGCCCGACGAATTGCGAAAGAACCTCAAGCTGACTCCGCCCGCCGATGTCGAAGGCCTCGAAGCCCGCCCGAGCGGCTGGGTCGGCTATGCGGTGTTGCACTACCCCATCTGGGCAATCGCCGATGCGCCGCTGACCCCCGAAAGCCTCGCCGAGCTGATCGCCGGCGACAAGGCAGTCGACCCGCAGACCGTTCAGCTTCCGCTGCCTCCGAAAATGGAGCTCAACGACAAGCGCCCCATCTTCACCGTCCTCACCGGCCAGAACCCGTACATCAAAGACCAATGCCATTCTGAGAATGAGCTGCGCATGGCGCTGTACGTCATCAAGGGCAGCATCGCCGCCCGCGTCCTCGAATGGCCGGCGGCCACCTGCAGCCTCGGCCGGGCGATGAGCTTTGATCTCACCAACGATGGCGGGCTGACCATCGGCTACACCAACGGTTCCACCGCCCACTTCTCGTGGAGCACCGATCACTTCGAGCGCAGCGAGCTCGGGAAGAAGTAGCAGGCACCATGAAAAAAACCGCGAAGCTGCCGCTGAAGTCTTTGTACATGATGACCTTGGGCTGCCCGAAGAACCGGGTCGATTCAGAGGTGATGCTCGGCACGCTCGTGCGCGGCGGGTACAGCCTGGTGCAAGAACCCGAGTCGGCCGAAGTGATCGTGATCAACACCTGCGCGTTCATCGGGCCCGCGAAGCAAGAGAGCATCAACCACATCCTCGAGCTCGCCGAGCACAAGAAGTCCGGCACCTGCAAGACGCTGGTCGTCACCGGGTGCCTGTCGCAGCGCTACGCCCCGGATCTCGCCAAAGAGATGCCCGAGGTCGATCACTTTCTGGGCACGTCTGCGTATGCGCAGATTGGAGATTTGCTCGCGGCCGAGGCGACTCCCCGCCAGGTGATTCCCGACCCCGAGTACATCCACAGCGCGACGACTCCAAAGATCAATTCGCAGCCGGGTTACACCGCCTACCTCAAGATTTCCGAGGGCTGCGACAACAAGTGCGCCTTCTGCATCATCCCCACGCTTCGCGGGTTGCAGCGCAGCCGGCCGATCGCCGACATCGTCGCCGAGGCCGAGCAATTGGCCGACCAGGGCGTCGCCGAGCTGAACCTCGTCGCCCAGGATCTCACCGCCTACGGGCACGATCTTCCCGGCCGGCCCAAGCTGTACGAGCTGCTGCGCGCGCTGTGCAAGGTCGATGTGCGGTGGATCCGCCTTCACTACGCCTACCCCCGCGTGTTCCCCGACGAGCTGATCGACGTCATGGCCAACGAGCCGAAGCTCGCCAAGTACCTCGACATGCCGCTGCAGCACGCTTCCGACAAGTTGCTGCTGTCGATGAAGCGCGGCCGCGATTCGAAGTTCCTCGTCGGCCTGCTCGAGAAGATCCGCGCCCGCGTCCCCGGCCTCACCTTCCGCACCAGCTTCATCGTCGGCCTTCCCGGCGAGACCGAAGAAGATTTCCAGATGCTCAAAGAGTTCGTGAAGACCTACCGCTTCGAGCGCATGGGCTGCTTCCAGTACTCAGACGAAGAAGGCACCACCGCCTTCGACATGCCCGACAAAGTCCCCGCCAAGACCATCGAGCGCCGCTGGCGCGAAATCATGGCCATTCAGCAGCGGATCAACCGCGAGCAGAACAAACAGCTGATCGGCAAACGACTCACCGTGCTCGTCGAAGGCGTCAGCCCCGAGACCGAGCATCTGCTCGTCGGACGTCACGAAGGTCAGGCTCCCGAAATCGACGGGCTCGTCTACATCAACGATGGCCTCGCCTACCCCGGCGAATTCGTCACCGTCGAAGTCACCGAGACCCATGACTACGACCTCGTCGGGAAAATCGTCGCCCGCGAAAATCCCAAGAGCAAAACCCACAAGGCCCGCATGACGCTCCCGTCCGATGTCCGCGGCGGTGAACGCATCGTCGCGCCTCCCTCCTGGCTCGCTCCCCGGTAGGCGAGCCCTGACCCCGATGTCCCCTTTGGACCCACTCGGTTTTCCCGTCTTCCCAGCTACGGCTTGAACTTCTTCGCCCAGTCTGGAATCGGCCGACCGATGCGGGTGTGCGGGTCCGGAAAACTGCCCGACAGCCCGTCGCCCCCATGGAAGTACTCCACGACCTGAACGTGGGCCGCAGCCGACATCTGCCGGTCGCCAATCGCAATGGCGTGAATGTGATCGTCTGCCCAACCCGCCGCGTCGTCCCGGTGCCACGCCGCGAAACCCGCTCGCCTCATCGCTTCGACCGCCGTGAGAATCTGTTTCTCCGACATGTTCGACGTATCGATGTCGAGAGCCCCCCCACCGTCGTGCGTGCCGCCTGAATCACTGACCCCCGTGTTGTAGCTGCCCTGAAATATCGGCCAACCCGCGGGCAGCCCATGCTTCTTCGCCCACGCTTCGGCCTGCTCCACCATCTGAATCGTTCGCCCATTGAGAGTGTGACCGCGGAACGCCAGGCGACGGTAGTCCGGCTTCGGCTGGCTGAAGTCGGCGGCAAGGGACTTTCGCAGCGCTGCCAGGTCCTTGCCCCCCATCACTCCGTCCACCGTTCGATTGGCTTTGCGCTCGAACGCTCGCACCGCTTTAGCCGTCTCTTTCGAGAACAAACCGTCAATCTTCCCGGGCTTGAAACCCGCCTTGGCCAGCAGCCTCTCGGTGGCCTTCACTTCATTCGAACGTTCCCCGACGCGCTGCGCAGGCGACGCCGGTTCCTTCGAGTAGATCAACGTCTTCTTCAGCTCAGCCCAGGTCTTGCCATCCAGGCGGCCACTGACCGGAACTTTCACCGCCCGCTGAAAAGCCTCGAGCGCGCCCTTCGTCCGCTGATCGAACTTTCCATTCACATGCTTCGGATCGAACCCCGCCGCCACCAGCCGACGCTGAAGCTGCTCGATCGCCGGTCGGTGTCCGCCTTCGCCCAGGCCCATCGTCCCGTCCGGATTCTGCCGATGGCTCAGCTCAGCCAGGACCCCGTCCATCCGTTCAGCCGAAGCCGTTGGAGCCACCCGATCGCGATACGCGTCATGATTCAAGCGCCCCACTTCGCGCCGCAAGACCGCCTGGCCCTCCTCCCCAAGCATCTGTCTGGGCTTGTTGAACTCAGCCTGGTCTCGCTCGAACGCTTTGATCGCGTGGGCCAGCCTGCCGTCGGCAATGCCATCCGCGCGGCCCGACCGGTACCCGAGCTCGGCCAGCTGGTGCTCGACCCGGGCCGTTTCGGCGCTCTTCTCGCCCAACGTCACTGCCGTCGGGTTGTTGCGCAATCGAACCAGCGCTCCCTTCAGCTTCGCCATCGTTTGAAGGTCGAGCTCGCCCGTCGGGTCCAGCCCTACCGCCGTCTGGAAGCTCTTGACCGTCGCCGCCGTCGCCGCCGTGAAGTCGGTGTCGACTTCGGCCGGGTAACCCAGGGCCTGGAGCACGCTTTCGAGCGCACCGACCGCGCCTCCGCTGTCGCCCACTCCCACCGACGGGGTGCGGTCGAGGCGGTTGGACATCGAGGTGAAACGACGGGCATCGGCAGACGTCAGCGTCGAGCTCATCACTGTTTATCGTCGGTGCGCTTTTGGGGTCCATGGCGCACAACGTCAGCACGACTTACCTGCGTGGTGAACGCACCGCGTGACTGCCAGTGGCCACCGTCCTCCGGCAAAGGACAGGCAAGAAAATCCCCCGGGTGTCCGAAGGGGGCGCGGACACCACGGGGGAGCTCCAACCCTTACGGGTCAGAGGCTTTCTAGAACTGGGCTTTCTCGGTGCTGCCCTCGAGTGCCTTCGTCGAGCTCAGCCCGCCGGAAATCACTTCCGACACCACATCGAAGTAGCCCGTGCCCACTTCGCGCTGATGCCGGGTCGCCGTGTAGCCGTCCTTCTCAGAGCCGAACTCGCGCTGCTGCAGCTTCGAGTACGCCGCCATCCCTCCTTCTTTGTACTGAGCGGCCAGCTCGAACATCGAGTGGTTGAGCGCATGGAAACCAGCAAGGGTGACGAACTGAAATTTGTAGCCCATCGCCCCGAGCTCACGCTGGAACTTCTCGATCGTCACGTCATCGAGCTTCTTCTTCCAGTTGAACGAGGGCGAGCAGTTGTACGCCAACATCTTGTTCGGGAACTTGGCGTGCACTCCTTCGGCGAAGCGCTTGGCTTCGGCAAGATCCGGGTGAGACGTCTCGCACCAGACGAGGTCCGCGTATGGGGCGTACGCAATCCCGCGGGCGATGGCGAAGTCGAGGCCCTTCCCGTCCTTGAGTCGGAAGAACCCTTCGTTGGTCCGGTCTTTCGAGACGATGAACGGAAGATCTCTTTCGTCGATGTCGGACGTAATCAACTTCGCGCTGTCCGCGTCGGTGCGCGCCACCAACACCGTCGGCACATCGCAGACGTCCGCGGCCAACCGCGCGGCGACCAACGTGCGAATGAACTGCGAGGTCGGAATCAAGACCTTGCCTCCCATGTGGCCGCACTTCTTTTCACTGGCGAGCTGGTCTTCGTAGTGAACGCCCGCGGCGCCGGCCTCGATCATCGCCTTCATCAATTCGAACGCGTTCAGCGGGCCCCCGAAGCCGGCTTCCGCGTCGGCGAGCATCGGAACGAACCAGTGAATGTCTTTCTTTCCCTCGCTGTGATCGATCTGATCCGCGCGCCGCAGCGACGCGTTGATTTTTCGGACCAGCGCCGGAACCGAGTCGACCGGGTAGAGGCTTTGGTCGGGGTACATCTGACCTGACGTGTTGGCGTCTGCGGCCACCTGCCAGCCCGAGATGTAGATCGCCTCGAGGCCCGCCCGAACCTGCTGCACCGCCTGGTTGCCGGTCAGCGCTCCCAGCGCGGGGAGAAACGGCCGGGTGTGAAGCAATTCCCACAGGCGTTCGGCGCCCAGCTTCGCCAGCGTGTGCTCGACCTTGATGCTGCCGCGAAGCTTCTCTACGTCCGCAGGCGAGTACGGACGGGTGATGCCCTCAAAGCGGTTCGTGCGGCGGTCGGCGGGAGTCGACTTCATGGACATCGTTTTTCTCCGTTGAAGAGGGAATGCGAAAACTGCAGGTCAGGCTTCCGTGGCCAGCAGGCGTTGGTAGGCGGGGACAGTGAGGAAATCTTCGAACTCGGCCGCGGTCGAAAGCGCCCGGAAAAGAGTGCGGGCTTCGGAAAATTGGCCATCGGTGAACGGGGCCAGCTCTTCGTGCATCACCAGGTCCAGCTTCTCGGTCGAGACCAGGCCCAGGCGCACCTGCTGCCAGACCTGGGCGCGCGAGATTTCTGCAGTCGCCGCGTCTTCCATCAAATTGTAGAGCGGCACGCAGCCCTGCCCCCGCAGCCAGGCCTCGATGTAGCGAACTCCCACGCGCACGTTTTGCCGAAGGCCTTCATCCGTGCGGGTCCCTTCCGGAGCGCGCAACAGCTCTTCGCGACCGACCTTCACGTCGTCTCGCAGGACAGAGAGTTGATTGGGCCCTTTCATGTGCATGTCGAAAATCTCTTTGGCGATCGAAACCAGCGCCGGGTGTGCAACCCAGGTGCCGTCATGGCCGTCTTTGACTTCGCGCAGCTTGTCGGCTTTCACCCGCGACATCGCCGCGTCGTTGGCGGCCGGATCATCTTTCACCGGAATCTGGGCGGCCATTCCTCCCATCGCGTGAGCGCCGCGGCGATGACAGGTCTGGATCAGGCGCTGCGAGTAGGCGTGAAGAAAACCGCTGTCCATCGTGAGCTGGCCTCGATCAGGCAACAGCACGTCGGGCTGCTTCTTGATGAAGCTGAAGATGTAGTCCCAGCGGCCGCAATTGAGCCCGGCAGAGTGCTCGCGCAGCTCGAAGAGGATCTCGTCCATCTCGAAGGCGGCGGGCAGCGTCTCGATCAGAACGGTCGCCTTGATTGTGCCGCGCGGAAGCTTGAGCGCGTTCTGGGCGAAGACGAAGACGTCGTTCCACAACCGGGCTTCGAGGTGGCTCTCGAGCTTGGGCAAATAGAAGAAGGGGCCCGCTCCCCGCTTCACCAGCTCGGCCGCGTTGTGGAAGAAGAAGAGTCCGAAGTCGAAGAGCGAGCCCGCGAGCTGCTCACCGTCAACCAAGACGTGAGCCTCAGGCAGATGCCACCCGCGCGGCCGCACGAAAAGCACCGCTGTCTTTTCGTTCAGGCTGTAGTGCTTGGACGTCTCGGGAGCGTCAAAGCTGAGCGCGCGTCGGACCGCGGCGTAAAGCGATTGCTGGCCTCGCAGCAAATTGCCCCAGGCTGGGGCAGTGGCGTCCTCGAAGTCGGCCATGAAGACGCTGGCGCCACAGTTCAAAGCGTTGATCACCATCTTCGCGTCGGTCGGGCCCGTGATCTCGACCCGGCGGTCCTGCAGGCAAAGAGGAATGGGAGAAATCTTCCAGTCGCCGGCTCGAACCAATGCGGTCGACGAGAGAAAGTCGTACCCCGGATCGCGCGTCTTGCGCGCCGCCAGCAGATCGAGCCGACGGGAATCGAACGCGCGGTGAAGCGAAGCCAGAAATTCGAGCGCCGCTGGGGTCAGCAGCGATGAGCTCCGAGGCGACTTGATTTCGACGTTTTTGACTGTCTGCGTCATCGAAGGTCCTGGAAAGAGGTGAAGTGCCATCGCTGGTCTGTTTTCGGCGGACATAACTATGATTTTGCTGCATGACAAGTTGCGTCATAAAGTATCCTACTCCCCACTGTAAGCACCGATTCGACCCACTTCAGATGCCTTTGACGCCACCGAATCAGCCCCCTGCAAACCACGGTCCGAAAACCGGAACGGCGACGAGGTCAACCGGGGCTCCGGCCCGAGGGGCGGGTCTGATTTTGGGCACGCTCGGATCCAGACTGTGGGCATCTTCGATGTTCCGATGATCGAAGCTCCCCTCGCTGCATTGTTGCCCAAACCTGGCGAGCCGGCACTCTCGCCCGAAGCGGTGTTGGATCGCTTCGTCGGCTACGTCACCCGGGCCGGGCTCGAGCTCTACCCCGCGCAGGAAGAAGCGATTCTCGAGTTGCTGGGGAACAAGCACCTGGTGCTCGCCACGCCGACCGGGTCGGGAAAGTCGCTGGTCGCGCTGGCCTTCCACTTCATTCAGATGGCGGCGGGCAAGCGGTCCTTCTACACCTGCCCGATCAAGGCGCTGGTGAACGAGAAGTTCTTCGCGCTGTGCGAGGCCTTCGGGGCGCAAAACGTGGGGATGATGACTGGCGATGCGGCGATCAACCGCGATGCGCCGATCCTCTGCTGCACCGCCGAGATCTTGAGCAACCTGTGCCTGCGCGAAGACAAGCAATTCGTCGATGGCGTGGTGATGGACGAGTTTCACTACTACGGGGACAAAGATCGCGGGGTCGCGTGGCAGGTGCCGCTGCTGATGTTGGAGCAGACGACCTTTGTCCTGATGTCGGCGACCCTGGGAGATCTGACCTCGATCAAAGAATCGGTCAGCGCGCTGACGCACAACGAGTTCGCCGAGGTCCGCTCGCAGCAACGGCCGGTGCCGCTCGACTTCGAATATTCCGAGACTCCTCTGCACGAGACGGTGCAGCGCCTGCTGCAGTCGGGCCGCGCTCCCATCTACCTGGTCAATTTCAGCCAGCGCGCCGCGGCCGAGCAGGCGCAGAACATTCTCTCGATCGATTTTTCGACCAAGGCCGACAAGGAACAAATCAAAGAAGCGCTGATGGGGTTCCGGTTCGATACCCCGTTCGGCAAGGACCTGAAGAAGTACTTGCTGCACGGAGTCGGGCTGCACCACGCGGGCCTGCTGCCGAAGTACCGCCGCCTGGTCGAACGGCTGGCGCAGCAAGGGTTGCTCAAGGTCGTCAGCGGCACCGACACGCTCGGAGTCGGCGTCAACATTCCCATTCGCAGCGTCCTCTTCACCCAGCTGTGCAAGTACGACGGGGAGAAGACCGCGGTGTTGTCGGTGCGCGATTTCCAGCAAATCTCGGGGCGCGCGGGGCGCAAGGGCTTCGATGATCGCGGCAGCGTGGTGGCGCAGGCCCCGGCGCACGTGATCGACAACCTTCACCTCTCGAAGAAGAAGGAAGCCGGGAAGAAAGTGGTGATGCAGAAGCCGCCCACCCGGGGCTACGCGCACTGGGACAAGGCGACCTTCGATCGGCTGCGAACGGGTCAACCCGAAGCGCTCGAGTCGCGCTTCCTCGTCACCCACGGGTTGATCATCAACCTGCTTCAGTCCGGAGCCGAGACCCGCGAGGGCGGCTACCGACGACTGGTCAAGCTGGTGCAGCGCTCGCACAGCTCGGTGGTGATCAAAGGTCGGCTGCTCAAGCACGCGCGCGCGCTGTTTCGATCGCTGCTCGGCGCAGGCATCATTCTTCACGTCAAGCGCACGCCCACTTTTGGAGCGCACCTGGAAATTGCCGAAGGGCTGCAGCGGGAATTCTCACTGCACCAGACGCTGTCGCTCTACCTGGTCGACACCCTGCGGCGGCTGGACCCGATGAGCGAGAACTACGCGCTCGACGTGTTGACGCTGGTGGAATCGATTCTCGAAAGCCCGGACCAGGTGCTCTACGCGCAGCTCGATCGGCTGAAGGGGCTGAAGGTCGCCGAGATGAAGGCCGCCGGCATCGAGTACGACCAGCGAATGGAAGAGCTCGAGAAGCTCGAGGCTCCCAAGCCGAATGCCGAGTTCATCTACGGGACGTTCAACGAGTTCGCGGCGAAGCACCCGTGGGTGGGCCAGGAAAACATTCGTCCGAAGTCGATCGCGCGCGAGCTGTTCGAGACCTGCGCGACGTTCAACGACTACATCAAGGACTACGGGCTGCAGCGCAGCGAAGGCGTGCTGCTGCGG
>JAYVCD010000134.1:0-19242 GCA_043750125.1 Archangiaceae bacterium | reverse complement strand
CCTGGGCAGCGTCGCCCTGGTGGTGACTCCAGCGGTGCTGGTGGGACGGCTGCGCGACTCGCTGGAAGAGGCTGAGAAGAAGTTGTTCCTGCAGGCCTGGCATCTGAAGACCCTGGCCTCGAGCACCGCCGATGCGCCGCCGAGATAGAGCGCCCCCGATGAACAAGGCGGGCGCCACGGATCCGGCCTTTGAAGCGCTGGCCCAGAAGCTCGGGGCGGTGCTCGAGCCTGAGCCCACGCCGCCCCTGCCTTTGCCTGTGATCAAGGGTCGGGGTGGGGTCCCAGAATCGGCGGTAGCAAAACTCAAAAAACTTGCAGCGAGGCCGCGAACGCCGGTGAATCCTTTCGGGCCGAACGTCAAAGTCGTCGAGGACGAACCCTGAATTTCAGCCCAGGTGATGGAAGCTTTCACTCCATGTTGGGGCAATAAATCCCACGTCCCCACGCACCTGCCCTTGGGCCTTTCGTCCGTTAACTTTCGGCATCGGGCTTGCTCTTCAAAAAGCCACAGGAGGTTCTAATGCGCGGAGTCATTACGGGTCGTGATGCATTGAGAAACTTCCCACTGATCTGCGTCGAGATCGGACATTTCTGGAAGTGGTCTTCAAGGTCCCTGCGGCGCCCGCAGCTTCACGACCCGGAACCCCACCGCTAACCGACCCTTCCGATCGCAAGGCTGGGGTCACAAAGTTGTTTCGGTCGCAAAAAACGTTACGGTCCCGAGCTCATGAGAACGCTCCGGCTGTATTTCGTGATCGCCGCGTTGGTGCCTTCCGCAGTCTTTGCAGAGGAAAGCGGTACCCGTGACGTGAAGGATTTGTCTCTTGAAGACTTGCTCGACCAACCGGTCGAGGTGACCACCCGTCGAGCCCGAAAGGTTCGCCAGGCGCCCGGTATCGTGCTCGTGCTGACCCGAGAAGAAATTCTTGCCACCGGTGCGCGCGACCTGCTCGAGGTGCTGCAGTTGGTGCCCGGGTTCAGTTTCCACGCCGACGTAGAAGGGGTAGTCGGCATCGGCTTCCGCGGGCTGTGGGGTCACGAAGGAAAGGTCTTGGTGCTGCTCGACGGCATCGAGCAGAACGAATTGCTCTATTCCACCACCCAGTTCGGCCATCACATTCTTCCGCACAACATCGAGCGCATCGAAGTCATCCGCGGCCCTGGCTCGGCGATCTACGGCGGCACTGCTGAGCTCGCGGTGATCAACGTCGTCACCCGCTCGGGCGCGGACCTGATGGGCGGCGAAGTGGCGGGCCGCTATGCCCAGACCGCGGGCGGGTTTGCGGACTGGAGCACTGCCCTGGCCGTCGGCTGGGCCGACCCTGATAAAAAGCTCGACGTGAGCCTCAACGTCACCGCGGGGCAGGGCCGCCGGACCACCCGCACCTACACCGACTTCACCGGGCAGAGCGCAGATCTGCGCGACGGTTCGCGCCTCGACCCGCTGACCGCCTCGCTGGGGGTGAAGTATCAGGGGCTGAAGATGCGCTTCCTCTACGACGACTACCATGCGGGCGCGCGCATCGGGTACGGAACGCTGGGCACGGACCCCGACGATTCGGTGCGGTTTCGCACCCTGGCCGCCGACGTTCAATACGATTTCCAGATGAGCGAGACGGTCGTTCTTCGGCCGCACTTCAGCGCCCGGCAGAACACCCCGTGGGAATCGACCAACGAGGCGAGCCCGCTGTTCTATGATAAATCTGCGATGCGCGTGCTGGCGGGCATTGCTCTGCAATACGACCCGACCCCGGATTTCTCGTTGTTGTTGGGAGTCGAGACTTTCAATGACCGGGCCTGGCTCAACAACCCACTGATCACCGGGAGCCAGACCACTTTCGGCGGACTTCCGACCGTTAGTTACGTCAACACTTCCGTCTACGCCCAGGCGCTCTGGGACCTGAAGTACCTGAGCGTGACGGTCGGAGGGCGGTTCGAGGAACACAGCCAGGTCGGCTCGAACTTCGCTCCGCGCATTGCGCTGACGAGCCAGGTGGACCGCTTCAACTTCAAGCTGCTCTACAGCGGAGCTTTTCGTTCTCCCTCGATCGAGAACATCAACTTGAACCCGGCTCTGCACGCCGAGCAGGTTCAAGCCGCCGAAGCTGAAATGGGCGTCGCGCTGTTCGACGTTCTCTATGCGAGCGTCAATGGGTTCTACACCAACATCGATCAGCCGATCGCGTACCTCTACGACGAGACGTTGATGAGCGATCAGTACAAGAACGCCGATTCGATTTCCAGCACCGGCGCGGAAGTGCAGCTGGTGTTGCGCGGACGGCATGGCTTTGCGAGCGCTTCCTATTCGCTGGCCCTGCCGACCAAACCGTCGGGCTACGCCGTGGACGGGTACCCGGGACGCACATTGGGCTTTCCGCTGCACAAGGTGACGGGCAGCGGGAAATGGCGGCTGTGGCGGGGGCTCTCACTGGGCGGCTCGTTGGTCTATTCTTCCGACCGTTATGCGTACCTCACTCCCACCGCAGCACTCGACGGCACGGGCGAGCTCGGTCGGCTCGGACCTTCCGCGTTGCTCGGGGTCTGGGCCGGTTACGAGGACCTGGGTTTGAAGGGCCTGGCCATTCAGCTCGGGGGCTCCAACCTGCTCGATTCGAATGTTCCCTTCGTTCAACCGTATAACAGCGGCGCGGCGCCGATTCCTGGCCGGGGCCGTGAGATCTTCTTGAGGTTGTCCTACGCACTGTCGGCTCACTAACTTGTCGGTGGCTCTCGCGGTGCTCCTGAGCACGCTCGCAGCCTCACGCGCGCAGGCCGAGGAAGTTCCGCGCGACCTGGGGCTGCTGGTGATGCTCAAGGTGCTCACCTACGACGCCGCCTTCGAGGGCCGCCTTGGCGCGCACGAATTCCTGGTGCTGGTCCCGTTCGGGAAGAACACCGCCGACATCGCCAAGAACATCGTCACCGCGGCCGCCGCATTGCCGATCAAAGCGATGCTGGGACGAACGCTGCGCTTCGAGGCGATTCCCTCGGGCGAGCTCGAAACGCAGCTCGTCACGCGTCAGGCAGGCGCCGTCTTCATTCCCACCGGCACCTCGGCCGAGCTGGCCACGTCGCTGGCCGCAGTCGCGACGAAGCACAATCGATACGGAATGACACTCGATGAAGAGTTGGTGAAGACGGGGATCACCGTCGGGGTCGCGCTCAACTCGGGAAAAGCGCAGGTCATTCTCAACGTGGTGGCGGCCCGGGCGATCAAAGCCGAGTTCAGCTCTGCAGTGATGCGCGTCGCACGCATCCAGCAGTAGGCGAAGGCGGGCTCGCGCGGGTCGTGGTTGTCGTCGGCGGCATCGCTCTGGCGGGGCGCTTCTGAATCTGGCAGGAGACGCGTGTGACGCTCTTCAATCGCTTGCTGCTGCTCTTCGCTGTGCTCGGCCTCTCAGTCGGATGCGATCAAGCGTCCAAGCAATTGGCGAATGCGACGCTCAAGGGCGAGCCGATGCGGTCGTTTTTGGGGGACACGTTTCGGCTGACCTGGGCGACCAACGAAGGCGCGTTCCTCTCTTTGGGGGCGAACCTTCCCGATGGGATGCGGTTTGGAATTCTCACCGTGGCGGTCGGGCTGCTGCTGCTGGGGATCGTGATCTTCACTGCCACCAGCGGAGCCCTCGACAGCGGCCAGGTCGCCGGCTACGCGATGATTGCCGGCGGCGGCTTGTCGAACTGGGTCGATCGGGCGCGCAATGACGGCGCGGTGGTCGACTTCATGAACATGGGCATCGGTCGGTTGCGCACCGGGGTGTTCAACGTTGCCGACCTGGCGATCCTGGCCGGAATTGCCTTTTTGCTCTTCGCCGGGTGGAAGCGCGATCGCGAAGCGAAGAAGAAGAAAGAGGCCCTGGTCTAAAGCGACGTTTCAGCTCGGACCTGGAACTTCACCTCGCCCAGCGCGCGCAGATCTCCCGGCTTGTGGACCGAGAGCGTATGGGCCCCGCGCAGCGCCGGAATTCGCGTCGTGAACGGAACCGAGATCGTCTGCGCCAGCCGACCGTCGACCCGAAGCTCGAGCGGGCCCACGGCGGCGGTCGCTCGGATCCGCACCGGAATGGCCTGATCTTCGAGGGGAAGATCTGACAGCAGCAGGAACTCATCTCCATTGATGGGAAACAGAATGTGGGGAACGGCGGGGTCGGTCGCTGGGTCGACGCGACAAGCCGCCGCGAGCCACGGCTCATCGGACAGCCCCTGCGCCTGCGCCCAGTCGTAGTAGTCGACTCCCAGATCCACCAGGCGCCCCTGCCCCGCCTGCAGCTGCAGACACTTCTGAGCCAGCTCGGGCGGCAGTCGCGGCGACGCGGCATCGTGCATCTGGCAGCTCTGGGTCGGCTCAGTGCCCAGCGCGAACTTCTCTTCCATCTGGGCCGGGCAGTAGCGCCCCGCCAGTCGGCCCGACAGCGGGCAAATCTGAGCGGTCGTCAGTCCCCGCTCGTCGACCAGCCCGGACGGGTTCACCCCCGCCATTGCCGCGGTCATCACCCGCCGAAAAACAGGGCCCGCCCCGGTGATTCCCGACACCCGAATCATCGGCGAGCCATCGAAGTTCCCCGCCCAGACCGCGACCGTGCGCTCGTGGGTGAACCCGACGGTCCAATTGTCCGAGTAGCCCTTGCTCGTTCCGGTCTTGGCCGCAGTGGGAAAGGGCAACCGAAGCGCGTTGTCGAGCCCGAACGCCCTCGCGCGGGCGGCGTTGTCCTGCAGCACGTGGGTCACCAGCGCAGCCGCCTGGGGTTGGGCGAATCGGCGCGGCTTGAGCTCCTGAGTCAGTGCGAGCTCGGTGCCGTCGGCGCGCCAGGCCTGAAGCACCGGGTGCAGTGGCCGCACCACCCCACCCTGCGCGAGCCCCCGGTAGGCGCGCGCGGCTTCCCATAAGGACACCTCGCCATTGCCGAGCACCAGCCCCAGGCCATAGTGCTCGGCCGATTCATGCAGCGACTCGAACCCCGCGCGGCGCAACAAGGCCAGCAGCGCCGAAGGGCCGATCGCCTCGGCCACCTTAACCGCCGGGACGTTGTAGCTGTTGGCGAGCGCCTCTCGCGCCCGAACCGGCCCGTGGGTCTTCCGGTCGTAGTTCTTCGGGGACCAGGTGCCTTTCTGCGCCGCGAAGTGGGTCTCGAGATCCGCGATCACCGTTGCCGGAGTGAAGCCCTGCGCGAAGGCCTGGGCGTAGACGAAGGGCTTGAGCGCCGACCCGGGCTGCCGATGCATCTGGATTCCGTCGTTCTGCCCGCCGACCGCGTCATCGAAAAAATCGATGCTCCCCTGGTAGGCGAGCACCTGTCCGGTCTCGTTGTCGATCACGACCGCCGCGGCCGAGCCGACCCGGCGATCAGACAGGCGCAAGAGCTCTTCGTGAATCAGCTGTTCGACCTGCGGCTGCAGCTGGGGATCGAGCGAAGTCTGAACCACGGTGGCATCCGACAAGCCCCACGCTGCCAGGTGCGAGATGACGTACTCGACGAAGTGGGGGGCTCGAAAGGTGGCCTCGAACGCGGACAAGTCGAGCGCCGTGACCTTCGCCTCTTCGATCGCGTCGTGGGACGCGAGCCCCGTCTGCCCCATGCGGGAAAGCACCCACTGCCGTCGTCGCTCGAGCGCCTCGGGCCGGCGGTAGGGGTTGTAGGCCGAGGGTCCTCGGGGCAGCGCCGCCAGGGCCGCCGCCTGGCCCAGCGACAGGTGTTCGGCCCGGCGCGCGAAGTACAGCTGCGAGGCCGCCTCGAGCCCGAAGGTGTTGTTTCCGAACGGGACCCGATTCAAATACTGGGTCAGCAGCTCGTCCTTCGACAGGTGCGCTTCGAGCCGCAGCGCCCAGAGCGCTTCTCCGGCCTTCCCGAGCAGGGTTCGCTCGCGCGGCACCAGCGTCCGGGCCAGCTGCATCGAGATTGTCGAGCCCCCGGCGACGATTTTTCCCGCCCGCACGTCCTGCCACGCCGCGCGCACCAGCGCCGTGACGGACACTCCCAGGTGCTGGAAGAACCGATGGTCTTCGGCGGCGAGAAACGCGTTGCGCACGGGGAGGGGAATTTCTGAGCTCTTCAGCGGAGTCGACCGGCCGTCGGCGCTCGACTTGATTTCCCGAAGCAGCCCTCCGCTTCGATCGAGCACCCGTACCGAGGACACCGGGCGGTAGTCGGTCAGGCCTGGCGGCAGCGGAGCGGCGATGAACGCCAGCGCCACGCAGCCCGCCACTGCCACCGCCCCGAAGATGCCCCGCCGGATTCGCCGCAGCATCTACCGGCGCGTCCTTCGACGGGGCTCGAGGTGAACGGGACAGCCCACGCTATTTCGAGCTCACTGGAGTGGGGATCACCACCTCGAATGTCCCTCCTTCGCTGCGGCCCCAGACCTCGGGCTCGTACATCAATGTCCCGCGGGCGGGCTTCAAGATGAAGCGGCCCGGCGTCGTCGCGCGCGCCACGAAGCTTGCGACGTGCACCCCCGGGGGAAGGTGATCTGCGAACAACACCACTTTCGAATCGCGGGTCTCGGTGAAGGTGAACGGAGTCCAGAACCCGGTCGCCCACGGCCCCGCCTCTTCGGGCTCGACCGCGCTGCCGCCTTCCTCGTCGAGCTCACTTTGACTCTCGTAGCCCGGTCCCCGGCTCTCTTCGCCGGGACCCGCAGCCAGCTTCGCGGTGCTCGCCAGCGTGGTGTCGACCGGCTCGAGGCCCGCGGGCAGCGGCACTTCGATCGCAGCCCAGTGACGTTCCTGGTTCGACCCGACCCGCACCCGCACCCGCACCAGGTCGCCGGCGTAGAACTTCAGCGCCTGTCCTCCGCCGGTGTAGGGCTCGAACCACCGCTGGACGAACAGCCCGTTGTCCAACGCCGTGGTCGGCATGTTCTTCGACGCGTATTTCAGCGTCGCCGAGTAATAAAGGACGCCCGTTCCGTCTTTCTTGAACGTCAGGTTCTGCGGCTTGCCGGTCGCAAGCTTGAGCAGGTCGGCCATCGCGATGCTCTTCGACGGACTGGTGAGCGAGCGCCCCTCGAATTTCTGTTCCACCAGCGGGGCCGGCCCCAGCGCCACGGTCGCGCTGTAGTTGGGAGTCTCACGTTCTTTGGTGCGCAGCACTTCGGTGAGCGCCATCAACGAGAACGCCGCTTCCTGGGTCGAGCGCCACTTCCCATCGCCCTGCCGCACCCCGGTGAGGTAGCGCGCCATCTTCGAGACGAACGGATGATCCGGAGTGATGTTCGTCAGGGCTTGCAACACCACTCCAGTCGTCCGGGTGTCCGACTGCCAGAGCGTCGCGTAGGTCGAAGAGCTCGCTTCCTCGAAGTGAATGCCCTTGGCCGATTCTTTGGCGTAATTGAGGATCTCGGCCATCAGCGCATTGGCCTGCTTCCGGTCACCGCCGGCGGTGAACATCGCGTTGGCCAGCAGCGCCCGCGAGAACAACGAGAGCTTCTGACGCCGCGCATAAAATTCAGGGTACGCGCTGGCCTTCGCCTTCTTGTTGCGACCCAGAACGTAGGCTGCAAACACCCGCACCTCGTCCGGGCAACCCAGCTCACACGGATGACAGGTGCCGCCCACCACCTTGGTGAGAAAAGCCTCGGCGCGGCGCAGCTTGTCCGCCGGTACCGCAAACCCGACTTCCTTCGCCCGCGACAACGCCATCGTCGCGTACGCGCTTTGCCAGCTGGAAGCGCAGGTCGAGGTGCTCCAGTACCGGAAGGCGCCGTCTTCATCCTGCAGATTGAGAATCGATCGCACCGTGCTGGCGACGACCTTGTCGGGGTTCTTCTCGCCGCTCACGTCGAGGGTGTCGAAGAGGTAGGTGCGCATCAGCGCGTTCAGCTCGTCCTCTTGCGCTTGTTTCTTCGGGTTGCTGCCCGGCCAGGGAATCGCAAATTGTCCGGCGATTTCCCGCATCGCCACGAACGGAACCAACCGCGACGACTGCTGCTCGAGACAGCCGTAGGGGTACTCGACCAGCTGTTGAAAGCCTTTGCCGAAGTTGCCCAGCGAGGTCGAGGCCAGCGTGACCTCGAGGCCTCCGAGATCCTCGACGGCGTCTTTCGGAGGAGCCAGGCCCTCCACCCGGCTGTCCGTCGTGTCGCCGTACGTCGCCACCGTCTCGATCGCCACCGGCAGCTCGATCGGGATCTTCTGCTCGACCCCATCAAAGTCGGCGCCCTTCGTCGCCTTGAACCGGAACGTGGCGATCCCCGCTTTGTCGGCGGTGAAGGCAAAGCGCACTTCTCGCGGCGCGCTCGGCGACACCGTCACCTGCTGCTGCGCCGGCCCGCTGACGGTTGCCCCTTCGGCCGAGGCGGTCACCGTGACCTGGGCCGCGGTGTCATCGCCCTTCCCGCTGATGTCGTGCAGGTGCACCACCACCCCCGCCTCGAACTTGTCGCCCACCCGGGCGAAGCGCGGCAACGCCGGCAGCGCAAGGACCGGCTTGTTCACCACCAGGTCGCTCTTTCCAGATCCAAACCGTTCTTGCTGGGTCACCACCACCGCCATCAAACGAAAGGTGGTGAGGTTGTCGGGCAGCGTGAACTTCGCCGTCGCGGTGCCGCCCTTCGTCTCGAGCGAGGGAAGCCAGAGCGCCGTGGTCTTGAAGTTGGTGCGGAAGCCGGCGCCTTCAGAGCTGCCACCGCCTCCGCCTTGCGACTCGCCCTTCTCGCCATAGTTGCGCTGTCGGACCAGGTGCAGCAGCGGCTCGCCGAGGCGAACGGACAAGGGGCGCTCGGGGAAAATCGCAGCGATCGGGTCCGGGGTCTCGTAGGCGGTCAACCGCAGCACCGCTTCGTCGACCGCATAGAGCGTGACTTCTCCGTCTTGCGATTTGCCGTTCGAGTCCTTCACGTCGACGGTGACCGTCACCTGCTCGCCGGGACGATAGGCCGACCGATCGGCCTTCACGTCCACCGCCAGGCGCTTGGTCTTCTTCTCGACGTTGAGCTTCACGAAGCCGATGCGCGCCGCGGGCCGGCCGGGATCGTCTCCGGTCTCGATGCCCCCTTTGGCCACCCGGGGATGCACCAGCACCACGCCGGCGAAGATGTTCGGCACCATCTCTTCGGTGATCTTGATTTCGACCGCGGTCACGCTGCCCTTGAGCTTCAACGCCCGACGCTCGAGCACGCCTTCCCGTTCGACGGTCAGCACTCCGACGGCCTCGGGGTAGGGAGACTTGACCAACACGCGGGCGACGTCGCCCACGTCGTAGCTGGGCTTGTCGACCACCAGCTCGATGCGATCGGTGTCGTTGCGCTGCCAGGCGACGAACTGCTCGCCCGTCGCGTAGACCCCGAGGGACGAACGGTGGCGCCGGCCCGCGTCGTCCTTGACCGCGGCGGTGACGATGAAGAACCCCGCGGTGGCCGGACTGAACTTGCACGGAACCGCCGCATCGCTGCTGGTGAGCGCACATTTGTGGACTTCTTTTTCTTCCGGCTCGCTGACGGTGCTGAAGCCACCGGTGGCGTCCTTCTTCTTCACCGACTTCCAGGTGCGGGCGTTGATCGTGACCTCGACCTTTCGGCCCGCGACCTTCTTCCCCGAGGTGTCGGTCACGACGGTGTCGAGCGCGACCTCGGCGCCGACCTTGAGAAACCCGCTGCTCGAGCGCAGGCCCACGTAGAAAGACGCGGGGTGCACCATCACTTCGGCGCGACCTGCCACCGACTGGCGGTTCACGTCTTCGACCTCGGCTTCAATCGTGTACTCGAACGGCTTCTCGCCCGGAGCCTCGACCTGGCCCGCCTTGATCAGCAGCTCACCCTTCGCGTCGACGCGGCCTTCGCCGGCGCCGAAGAACCCCAAAGTCTGCTCGGGCTGGCGGTCGTCCCACCACCACGTCTCCTGGGCGAAGGTGAAGTCGGGAGCGGAGGCAGCGGTGAAGGTCGACGAACTGCGGTTCACGCTCCACTTGGCCCGGGCGTCGTTCATCGCGCCGCCGAACAGGTATCGGGCGAAGACCCGAGCCTCGAGGACGTCGCCAATCACCAATGATTTCTTCGGGGCCTCGAGGTCCACCTTGAACTGGGGGGCGCGGTACTCCTCGACCCGAAAGGATCCGTTCGCTTCGAGGTTTCCGTAAGACGCGCTGCCGGTGACGCTGACGCCCCAGTAGCCCAGGGGGGAGTCTTTGGGGATCACCGCTTCGATCGCGAACGTTCCGTACTTCGAGACCTTCACGGTCTGCGACTTCACCTTCTCTCCATGCGAGTCGGTGAGGATCACGGACAGCTGAGATCCTTCGGCCGGCGCACGCAGCTCGCCGACGGTGCGATAGCGGATCACGCCTTTGATGTAGGCGGTGTCGCCCGGGCGGTAGATGCCACGGTCGGCAAAGACGAACGAGGCATTGGCGGGAGCCTCGCCTTCCCAGCCCTGGGAAAGGCCAAACTCATAGGGCTCGACCCCGGTGCTCCAGGTGTTGGCGGTGAAGCCCAGGTCGCCGTCCTTCGCGGCGGTGATCAACGCGAACGGATATTCCCACTGGTATTTCGGGTTGCTCAGCTTGAGCTCGACCGTGCCGGGGGGATCCGCAAAGCCGTTTTCGTCGCTCTTCCCTGTCCACTTCACCGCGCCGGTGTCGTCGTAGAACGTCACGTCTGCACCGGCGACCGGAGCCCCGGTGGAAAGCCGGGTCACCCAGACCAGCGACTTCTTCGGAGCGACCTTCACGTGCGCCGCCAGGTCCGTCACCTGCGCCAACTGCAGAAACCCTTCTTTCGGTTTGGACTCGAGCTGCTCCGAGTTCACGCTCACCAGCGCGACCCCGGTCTTCGATTCGCCGAACAGCTTCGCCAGCTCGATCGAATGCACCCGCGCGTGGTTCTTCGGGTACTTGATGTCTTGCCGCTCGCTGAAGTCGGGAGCCCGGGTGATCACCGCTTGATCGTCGTAGGCGGCGCGGGCCACTGCTTTCACCAGCTCTTCGATCGAGAGCTTCCACATCTTCACGTCCAGCGTCTTCAAGTTGCTCAGCTCGACGGGAAGCCTGGGCGCCACGCCGGACGCTTCGACCAGGGCCAGGTAGCCACCGGTCACCAGCGCGGGGCTCAAGTCGCTGAACGCGACGCTGCCTTTCAAGCCCGAGGGGTCGACCTGGTTGAAGACGTCTGCCGCTCCCGGGTCGATTTCGATTTTGTAGCTGGTGCCCGGACGCCACTTTCCGACCAGCCGGACCGCCTGTTCCGAGTCGCCCCAGCTGTCCGCGCGCGAGGCGTCCCAGTCGATCTCCACCGGGGGCGTGATCTTCAGCTTGCCCTTCAGAGTCGACACCTCGACCTCGTTGGACGTGCGCACCACCAGCGGACCCCAGGAACAGCGGTAGGGGTCTGGACCGCACGGCTTGACTTCGAGCAGCGCCAGCGGGCCATAGGTGCGCCACGAAATCGGAGCTGTCGGCTTCATCTTCAGCGGGCCCTGCTCGCCGTGGAGCCCCGGGTCGAGCTTCAAAGAGATCGCCTTTCCCAGCGGAAACGGCTTCTCGGGAGCCAGGGTGTAGCGAACCTGCGCGTTGCGCCACCCGCGGACTTCGTCGCCCAGCGGCGCGAGGGGGTGGCCTTCTTTTTTCGCCTTTTCCATCAGCTCGCGCCGTTCGTCGGCGATCGAAACCCGCTTCATCAACTGGGCTTTCCACAGCTGGCCGTCGACTTCGAACTTCGCAGCCGCGACCAATTCAGCGTCGTTGACCGGCTGGTTGAACAGCAGGTTCACCGCTTCATCGGGCTTCATCCAATGGAAGTCGCGGCGAGGCAGGGTCTCTTGCAGCTCGAGCGCCGGGGTATTGAAGGCCCAGAGCACGTCTGCTTTGAGCTCACTTCCGTCCAGCGCCTTGAGCCCCTTGAAGACGGTGACGGTGAAGGAGGTGGACATCGGAACCAACCCGTCGGGGACGAATTCGGCCGACGCCGAACCCAGCCAGCGCCATTCGCCTTTGAGCGCGGGCTCGATCTTCGCGAACGGGTGGGCGGCATCGGCGGCGCGCTGATCTTCGACTTGCTCGAGGCTCTTCACCGGCCGGGTGAACGTCACCGTGGGTCGCACTTCACCCGGAACTTCGCCGGTCGGTCGCTTGGCGGCGACGGCGAGCTCCTGGCCTGCGCCCGGCAGAGCTTCGGGCGAAACGTGCATCCGCGGAGGAACCGGCAACGGCTTCAAGTCCAGGGGAGGCGACTGTCCGTTCAAACCGACTTTGTCGGAGGCCGTCGTCGAGTTGTCAGCACAGGTGCACGCGCCGAACAGCAGCCCGGCAGCGCAGAAGAGTGCGATTGATTTGTGGCTCACGAAGCAACCCCCAGAGCGTGGAAAACACGCGCGGTTGTAGCCTTCAGCCGACTGCGCCGGCGCTCAATTATTGGAGGCTGAACCGCGGGGGGGGGGGCCGGGAACCTCCGATGCTGCGGTAGTCATAGGTGATGACGTCGTAGGCCCTGCGACGCCAGCCACCCGGCAAACCGTGCATGGAAGACGCGCTTGACCGCGGTCGCCGAGTTGATCAGCACCACGCCCATGCGCGGCGTGAGCTCAGACTCGAACAAGGTGGCGGCGAGAGGAACGCCGTCGCGTGCGGGCAACGTGAAGTCGGTCGGCATGGCGAGCGCAGTTAACCTCAGCGCGAGACGAGTTCCAGTGAACAGAAAGGCGGCGGCAGGTCTAAGAGCAGGAGCAATGAATCGCGTCGTTCACCAAACCGATGGCATCGCCTGGCTCAAGGCCAACCCCCTGAGCAGCGGCCAGTCGATCATCACCTCGCTACCGGACAGCTGCGAGATTCCCTCGCTCGGCTTTCTGGGCTGGCGGCAATGGTTCATCGAAGGGGTGAAGACCTGTCTGGAAGCGTGTCCCGACGATTCGGCGGCGCTCTTCTTTCAGACCGACGTGAAGCGAGAGGGCGCGTGGATCGACAAGGGGCACCTGTGTCAGCTGGGCGCTGAAGCCGCAGGAGCACGCCTGCTCTGGCATCGAATCGTCTGCCGGGCGCCCGCGGGCACGATCACCTTCGGCCGACCGTCGTATGCGCACCTGCTCGCGTTCTCTCGAGGGCTGCGCGCGGATCTCGATCAATCGACTGCCGACGTGATTCCCCGGCTGGGCAAGATGACCTGGGCCCGCGCGATGGGAATCGAAGCGTGCGTGGTGTCGTGCCGCTTCCTGCTCGACTGCACTTCCTCGCGTACGGTGGTGGATCCGTTCTGCGGGCTGGGCAGTGCGCTGGCGGTGGCCAACGCGTTGGGGATGGACGCGATCGGGGTCGAGCTCTCGCGCAAGCGGGCCGAGAAGGCGCGCGAGCTCAGGGTTCAGCTCTGAACACGGGCCCGCTACTTGGGGCCTGCGCTCATGCAGTACCCGGTGAGCGGACTGCAGACGGTCCCCGACCAGCAGGTGAAGCCCGGGCTGTCGCACCGCGGAAAGCAGACGCCCAGACCGGTGGGGTTTCCGAGATCGAACTCGCACAGATAGTTGGAGCGGCAGGTCGACTGACCGGTGCGCGGCCCGACGCAGCTGTGGAAGCACAGCCAATTCGCAACGCCGCTCGCGTTCGCCGCATTGATGCACGACGAGCCCGGCCCGCAGGCGGTCATCGCGCAGCTGGCAGTGCAGTATCCGCCGGGCCAGCCGGTCGAATTCCCGACCACGGATTGAGGAATGCAAAGGCCATTGCTCGGCGGCTGGCACTGGCCGTCGTACGAGCACGGCGAGCCCACAGCTCCCCCGTCGAGGCTGAAGCCTGCCGCGCAGACCTCGCCGGAAGCACAGGCGCCGCACATCTTTCCGTTCAAGCCGCAGTCGAGAGCGTTCTCAAAGAGAGGGTCGAGGCAGACGCCGCCGATGCAGCAACCCGCGCAGCTGCCCGGGCCAGATTGAGAGAAGCCACCGCCTCCTCCGCCGACTCCGCTGACGCACAGCTGCATTGCGTTGCAGGGAGAGCAGGTCTTGCCATTCACTCCACAGAGCGAGGCATTTTGAAATTGAGTTCCGACGCAGAGTCCTGAAATGCAGCAACCGCCACAGCTGGTCGCGCCGGCAGCACCACGCGCGCGACTGAACATCTGGCGAGCATAGACACCCCTCTGGCCCTCAATACAAAACCGCCCCCCCCCGCGGGCGTCTCGCCAAGAAGCCATTGCTGGGAAGGGGCACGGTGAGTATCTCAACTCATTCCCCAAATTCACGGACTGAACGCCCGTGCGGTGCTACTGAGTCGAAGCCATGTCTGAACCGGAATTCCTGTCGGTCCGCGGAGCTCGCGAGCACAACCTCAAAGGGGTGTCCCTCGACATCCCGAAGAAGAAGTTGATCGTCTTTACCGGGGTGTCGGGCTCGGGAAAGAGCAGCCTGGCCTTCGACACCCTCTACGCCGAAGGTCAGCGCCGATACGTCGAGTCGCTCTCGAGCTACGCGCGCCAGTTCCTCGGCCAGATGGACAAGCCGCGGTACGACACGCTCAAGGGCCTCTCGCCGACCATCTCGATCGAGCAGAAAGCGGCCAGCAACAATCCGCGGTCTACCGTCGGCACGGTGACCGAAGTTCATGACTACCTGCGCGTGCTCTACACCAGCATCGGCGTTCAGCACTGTCACAACTGCGACCGGAAGGTCGGCAAGCAGTCGGCCCAGCAGATCGTCGAAGAGATCATGAAGTCGCCCAACGGGACCAAGCTGCAGCTGCTGGCTCCGATCGTGACCCACCGCAAGGGCGAGCACAAAGACCTGATGCTCGAGGCGCTGAAGCGGGGCTTCACCCGCGCGCGGGTCGACGGCAAGGTCCGGGGGCTCGATGAAAAAATTGACCTCGACAAGAAGAGCAAGCACGACGTCGAGCTGATCATCGATCGCCTGGTGCTCAAGAGCGACCTTCGTCCGCGGCTCACCGACTCGGTCGAAGCCGCGCTCAAAGAGGGGAAGGGGGTGCTGATCGTCACCGACGAAAACGCCAACCCCAAGAGCGACCGCCCGATGAGCGAGCTGAACGCCTGTCACCACTGCGGCCTCTCTTTCCCCGAGCTGACTCCGGCGAGCTTCTCGTTCAACAACCCGTTGGGGATGTGCACCGACTGCAACGGCCTGGGCACCAAGCCCGAGATGGATCCCGATCTGATCGTCCCGGACCAGACCCGCACCATTCGTGAGGGAGCGGTCGAGGTCTGGGCCACCGGGATGGCGAAGGGCGAGGGCTGGACCGCGGACCTCGTCGATCAACTCAGCAAAGGCTTTGGCATCGATCTCGACACCCCGTGGGCGCAGCTGCCGAAGAAGGCGCGCGACGTGATCCTCTACGGGGCCCAGGGCGCTGAGCTGAAGATGAAGTGGGGCGACTACAAGTTCCGGATGAGCTGGGAAGGGCTGGTCAACAAGCTGATGAAGAGCTTCAAGACCACCGGCTCAGAAGCGATGCGGCAGTACTACCTGAAGTTCTTCTCGGACAAGCCCTGCCCGACCTGCAAGGCAGAGCGGCTCAAGCCCGAGTCCCGCGCGGTGAAGGTGGCGGGCAAGTCGTTGGTCGAGCTGTCGCGAATGACGATTGGCGAGTCGTTGAAGTTTCTCGACGAGATGCCGCTGACGGCGACCGAGGCGAAGATCGCCGCCGAGCTGACGAAAGAGATTCGCAGCCGGCTGGGGTTCCTCGAGAACGTGGGCCTCACCTACCTCACGCTCGAGCGCACCGCGTCCACGCTCAGTGGCGGAGAGAGCCAGCGCATTCGCCTCGCCTCCCAGATGGGCAGCGAGCTGACCGGCGTCATCTACATCCTCGACGAGCCGAGCATCGGGCTGCATCAGCGCGACAACGGAAAGCTGCTCACCACTCTGAAGCGACTGCGAGACCTGGGCAACACGGTGATCGTGGTCGAGCACGACGAAGAGACGATGGAAGAGGCCGACTGGTTGATCGACTTCGGCCCCGGTGCGGGCGAGCTGGGTGGAGAAGTCGTCTCGCAGGGAACTCCGGCCCAGGTGATGGCAGATCCGAAGAGCCTGACCGGCGCATTCTTGTCCGGCCGGGAAGAAATCGAAGTGCCGGCCAAGCGCCGCAAGCCGGGGAAACAGAAGCTGCAGATTCTCGGGGCGAAGGCGAACAACCTTCAGAACCTCGACATTGAAATTCCCCTGGGGGTGTTCGTCGCCGTCACCGGAGTCTCGGGCGCGGGCAAGTCGACGCTGATCAACGAGATTCTTTTCCCGGCGCTCAGCCGCGCGCTCTACAACACCCGCGACGTCCCCGGCGCGCACCACTCGATCAAGGGCCTCGAGTTCCTCGACAAGGTGATCGACATCGATCAGCGGCCGATCGGACGGACGCCGCGCAGCAACCCGGCCACCTACACCAAGGTCTTTGATCCCATTCGTGAAGTGCTCGCGCAGACCGCCGAGGCCCGCGCCTTCGGCTATGCCCCGGGCCGCTTCAGCTTCAACATGAAAGGCGGTCGCTGCGAGGCCTGCGAAGGCGATGGAGTGCGCCAGGTCGAAATGCACTTCCTCGCCGACGTCTACGTGCCGTGTGAAGTCTGCGGCGGCAAGCGTTTCAACGATGCGACTCTGCGGGTCCGCTACAAGGGCAAGAACGTCGCTGAGATCCTCGAGCTGTCGGTGCGCGAGGCAATCGGCCACTTCGGCGTCCACCGCGACATCAGCCGGGTGTTGAAGACGCTGGACGATGTGGGGTTGTCGTACCTGCGGCTGGGTCAACCGTCACCGACGCTCTCGGGCGGAGAGGCGCAGCGAATCAAGCTCTCTCGCGAGCTGGCGCGGGTCGCGACCGGACGGACGCTCTACATTCTCGATGAGCCGACCACCGGGCTGCACTTCGAGGACATTCGCAAGCTGCTGAAGGTGCTCAATCGCCTCGTCGATGCGGGCAACTCGGTGTTGGTGATCGAGCACAACCTCGATGTGATCAAGAACGCCGATCACGTCATCGACCTCGGGCCGGAAGGGGGCTTCGCCGGAGGAAAGCTGCTCGCGACCGGGACGCCTGAAGAAGTGGCCGAGGTCAAAGCGAGCTTCACCGGGAAGTACCTGAAGAACGTGCTCGAGAAAGCGCGGCGGCTGCGCGTCGGTCACCGCGTCGCGGGCTGACCTTCTGGGGTCATTTTTGTCGAGCGCGTGCAGTTCGGACCGGATTTGGGTAGCAGGCCGCCCCCCATGTCCAAGTCCGCCCTCACCATCTTTTTCTCCCTGGCGTTGATCGGTTGTAACAACGGAAATTTTGGAGGATTGGACGGGGGGCAAGGGCCAATGGGCCTGCCCGGAGCGCGGGGGGAAGTCGGCGCGATGGGTGAGATGGGGTCGATGGGGGAATTGTGATCGTCACCGGCCCTGCGGGTGCGGCGGTGGTCGGCACTTCCATTCCCGGCCCGGCCAACTGCGCGTTCGGCGGGAGCCACCGGCGCGCAAGGTCCTGCCGGAGCACAAGGCACAGCCGGGACGACCGGCTTTCAAGGGCCCCAGGGGCCGGCGGGACCCAACACCTTCTTCGGCAGCCAGCTGATCAACAGCTGCAACATGACCAGCGGTCCGTTCGCCCCCTGCACCCAGGCGACGTTGCTGCGCCGCTCGACCGTGCAGACCGACTTCACCGTCAATGCGCGCACCGTCGTCTGCCGCGCGACCGGCCGCGCCCGAATCGTGACCACCGGAGGCTCGGCTTTCTGCGCGGTGGGGAACTACTCGGTGAGCGTGGCGATCGTCGGGCCCAACGGCGCCACCAGTCAGCCGGTCTTCGCCCAGCTCTCGGGCCAGGTGGGCCTGCAACCGGACTCGACCTACGACGTGCCCTACTTCGTTCAGTGGTCGTTCGAGCAGGCCACCAACGTCAGCGCGACCTACGACCTGGGCTTGTCCCAAACCCTCACCCCCTACTCGAACGGCCTGCAGGCCTGCTTCCAGTCGGGCAGCTACGCGATCAACCAGATCGTCGGCTTCAGCTGCCAATCGGTCAGCGACCAGTAGGCGCCGGCTTCAGCTCTTGAGCTCGATCAGGTCGGTGAAGATCACCTCGTTCGTGCGTCCCCGGATCTTCGCCAACACCTCGTCTCCCGGTCGCGAGTCGATCTGAATCTTGCAGCAGGCGGCCAACCCGCCCTCGAAGATGGTGTTCTCGAGCTCCTGCGCGTTGATGCCCGCCTCGCGCAGCTCGCCCAGCACGTTCGCCAGCACTCCGACCTTGTCGTGGTGGCGAACGATCAGCTGGAAGCGCGCGAGAGTCATCTTCGCGACGTTGACGCAGTTGGGCACTTCCCCTCGGGTGAGGAAGCTCTCGACGATGCGCACCGCCTCGTCCGCGATCGCCTCTTGCGCCTGCTCGGTCGAGGCTCCGATGTGATGGGTCCCGTAGACGTTGGGCAGTTGGGCCAACGCGCTGACCCAGTCTGAGGCCCCCCCTTTCGGCTCGTCGGCATAGACGTCCGTCGCCACCCGCAGCCGCCCCGACTTCGCCTCTTCCAACAGCGCGGCCTGGTCCACCACGTCGGCGCGCGAAGTATTGATGAACAGCGCCCCGTCGGGCAGGGCCGCGAGAATCGAGCGGCTGATGAAGCCCTTCGTCTCGGCGCCGCCCGGCACATGCACGCTCAACACGTCCGACTGGCGCGCCAGCTCGAGCAGGTTGGGAGCGAACTCGAAGCCCAGCTCTCGGGCTTTGTCGGCGGTGAAGCTGCGCGAGTGGCCCACGACCCGCATCCCGAAGGCTTTGGCCCGCTCACCCGTCGCGACCCCAATCGACCCCAGCCCCACCACTCCCAGCGTTCGGCCGAACAAACCCCGGGCCTGCGAAAACAGCTTCTTGTTCCACTTCCCTTCCCGCAGCGCCTGCACGTTGTCCGGAATCCGTCGGTCGCTGGCCACCATCAACCCCATCGCGAGCTCGGCGACGGCGATCGCGTTCTGGCCGGGGCAGTTGGCGACGAACACTCCGCGCTCACTCGCGGCCGCCACGTCGATGGTGTTCACGCCCGCCCCGGCCCGAATCACCAGGGACAGCGAATGGCAGCTCTCGAAGACCGGCCGCTTTACTTCGGTGCTGCGGACCACCAGCACTGCGACGTTCGCGCTCAAGGCCGGAAGATCATCGGCCTTCGCCTCGGGCTTGTACTCGACGCTCAGCCCAAGGCCCCGCAGCGAGTCGAGGTGACGCTTCGAGAATTCGTCGGCGATCAGCACGCGCATAGGTGGATGGGGGCGCCGGTTTCGCTCACGCGATCCGGTTTCCCCCACCTCCATTCAAACCGTGCGTGCGGATTTCCCGCACACGGCTTTCG
>JAYVCD010000133.1:0-3647 GCA_043750125.1 Archangiaceae bacterium | reverse complement strand
CCGCGCGCCTGCTTGATCGACTTGGCGACCTGACGCTGGTGCTTGGCGCAATTGCCCGAAATGCGGCGGGGAATGATCTTGCCGCGCTCGGTGACGAAGTACTTCAGCGCCGGCTGATCTTTGAAGTCGACTTTGGCGTTCTTGTCAGCGCAGTACCGGCAGACCTTGCGACGGCCGAAAGCGCGTCCTCCGCCTCGCTCGTCATCTTTGCCTTCACCGCGGGCTCCGCGCTCGTCCTTATCGCCGCCCCGACCGCCGCCGCTCTTGCTTTCAGTTCTCTCGCGCATGGTTACTCGTCTCCCTGGTCGTCGAATCCACCATCGAAGCCACCTTCATCGCCGCGGAACGAGTCACGCTCTGCACCACCGAGCGGCTTGTTGTCGTCGACATCGCCTGCGAGCTTCACGTCTTCGAGCACCGGGCGGCTCTCGGGGTCGACTTCACCCTTCAAGCGCTTCGACATCCACCGGCTGACTTCGTCGATGTTGTGAAGGTTGCGCTCGACTTCGGCCACCAGGCCCGAGGGCCCCAGGTAGCTGGCGTGCACGTAGACCGCGCGAGGCTGCTTGGCGATTGGGTACATCGTCTTCTTCTTTCCCCAGATCGTGAAGCGGATGAGCTTGCCGCCGTCCCGGTTGACGATCGTGCGGACGCGCTCTTTGAGCTTGTCGACGTTGTCATCGGTTACGTCGGGCTTGATCAGAAAAACCGTCTCGTACTCGCGGAGCATTTTCTTGCCCGCGGTATCTGCCACTGCTGCTTCTGCCATTTGTTTTCTCCCCATGGGAAATGCCCTCGAGCAACGCGCTCGAGAGCGGGAAGACGGTTTTGCTGGGTAGCCGAACCGCCTGCTGCAACCGCCCTTGAGAGAACCTTTCCCAAGGGTGGGGTCGGCCTCTTAAGGGAGTGGCCAAGCTTCCGTCAAGCATGCTATCGGCCCGCGCGGCTTCCCCCGTTCCCCCTCAGCTTTCACAGGAGAAACGCCCGCGATGCGGCCTTTGCGTTTGTGGTGGCTGTTGCTGCTGGGACTCGCCGCGCCCGCCTTCGCCGTTGAAGCCGATGGGGGGCCGGTGGTGCAGCCTCGAGCAGCGAACCCGGGCGGCGCCGATGACGCCGCCGAGCTGGTTCGCGAGATGGGAATCGACGCGGGCCCCGAGCCGGTGCTGCCCCCAGAGGTGCCCGCTTCGGCTGACGCGGGAACTGCGCGGGTCGAAGAGGATGTCGCGGGAAGAATCAGTGCGTTGCTGCGGGTCTCGTACCAGCGCGTGTCGGGCTTCCCGGTGGACGAGTCAGGGACCCGGGTCGACAGCAATCCGTTCGAGACCCGATTGCGAATCAACCCCGAGGTGCATTTTCGCGGGTTCGGGTTTGCAGCGGAAGCCGACACCGCCACGGGCGCGCTGTGGGGACTTCCCCCCGAAGGGGTGTTCGCCGCGCGCACTGCCCACCCGAGCTTCAATGCGCTCGACCTGCGCCAGCTGTACGCCGAATACAAATGGAAGACCGGAGTGTTCCGGGTCGGCCAGCAGCTGTCGCAGTGGGGCCTGGGGATCCTCGCCAACGGAGGAAGCAGGGACCCCGAAGCGGGCGAGTTTGGCCAGCAGCACTTCGGCAATCTGACCTACCGCGCGCTGCTGGTGGGGCGCCCGTTCTTCAAGCTCGGGGGCAGGTTCCGGGCGATCGAGCCGATGATCGCCGCCGACCTGGTGGTGCGCGATGCGACGGCGAGCCTGGTTCGGGGCGACGACGCGTTTCAGGCCGTCTTCGCGCTGCGCTTCAACCCCGACCCCGAGCACAACCTGGGGCTCTACGCGGTCTACCGACACCAACGGGCGAGGCGAGTGACCGACAACGGCCGCTCAACCGACGCGGTCGCGCTCGATTTTGCCGGGAAGTGGCAGTTCGCCCGAAGCGAGGGCCGGGTCTTCAACATCGGCTTCGAGATCGCAGGAATCACCGGCACCACGACCGAGGGTCGCACCGACAGCGCTCCGGTGTTGAAGGTGAGGCAGCTGGGCGCCGCGGCGAAGTTGTCGTACCGCAACGGGCGCGCGCAGGCGTACCTCGACTGGGGCTTCGCCTCGGGAGACCAGAACCCGAACGACGACCGGCTCGAAAATTTCCGGTTCGATCGCGACTACAAGGTGGGGTTGGTGCTGTTCGATGAAGTGCTGGGGTGGCAGTCGGCACGGTCGGCGTTTCGCGCCGCAGATCCGAACCTTTTGGGCGAGCCTCCCGAAGGGGTCGAGCTGGCGCCCAGCGGTGGCTCGGTCAGCTCGGCCTGGTACCTCTTTCCCCGGCTGCGCTACGGGGTGCGCGAGTGGTTCGATCTGTACGGAGGCCCGCTGTTCGCCTTCTCGACCGCGCGCCTGACCGACCCGTTCAACAGCCGGCTCGGAGGCGGGACCGCAATCAACTTCCTCGGTGGCGCTCCGGGCAATTACCTGGGCACCGAGCTCGACCTGGGCGCCCAGGCCCGGTGGCAGCCGATTCAGATGCTGGTGATCAGCCTGACCTTCGAAGTGGGCCTGCTGCTGCCGGGCGATGCATTTGCGATTCCGATGGGCGGCACGATGGGCCCGGTGGGAATGGCGAGGCTGCGGTTGTCCGCCAGCCTGTGAAGGAGAGGACATGAAACGGATCGTGCTCGTGGGGTTGGCCGCCGCTGCGATGGCGTGCACCTCTCCGGAAGGCAAGGGGTTGAGAGCGACGCCCGAAGGCACCGGGGCGAAGATCAAGTTCGACCTGTTTCATCGGCCGCAGCCGGACCTTCCGTTTCCCAACGACCTGGCGCTGCGCTTCGACAGCAGCTCACCCACCCGGCGACGGGTCAACGTCAGCCTCACCGCCGCCAACGACTGGGAAAAAACGACTCGCGCCGACCTCGACAAGCTCGACGGCTGGAGCACCTATGGCGCGATTACGGTGGGGTTCGAAAAGCCTCTGGACGTAGAGCAGATCTACCGTCGGCACGTCGGCGACGACTACGACCCGCGCGATGATGCGGTGTACGTCATCGACATCACGCCCGACTCGCCCGACTACTGCGAGGCGGTGCCGCTGGACCTGGGCGAAGGAAATTTCCCGCTCACGCTCGAACGGCGCGACTACTTCCCCAACGACGTTCACAACGTCGCCCAGCAGTTGGTCTTCGAAGAGCTCGAAGAAGATCGCAACGGCAATGGCGAGCTCGACCTGGGCGAAGATCTCGACATGGACGGGGTGCTCGATCACCCCAACACCCGCCACCCCGATTCGAACCCGTTCGACGTGATGACCTTCTACGAGCGTGAGACCCACACGCTGATCATGAAGCCGGTGATGCCGATGCGGGAAAACACCACCTACGCCGCGGTGATCACCCGCCGCGTTCTGGACGAAGACGGACGCCCGGTGCGATCGCCCTTCGCGTACATCAACCACGCGGCACAGACCCAACAGCTCGAGCCGCTGCAGGGGTGCCTGGGCAAATACAACCTGGGCCTCGAGGACATCGCTTTCACCTGGCCCTTCACCACCCAGAGCATCAGCCGGGACTTCAAGGTGGTGCGCGATGGGCTGTACGGGAAGGGGCCGATGTCGCGGCTTGCGACCGACTTCCCGGTTCAAAAAGCGGGCGCCGCGGACAAAGAGCCGGTGCGGTTGCT
>JAYVCD010000132.1:0-24554 GCA_043750125.1 Archangiaceae bacterium | reverse complement strand
AAGCGATGATCCTGCGGGTGAATCCTAAAGACGGGGCGCTGTTGCGCGAGAAGCGGCCCAAGCTGATGGAGCAGATCGGTCGCACCCTCGAGCTGGCGATTCGCGATGACGCGGACATCGAACAGGGCGGGTGCATCATTCAAACTGAGTTCGGCACCATCGACGCGCAGCTCAAGACCCAGTTCGACATGCTGCGAAACGTCTTGTATCCAGATGGTGCGAAGAAGGACTCGAAGTAGTGGCCATCGACCTCAAGCGGTACACCCAACTCATCAAAGAAGCGCAGACGGTCCGCGTTCGGGGCCGGGTCACCGAGCTGACTGGGCTGGTGATCAAGGCCGCGGTGCCCAACGTCCGAGTGGGGGACATCTGCGAAATCCGCGGGCGCGGGCCTGGCTACGTTCGCGCAGAAGTCGTCGGCTTCCAGGGTGAAGAGGTGATGTTGATGCCGTTGGGCGAGCTCAAAGGCATCGGCCCCGACAGCGAAGTCATTCCCACCGGTAAGCCGCTGACGGTCAGAGCCGGAGACGGCCTGTTGGGCCGGGTACTGAATGGAATCGGCGAACCGATGGACGGCAAGGGCCCGCTGCCGACCGAAGGAATGGTCGACTGGTCGGTGGATCGCGATTGTCCCGACCCCTATACGCGCAAGCGCATCGAGCATCCGCTGTCGTTGGGGGTTCGCTGCATCGACGGGTTGTTGACCGTAGGAGAAGGCCAGCGCATCGGGCTCTTCGCAGGCTCGGGCGTTGGGAAATCGACCCTGATGGGGCAAATTGCGCGCAACGCCACTGCCGAGCTTGCGGTGATCGCGCTGGTAGGTGAGCGCGGCCGCGAAGTTCTCGAGTTCGTCGAAGATTCACTGGGCCATGAAGGCCTCAAGCGGTCGGTGGTGGTCTGCGCGACTTCCGACCAGCCCTCGCTGGTTCGCTTGAAAGCCGGCTTCGTCGCGACGGCCATCGCTGAATTCTTCCGTGAGAGGGGGGGCAACGTCCTGTTCATGCTCGACACCATCACCCGGCTTGCCCGCGCTCAACGTGAGATCGGGCTGGCGATTGGTGAGCCTCCTGCTCGCCAGGGGTACCCTCCGAGCGTGTTTTCGATGCTTCCCCGAATTCTCGAAAGAACGGGAAACTCGGCGAAGGGGAAATGCACCGCCATCTACACCTGCCTCGTTGCCGGCGGTGACATGGAAGAGCCGATCGCCGACGAGGTGCGAGGTATTCTCGACGGCCACTTCATTCTCAATCGCGCGCTGGGCGAGAGAAACCAGTGGCCCGCGATGGACGTCCTCGCCTCGCTGTCCCGCGTCATGAGCCAGATCGTCAGCCCCGAGCACAAGAAGGCCGCGGGAAAGCTGCGTGAGACTCTGGCCACTTACGAGAAGCAGCGCGATTTGATCTTGCTGGGCGCCTACCAGTACGGCACCGACCCCCGCACCGATTACGCGATCGACAAGTACGACGCGATCATCGATTTTCTCAAGCAGCCCACGGACTCGAACGTCCTATACGCGGACACCGTGGCCCAGTTGGTGGCGCTGTTCGAAGACGCGAACTGAAGCTAGGCTCAGGGCGCAATGCCCCCGTATCGACTGCAGACACTCCTCGAGATGAGAGAGGCGGCTGAAGAAGAGGCCAAGCAGGCCTTCTCTGCCGCGATGCGTGCCCTCACGGTGGAACAAGTCGCGCTCAAGAAGCTGGAAGAAGACCTCGAGCGCCGCAAGGCCGAGCGCAAAGCCAAAGTGCAGGCCTACATGGAAGAAGTGATGAAGCGCGGCGTGTACGCCACGGGAATGACCCAGATGAACCGCTTCGAGCAGAAGCTGAAAGATGATGAGGCCCAGGTAGGCCTCGACATCGAGCGCCAGAAAGAAGCGGTGCGCCAGGCCGAGCTTCTCGTCGAGACCCGCCGCTTCGAAATGGCCGAAGCGGCGAAGGACAAAAAGGCGATCGAGAAGCACAAGGAAACCTGGACCAAAGAGACCCGCAAGATCAGGCAGGACAAGGAAGAGATGAACCAGGAGGAGATCGGCAACGCTCTTCACCTCGCTCGTTCGAGGAAGCAGGGATGAGTCGGGTCGATGACGATCGCGATGCTGCCCGGGTCGCCGAACGCCTGGCCCTCGCCAAGCGCACCGAAGAGAGCCGCAGCAAAGACAAGGCGGGCGCCGCGTCGACCTTTTCGAAGCTCGTTCTGGGGCAAAAGACGGCCCAGCAGCAACTGACGGGGCAGCGGGCGAGCGCCAAGACGCAGGAGTCTTCCAACAGCGCTCGGAGTGCGATCGCCCAGATGCTCGGCGAGTCCGATGCGAAAGCAGTCGAAGGCGGAACCCAGGAAGGCCGGCGGCAGGACACCACCCATACCCAGGCCCGAATGGGTTCGAAGAGCTTCGACGACAAGGTCAAGCAGTCGGCCACCTCGGAATCGGCTGCCGGCGGCCGCGTAAAAGAATCGGGCGAGCAGGGCCAGATGCAGAGCCGTTCGGCGCTCTGGGCCGATCAACTCAGCGGTGCCTCTCGCAGCGAAGGTCGCAGTCAGGATGCCCAGACCACCCATGCCCGGTTGGACGACCGAAAAGAAAGCTCGGACAGCACCGCGTCGAAGGCGGGAAGCGCAAGCGGCGGAGCGCGAGCAGAAAAAGGAGACTTGAAGGCCGACAGTGACAAAGGAGGCCAACAGGGGGGCAAGGACAAGGGAAGCGAGCCCATGGCTGCAGCCAGCTTTCGCTTCAATCCCGCCTTGATGGCCCCGGTCTCCATCCAAAAGAAGAACGAGACCCAAAGCTCGGACCGCCTGCGCAAGGCGGCCGCGGAAATCGCCCAGAAGATCGTCGAGCGGGTTCGAGTGGGGACCAATGCGCTGGGCAAGATGGAATTTCAAATCGACTTGAAGAGCGAAGTGCTGGGCGGCATGTCGGTCAAGGTCTCGTCGAAGAACGGGAAAATTACGGCGGTGTTTTCGGGCGCAGATCGCGACGTGTTGAAGCTGCTCGAAGAACAGTCTGAAACGCTGAAGAGCGCACTGAGCGCGCGGGGCCTCACGCTCGAGACGCTGAAGACCGAGGCGAAGGTTTGAATCCTCCTCCTCCGAAGGCGCCTCCCAAAAAAGCGCAGCACGAACGGACGATGATGATCGACACCTCGTTGATCGAGCGCCGCCCACAGCGGCCGTTGGGCTCGTCGCAGTCACCCGTGCGGGCGTGGAAGCCCTTTCGGTTCACCAACCTCGAGAAGATTTCTCGCCTTCAACAGCAGCTGGCCCGTCGCCTCGAGTGGATGCTCCCCGGCATTGGCGCCGATGGGCACGTCAGTGAGAGCGTGCGTCAGCGCCTTCGTGAGCTGTTCGAAGAAGATGTTTCATTGGCGACCGAGTACGTCCACGTCGTCACCCCCAAGAACCTGCGGCGCTACGTGGGCGAGCCGACCTTTCTTGCGGTGCTCGCTCCTCAGCCCAACAAGACGCGCGGCTTCCTCGAAGTCGAGGTTGGCCTGGCGCACATCGCGATCGACATGCTGCTGGGAGGTTCCGGCGAAGCGGTGTCCCTGCGCCCGTTGACCGACATTGAGGAAGGGGTGATGGGGTACGTGCTGATCGAAACTCTGAAGGCGCTGGCCCCAAGCCTGGACCCTTCATTGCCCCGGCTTCGGCTGGAAGGCATCTGCCGCGGCTTCGACGAAGCCATGCAGTTGCTCGGTGACGAAACGCACCTGGCAGTGGTGCAGCTGAAGGCGGTCTTCGGGCAGCATTCGGGTTACGTGCGGCTGTTCATTCCAGCTTCTGTGCTCGCCACGGCGAACCCTCCTCCCGATTCGGCAATCAGAAAGGCGCGACGAAGTTCTCAGGCCCGGGCGAACATCAAGCGTCTGTCGACGGTGAAGAATTGGCTGCGTGCCGAGATCGGCCAGATGGCCATTTCGAGCGCCGATCTGTCCGAGCTGCGCGAGCGCGACGTGATCTTGATTGAAGAGCTGACTGCCCGTCCCGACAAGGGGGAAGGCGGAGTGGCCAGGCTTCGGGTCGGTCTGGGCCGGGCAGGGTACCTGGACGCCGAGATCATTCTCGAGGGCAACCGCTTCAAAGCGAGGGTCACCGGGTTCACGATGGGCGAGGGGGGGCAGATGCTCACCGGCGAGCCGGAGCCCAACCCCGAAGCCGGTTCGGAAGACAGAGGCGAGGGCGGGGCGAACGAATCGATGGCGACCGAGGGCCTGGGGATGAAAGTCGAGGAATCGACCAGTCCTGGGCTCGACAAACGAGGAAGGAACCAAGTGGAAGACACGCTCAAGAGTCAGGAAGGCGCAGAGCTGCTCAACGACATTCCGCTCCAGATTTCGGTCGAGCTCGCGCGGGTGCCCGTCAGTGCGGAGGAAGTGGTGTCGTTGAAGGTCGGGTTGGTCATCGACCTCAACCGAATGCCGGGAGAACCGCTCGATTTGTCGGTGAACGGGAAAATCGTGGCCCGCGGAGAATTGGTCGAAATCGAAGGGAACCTCGGCGTGCGCGTGCTCTCGCTTGCCGGGTAGTACTTCTGGTGTGCATCGTGGTCATGTGCGCGCAGATTGACTACCGTCTGCGCCTCAATGAGTCGTGCCGCAGTTCTCTTGACCCTCTTGGGTTTCCTCAGCAGCGTTCCGGCGGTGGCCGCTGAAGAAGTTCCCGTTTCGGCGCCAGCTGCCGCTGCCGGTTCCGTTTCGCAGCCCCCACCCAAGGCCGAGCTCAAGCCACCGGGGGCCGACGTTCAGCTCGCCCGAGTCGAGCCACCCGATGCAGCGCCCGTCGAAGAATTGAACCTCGGTTGGACCCTGGTGCGCACCTTCGTCGTTCTCGGCTTCATCATCATGGTGATCTACGTCACGCTGAATTTTGGCCTGCGTCGGTTGATGGGGATCTCAGCGGTCCCCCGCGGTCAGGCCGTCGTGCAGGTCGTCGAACGTATTCCTCTTGATCAGAAGCGAGCGATGTTCGTCGTCAAGGCCGCTGGCGAGTACCTGCTGATCGGCGGGGGGGACGGTTCGTTGCAGCTGATCGCCAAGCTCGACGCGCCAGAAGTCGAAAAGCTGCGGCTGCAGCGGCTGCCGGGAATTGCGCTCAGCCCTTTCCTTCAGAAGCTGCTCAAGCGTCGAGAAGATCCCGCCGCTCCCGCGCCAGGAGACCCCTCATGAGGCGCTTGCCCCCCCGGCTGCGGTTGACGCTCTGGTTCTTTACGCTGGTGACCCTGCTCACCCCCGCGATCGCCTTCGCCAAGGTGATTACCCCCAAAGCCGAGCAGATGCCGGCCAACCCGATCGGGGCCGACTCGATCTCCAGTCGCCCTCTGGTGTTGATGATTGCGCTTGCGGCGCTGGGCCTGGCCCCGTTTGCGTTGATGATGGTGACCAGCTTCGTGAAGATTTCAGTCGTGCTCTCGATCGTGCGCACTGCGATGGGCACGCAGCAGATTCCGCCGACGCAGGTGATCACCGGCCTGGCGATCATCCTCACCGTCTACATCATGGCTCCCGTGGGGCAGGAAATGTACCGGGTCGCCGATGCAGATGGCTTCCGAAACAAAGAAGGTCTGATGGACTCCAAGAACATCGATCAGATGTTCGAGGCTGCGAAGCGAGCCAAGGAACCCCTGCGTGCGTTCTTGATGAAGAAGGTGACCACGAAAGACCGGTCATTGTTCTTCAGCCTGGCGCTGAAGATGCGAAAAGCCGAAGACCGACAAGGCATTGAAGACAAGGACTTCCTGATCCTCGTGCCTGCGTTTGTGATCTCTGAGCTGAAGGAGGCCTTTCAGATCGGTTTTCTGCTGTTCGTGCCCTTCATCGTGATCGACATCGTGGTGGCGAACATTCTGCTCGCCCTGGGGATGCAGATGCTCTCTCCCACCACGATCTCGATGCCGTTCAAGCTGTTGCTTTTCGTGATGATTGACGGCTGGTACCTGATCTCGAAGGGACTCGTGGTCGGTTACCTCTAAGGAGCGCGCCCGATGCAACAAATCACCTACATCACGCAGGAAGCGTTGTTCCTGGTGTTGATCGCCTCTGGGCCCCCGGTGGTGATGAGCCTGGTGGTGGGCTTCATGGTTTCGGTGTTCCAGGCCACGACACAGATTCAAGAACAGACGCTGTCCTTTGCCCCGAAGGTGGTGGTCGTCTTCGGCGTGCTCGGCCTCTCGGGCGCGTGGATCGGATCTCAGCTGGTGCGATTCACGTTCCACATCTACGACCGTTTCCCGCAATTGATCGGCAGATGACGATCGCCGACGTCCTCTTGCAGATGCGCGCCGAGCTCGGCTTCCAGGCCGACTTCACGCACATCCTGGTGACGATGGCGTTGTTGTTGCTGCGAATCTTGCCGACCATCATCCTCACTCCGATGATCGGGGGCGAGGCGTCTCCGGTCGAAGTGAAGCTGGGTCTGGCGCTGATCATCGCGCTGGTGATCTTCCCCACGGTCGCAGATCGGGTTCAGTACATCTCGGTCGAGCCGATGGTGTTCTTGGTGCTGCTGCTCAAGGAACTGTTCGTCGGGTACACCATCGCCTTCATCGTCGGACGGGTCTTCGATGCAGCTGCGGCGGGCGGCCAGCTGATGGACAACATGTCGGGTACCAACTCGGCGCAAATGCAGGTTCCGGCGATCGGGCAAGCCGTCTCGCTTTACGCCGCGCTCAAGCTTCAGATCTTCATCACTCTGTTTCTGACTCTCAACGGCCACCACCTGGTGATTTTTGCCATTGGCGACAGCTTTCAGACCATTCCTCTGGACAGCTTCCCGAAGTTTTCCCACGGAATGTGGCCCTTCTTCGACTTGATGATTCGGGTGTTCGCAGATCTGCTGCGGGTCGCGCTCGCCATCTCGGCCCCGGTGCTGCTGGCGACGTTTCTCACCGACCTGGCCCTGGGCATGATCAACCGAGTCGCTCCCCAGGTGCAGGTGTTCTTCATCTCGATGCAAATCAAGCCCGCCGTGACGGTGCTGGTGCTCTTCACCTCGCTGCACCTCATTCTCTTGCGAGGCCGGGAAGAGTTCGGTCACATGTTCCTGGTGCTCCGCAAAGCCATCTGGTTGCTCGGGTGACTCGTGGCAGATGAAGGCGGAGAAAAAACAGAAGAGCCGTCAGAAAAAAAGATTCAGGACGCCCGCAAGCAAGGCAACGTCCCCAAGAGCAAGGATCTCACCGGGGTCTTCGTCTTCCTGGTCGGCCTGGGCGTAGTGAAGGCGACCTGGCCGAATTTCGAGACGAAGATCAGAGAGCTCTTCGCTTTCACCATCGACCACATGACGAACCCGGTGGACCTCGAACGATCCACGTCCAACGCGATGATGATCGGGCTGATGGACGTGATGATCCTCTCGGTTCCGATCGCGTTCTCTTGCGCGATCATCGGTGGGCTCGTCGAGTTCATTCAGATTGGGGCCAACTTCACCATCGACCCCCTCGTCCCCAAGCTCGAGAAGCTCGACCCGCTGAAGGGCTTCAAAAACCTGTTCTCGAAGAAGCAGCTCATCGAGATGGTGATGTCGATGGGGAAGATGGGCATCACCGGCTACGTGGTCTACGGGGTGGTGCGCGACGCGATGGGGATCGTGGTGGCAACGATTCGCAGCGACGTAGAAAACACGATGCGGGTGATGGGCGAGCTGGTCTATCGGGTCTCCGTTCGCGTCGGGCTGCTGCTGTTTGCGTTCGCGATCGTCGACGTCTTCTTGAAGCGGAAGTCGTACATGAAAGATTTGATGATGACGAAGGAGGACGTGAAGAAGGAATACAAAGAAAGCGAAGGCGACCCGCATCACAAGCAGAAGCGCAAAGAATTGGCTCACGAGCTGATGGAAGGCGCGCAGATGGATGCGGCCAAGAGTGCCGACGTGATCGTGACCAACCCCGACCACGTTGCAATCGCGATCAAGTACGACAAACAACACGATGGAGCTCCGCGGGTGATCGCCAAAGGCATCAATGCCCGGGCGGAAGCGCTTCGGGAAGTGGCACGCGCTGCCAATGTCCCCCTGTTGCGCAACGTGCCGCTGGCGCATGCGCTGCTGCGCATCGACGTGAATCAGGAAGTTCCTGAAGAGCTCTACGACGCGGTGGCAGAGGTCCTCAACTTCGTCTACCAATTGAAGAATGGTCCCGAGCTTCCGGCCCACGCCTGACGGGTGGTACCGTGCCGCTCGTGGCTGAAGACACCGACGTAGCGATCGCCATCAAGTACGACCGCGAGAAGGACAACGCACCTCGGGTGATCGCGAAGGGCTTGCGCCTGAAGGCCGAAAAGCTTCGCGAGATCGCCAAGCAATTCAACATTCCGGTGATGCGAAACGTCGCCTTGGCCAACGCGCTGTACCGCGTCGAGGTCGGCCAGGAAGTGCCTGAAGACCTCTACGACGCCGTCGCCGAGGTCCTCAACTTCGTGTTCGCGCTCAAGCAGGAGCACGAAGCCAGACAGAAGAAGTAGAGTCGATTTCTTCATGGCGAAGATCAATCAGCAGATCCCCCGTGGTCCCGCATGGCCCTGGGGCGGCCCCAGCACGGTTCGCGAGAAGCTCGTCAACCGCGCCCAGCTCGAGAAGAAGAACGTCCGCAAGAAGGGCGACCCGAAGAATCCCTCGCTCGCCTCGACTGCGCTGCTCGATTCGATCAGCCCTGCCCATTCGGCTGAAGAGCTGCGGCTGCCCATGCCGCCGATGCCCGCGGGGCACGAAGCCGACATCGAGTCGTATACCGACCGGTCTCGGCTTTCGACCGTCGCCCAGCGCGCCCAGGACGAAGAGCGCGCGCTGCTCGAGATGGGGCTTCAGTCGATTCGTGCGGCGCCCGATCGCGTCGAGCGGCTCAAGTCTTTGCTTTCGCGTGAGAACCAGATGCTCCAGCTCGTCGGAAATCTGAGCATCGACATGGACGAAATCCAACGCAGAATGCGAGAGGAGCAAAAAGAGGAAGGGTTCTGATGCCCGAAGCACCGCCGAACGAAGCCGCGCTGATCGCCCGGCTTCAAAAATGGGCCGATGGGAAGGCGACCCTCAAAGATGTGCGCGGCTATACCGACGACGAGCTGTATTCGATCGCCCGCACCGCCTATTTCTTCTTCTACCAGGGCCGGATCAGCGAGGCTCGGACCCTGTTTCAGGGCCTTTACGCGGTCAACCCGCTCGACGTGTACTTTGCCAAGGCCCTGGGGGTGGTCGAGATGGCCGCCGGTAACGCAGCCGGTGCACTCGCCGCCTACGACGTAGCGCTGAAGATTTCCCCCCAGGATGCCTCTGCCTACGTGGGCCGTGCGGAAGTGAAGATTGCGATGGGGCAGAAGGCCCAGGCGGTAGACGACTTGAGGCGGGGCGCCCAGTTTTCCGGCTCGGATCTGGCGTTGAAAACGAAGGTTTCCGCGATGTTGGGTAATCTCGCCAGAAAGTGAGCGGGGGTAGGCAACTGCGCGGGCGGTGAGGCGATAACTGCTACAGTAGTTCTCGGGGGTCACTCCCCACCAACCAGTCGTAACGAACCGGAGAAACAACATGGGCCTCAACATTGGTAGCATTTTCAAGAACGTCATCAGCACCGTTGGCCCCGCGCTGTTCAAGGCGATCGCCCCTGAAGTCAGCAAGACGCTCGCGTCGATCGCTGACAAGTTCATCGGCGGAGCTGGTGCCCTCGCGAAAGGCCTCTTCTCCGGTCTGCCCTCGCCCCTCGCTGGCCTGCTCAACAGGCTGATCGACCGGGGCGTCACCGCTGGCCAGGATCTGGCGAGCCCCAAAAATGTTCAGGACTTCCTCGCCAGGCTGATGGGCATGCCGCGCGAAGTCGCCGGCGCGCCGGCCGGGACTCCTCCGGTCACGCTGCCGCAGATTGGCTCGCCCGAGCGCGCGTCCGGCCAGGCCGCCGCGACTGCCGCTGGCGAAGCTGCGATTGCGCAGGCTCGCGCAGGCAGCAACGTCAACATCCGCAACAGCGGTTCAACGATTGAAGATCGCGCCGCTTCTGCCCTCGGAGATCTGACCGAGCCCCCGTTCCCCGGCAAGAATGCCACCGAAGCGGAGCTCGCGCAGTTCCAGAAGGACCTCGGCAAGTACAACCGGATGTACGAGATGATGAGCAAGATCATGGCGAACTCGCACGAAATGAAGAAGAGCATCATCGGCAACCTGCCCCGGTAATTTTTAGGTAGACGCTTACCGCAACGTTCTTTAGGTTCCGGGCGCTTTCCAATCGGGAAGCGCCCGTTTTATTTTTGGGGGTTTCAAAACTTATGGCGAACCAGCAGGAACCCGTCGTTCCTTCCAAGCAAGACACCAAAGCTGCTTCCAAGCCTGGAGAAGTGACGCCGGATTGGGAGAAGATCCTCTACAGCACTGAGCGGGTTCAAAAGTGGTTGAAAGGCGAGCTGACTCTTCAAGAGCTCAACGCAATCAACGGCCCGGAAATGTTGTCCATGGCGATGGTTGGCTTTCAGCTCTATGAGCAAGGCCGGCTTGATGACGCCGAGGTCATTTTCACCGGCCTCCAGGCGCTCGATCCCCGTGAGGCCTATTACTTGACGGCGCTTGGCGCGGTTCACCTCGCCAAAGAAGACCTTGATCTGGCCCTGCGGTGCTTCAACCAGGCGATCAAGCTCAACAACAAGGAAATCGCCTCCTACGTCAATCGCGGTGAAGTTCACCTCCGTCAGGGAAAGATTCTCGAGGCGGCGGAAGATTTCAAGGCAGCGGTTGACCTGGATCCCAAGGGCACCGATCCGCTCACCCACCGTGCACGGGTCTTAGCGGCGGCAGCCCTCGAAATGATCGAGCAGGCCCAGAAGGGCGACGACGCCGGCCCGAGTGAAAAAAAGGCCGACAAGCCTGCCGCTGCGCCGGCGAAAAAGGCCGCTCCACCCGCGAAGGCACCTCCGGCGAAGGTCGCGAAGAAGAAGTAGTCGCACCGCCCGCGCTGCACTTCGAACCCAGCCCGCGCGCTCTTGAATGAAACCCACAAAGCGCTCGGGAATGGGTCGACCGGTCACGGTCATCTACTTCCCGAAAAAAGCTCCACCCTTCATCCCGCGGACGACTCAGACCCTCGCCGAAATTGGGTCGCTGGACGAAGTCGTCACCGAGGTCGACGCGGTCGAGCCTGAAGCCCGTCTCACGCCCAACACCCTTCGCCGCGTGGCGGCAGAGCGAAAGCGGAGAAAGACCAAAGAAGTTCCCCAGGCACAGGCTTCGCCGCCGGGAAAAGCACTGCGGCGCAAGAGCTTGCAGGAAGTGGCCGACCTTTCGCTGGTGGGCCACCAACTGTTCGAAATGGGAAAAGTGAATGAGGCCAAGCTGATCTTCGAAGGCCTCGTTGCCACGGGCTCGAAGGACGCCTTCGCCCACACCATGTTGGGGACCATCTACCTGGCGCTCAAAGACCAGGCGCGCGCCCTGGCGCTCTTCCAGCTGGCGCTCGAGATCGACCCTGACGACGTCTCGGCCCTGGTGTACCGGGGAGAAATTCTGCTCAATCGCGGAAAGGTGAAGGGGGCGGTGGAAGATTTGAGCCGGGCGCTGGACCTGGGCGCCTCGGACGACCCCTTTGTCGAGCGGGCCACCCGGCTGCTGCGAATGGCAAAAGCGTTGTTCAAGCGCGCCCGTCGGTAGTGTGCGCTGGCAGCGGGTGGGGGTAAGCTCAAAGCTCGATGGCGTCGAAGAACTCGTTCATCAACAAATACTCCGACATCGTCCTGGCGATCGTCATGGTCTCGATCGTCGGGATGATGATCGTCCCGTTGCCGCACCTGCTGCTGGACCTGCTGCTGACGGTCAACATCAGCCTGTCGGTCGTCATCCTTCTGATCGCGCTCTACATTCCCAGTGCGTTGCAGATCACCGTTTTTCCAACGGTGCTGCTGATCACGACGATGTACCGGTTGGCCCTCAGCGTCTCGGTCACCCGTTTGATTCTCGGAACCGGCGACGCGGGCGAAGTGGTGATGGCTTTTGGCCAATTCGTGGCCGCCGGAAACATGGTGGTCGGCGGAATCATCTTCATCATTCTCGTGGTGGTGAACTTCCTCGTCATCGCGAAAGGATCCGAGCGGGTCGCCGAAGTCGCCGCCCGGTTCACTCTCGACGCGATGCCCGGCAAGCAGATGTCGATCGATGCGGACTTGCGCGCGGGCGCAATCGAGATGGAAGAAGGGCGCCGCAAACGCCGCGACCTCGAGCGCGAGAGTCAGCTCTTCGGAGCGATGGACGGCGCGATGAAGTTCGTCAAGGGCGATGCCATCGCCGGAATCATCATCACCGTCATCAACATCGTCGGAGGCCTGAGCATCGGCGTGCTCCAAAAAGGCCTCGCGGTTGGAGATGCGGCCAAGAAATACACGCTGCTCACCATCGGCGACGGTCTGGTGAACATGATCCCCGCGATTCTGATCTCGACCGCTGCCGGCATCATCGTCACCCGGGTCGGTGGGGAGGAAGAAGGCTCGCACCTCGGCAAGGACATCGGCGGGCAGCTGACCGCCTACCCGAAGGCGATCGCGATCGCCGGTGGGATGTTGATCGTGCTCGGCCTGGTGCCAGGTTTGCCCAAGGTACCCTTCTTCGCGCTTGGAGCCGCGGCTGCCACCAGCGCCTACTTGATGATGAAGAAGGCGCGGAAGGTCGCCAACGGAGAAGTCGACGTAGAGGAGGATGGCGCCGAAAACGGGGACGCCCCCAAGGCCGCGGTCGAACCGGCCCCCAAAGAGCCGATCAACCCCGATTCGGAGCTCTTCATCCCCGTGGTGACTCCGATCGTTCTCGAGGTTTCCGACGCGCTGGTCCCGTTCGTCGACTCGAGGCAGGACAACGGCAAGTTTCTCTTCGAGCTGATTCCTTTCATGCGCGACGGGCTGTTCGTCGAGCTGGGAGTTCGCTACCCGGGCGTGCGTGCGCGTGGAAATCCGGGGCTGCCGCCGGGCGCGTACCAGATTCAGATCAACGAAGTCCCCGTAGTCACCGGCCAGGCGACGCTGGGCCACATTTTGGTGAACGACACCGCCGATCGGCTGCGATTGATGAACGTACAGGGGTTCGAGGCCATCAACCCGGCGACCCGGCAACCCGCCGCCTGGGTGCCCGAGTCGAACAAAGAGATGCTCGAGGCCACCGGCCTGACCACCTGGGACGTTCCGGGCTACATCATTTTGCATACGGCGGCGGTGCTGCGCCGATATGCCCGCGAGTTCATCGGCATTCAGGAAGTTCAGACGATGCTGGATCAGCTCGAGAAAGCGTTTCCTGCAACGGTGAAGGAAGTCGTTCCGAAGGTGGTGTCGATTCTCAAGCTGACCGACATTCTCGGTCGACTGGTCGAAGAAGAGATTTCAGTGCGCGACCTGCGGGGGATTCTTCAGGCGCTTGCCGAGAATGGGCAGACCGAAGCCGACAGCGTGATGCTCACCGAGCATGTGCGCTCGGCACACAAGCGCTACGTCTCACATAAGTATGCGCGCGGGACGAACACCCTGGTCGTGTACCTGTTGGATCCCCAGATCGAAGAAGCGATTCGGGCGTCGATCAAGCGCACGTCGGCGGGTACGCACCTGGCGCTCGAGCCGGACATCGCCCAGGAAATCGTTCAAGCGGTGAAAAACGAGTGCGGCCACCTGCCTCCCACGGCGCAGCGGCCGGTGATCCTCACTGCAATGGACATTCGGCGCTACGTACGAAAGCTGCTCGAGTACGAGTTCAACCCGCCTTTCTCGGTTGTGAGCTTTCAGGAACTCTCTCCTGAACTCAACATTCAGCCTGTCGCGCGGATCAGCACCCGGTAGCCGCACCTCCCTTTTTCAAAATTGTCGTTCAGCCCTTCGTATTGTTTTCGAGTGGGCGGCAAAACGCGCGCACCACGGCCGCGGGGTCTTCGGCGTGGAGCACGGCTGAGATCGCCGCAGCCCCTGCCGCCTCGGGCAGGGCGGCCAGCCTTTCCGGGGTGAGGCCCCCTAACGCAAATGCCGGGCAGCCCAGCGCCCGAGCCAGCAGCGCAAAGCCGGAAGGGCCGAGAGGAATTGTTCCCGGCTTGGAGACGGTTTCGAATACCGGGCTGACAAGCGCAAAGTCGGCGCCGCTCGCACGCGCCGCCGCCTCGTCGTCGTTGTGCACCGCCACGCTGAGCCAGCGCCCCTTCGGCCAGTGGCCGCGCACGTCGGCCGGGTTCAAGACCCAGGCGGGCAAATGCAGATGGGCGTCGAGCGCCAGGGCGACGTCCATTCGAGCACTGACAAACAGCGGGACGCAGAAGCGATCGCACAGCGCTTTGAGGTGCTGTCCCTGGTTGAAGTACGCCCGGGTCGTCGCTTGAGAATTGCGATGTTGCACTGCTACGTCCGCCCGAGCCTGCAAAGCGGCCTCGAGCTGACGCAACAGCCGCTCTTCGCCGATTGACCAGTCGGTGATGATCACCAACCGGGGGAGCCCGGTCACCGGCCGACGAGTCCGTCAATCGGGCTCGAGGCCGACCCGTAGGCCTTCATCGGAATCCGGCCGGCGAGAAAGGCCTCGCGCCCGGCCTCGACCGCCAGCCGCATTGCGCGCGCCATGCGCACCGGTTCTCGTGCAGCCGCAATCGCGGTGTTCATCAGCAGGGCGTCGCAGCCCAGCTCCATCGCAATCGAAGCGTCGCTCGCGGTACCTACTCCGGCATCGACGATCACCGGAATTTTGACCGCTTCAATCACCAGCCGAAGATTGTGCGGGTTGCGAATGCCGAGCCCTGAGCCGATCGGCGCCGCCAGAGGCATCACCGCCGCGCAACCAATCTGCTCCAACTTTCGCGCGACGATCGGATCGTCAGACGTGTACGGGAGCACGACGAACCCTTCTTTCACCAGAATTCGTGCCGCCTTCAAGGTCTCTTCTACGTCGGGAAACAAGGTCTTCTCGTCCCCGAGGACCTCGAGCTTCACCCATTTCGAGAGCCCCAGTTCCTCGGCCAATCGGCACGTTCGCACTGCGTCCTCGGCGGTGTAGCAACCGGCGGTATTCGGAAGCAGGGTCACCTTCGACCGATCGACCCAATGCAGCAGCGACTGCTCTGCCTGGGCCTTGAGGTCCAACCGTCGCACCGCGACCGTGACCATCTGGGCACCCGACTCTTCGTGGCACTGTTTCATCACGGCGAGAGACGGGTATTTGCCGGTGCCAACGATCAACCGGGACGTAAAGCTCTTGTCGGCAATGGTGAACATTTTTCAGCCTCCTCCAACGAAAGTGACGATCTCGATTTGGTCGCCTGCCTGCAGCTGTACCCTGGGGTGATCGGCGCGGCGGACGATCTGCGCATTGACCTCGATGGCCACCTGCTGGGTGTCGATCTTCATCGTCAAAAGCAACGCCGACAGAGGCAGGCCTATTGCGATTTCGCGTACTTCGCCGTTCACGTGCACCTGCATTGGGCGGCGGTATAGTCGGCCTCCCGATGAGGCGCACGCTCCCCCTGCTGGTCTGTTTGTTCGTGGCCCTGCCTTCGGCAACCCACGCTCAGAAGGAAGAAGCGCCGACCAACGATGAGGACGCCAAGCCGAAAAAGAAATCGAAAGCGGAAGGATCCGATCGGAAGTTCGACGATGTCGAGCTGACCCCGAAAAGGAAAAAGACCCCGGTCGCCGAAAAGCCGGATCTGCCCAAACCAGCCAGCCCGGCCAAGCGCGAAGAGCCCCCCGCCGCTCAGGCGGTCGCCCATGAGAGGCCCGAGCTCGAAAAGCCGGCCAACGAACTTCCCCGGTACCGGTATGCCTACCTGGTGGGGGGGGGACTGGTGGTCGCGGGCCTTGCATTTGCGTATTCGGCACAGGGTGAAGCCAAGCGCGCAGAGACCATCGGCACGGCACGCGAGGCAGCCCAGGCGCTGGAAACCGCACGCGCATCGGCGGCGACCGCCAATGTGATTTATGGGGCCGCGGCTGCGACCCTGGTCGCGGCATTGCTTTTCGAAATCCTCCCCCAGTCAGTCGCTCAAAAAGCGAGCCTGACTTTTCATTTTTGAAGTGACCCATGAGACGCTTCCGAATCGGCTTCATTTTGGGTGCCCTCGCAGTGGCGATAGCCGCCAACGGTTGCTTCATTGGGGTCGACGACTTTTCCAAGACCTGCACCAACAGCTCTACCTGCCCCAAGGTCGGAGGCTACGTCTGTGCCTCGACCGCGAAATGGCCCCAGGCGGCGTGCGACCAGGCCGAGAAGGGGTGTCTGTGTGAGGTAAAATTTCCACCTGATCCCTACGATGCGGGCAGCACGGGCGGAGGGGCGGGGGGAGGCACCGGCGGTACCGGCGGCCTGGGGGGTTCTGCGGGCGGCGGTGTTGGGGGCGGAGGAGGAGGGGGCGTACCCATCAAAGATGCCGGGCCGCCTCCCGATTACTGCACCGAGATCCGGATCACGATGGGGGCCAAATGCCTGGGCACCTGCCACTCGGCCCAGATGGTCTACCCCAACAGTCCGAAAGACTTTCGCCTCGACTACTACGAGGTGAAGGACGGGGGACTTCCCGGCTTGAAGGACAAAGGGCCGCGGGCGTACGCGCGGATGCTCGACAACACGATGCCCCCTCCCACCGAGCAAGCGGTCTTTCCTCCCTACAACGCCGCTGAGAAGCTGATCTTCGCCAAGTGGCTCGACGCCGGGTCACCGTTCGGGTCGGGAACGTGTGAGATGCCCATCGTCAGAGACGCGGGCATGGATGCGGGCGTGGACGCCGGGCCGCAGCTGAGCTTCGCGGCCGATATTCAGCCCATCTTTACTGCCCGCTGCACCGTGGCTTGCCACACAGCAGGAATGGTCAATGGCGGCCTGCTGCTCACCAGTGGAAATTCTCACGGAGCCCTGGTCGCGATCAGCACCAGCGTGGCCTGCAACGGAGGCCAGCGCGTGGTGGCATTTGACCCCAAAGCGTCTCAACTGTGGCGGAAGCTCACCCCTGACGGCGGTTTTTGCCTCAACCCGATGCCGCGAAACCTGATGCCGCTTCGCGTCTTGCAGCCTGCCGAGTTCACGAAGATCGAGACCTGGATTTCCCAAGGGGCCAGGAACAACTGATGCGCGTTCCTTTGGTTTTCTTCGCCGCGGTGGGCGCCGTCGGCTGTTTCATTGGCGCAGGTACTTTCGCCGGAAAGGGTTGCGACTCGAACAACGATTGCCCCGAGCCCTACGTGTGCGCGCAGGTTCGCGGCACCGGGCGAAGCTGTGAGCTGGTGCATCAGATCGAGATTGGCGGGGGAGGCACTGGCGGCGGGGGCTCGAGCAGCGGAAATCTAGACTACTGCTCGTCCGCAAAGCTGATTCTCGAGCGGACCTGCGTCAGCAATTGCCATGGCGCCGACACGAGCGGCAGCAGCTTGCCGTATCGCTTCGATCGGTACACCGATCCCGCCGGCGGCGCGCTCGAGAAGGCGCTCCGAATCAAGGCCCGCGTTACCGTCGATGACATGCCTCCGCCAAGCCCGGCGAACGTGCGACCGACATCCGTTGAGCGCGCCCAGTTGATTCGCTGGATCAACGCCGGAGCCCCGTTCTGTATCGACGCGGGCTCGACCGACGGCGGTTAAGCGGGCGGCGTCGCGCTCTTCACGTTCGCCAACGCCTCGACGAAGGGACGAGGGCCCTGCAGAGCCGTACGCTGCAGGTAAAGCGAAAGCCCACGCATCCCGCCCAACTCTTCTCCGCCTCCGGCCCGACCCGGGCCACCATGCAACAGCTGGGGCATGACCGTGCCCGGGGGCAGCGTCTGCCCGGCGACTTTCTCGCCGCTGATCGTCACCCGGCCATGCCAGGGCGCGATGCCCACCACCACTTCACCAAGCCATGCCTTGTCATCACCGTAGATGCTCGAGACGAGTCCTCCGCCCCCCGCCGCGACGAGGGCGAGCAGCTCAGCCGTCGAGGAATACGGCATCAGGGTGGCGACCGGCCCGAAGACTTCGTGGGCGTTGACCGGATCGCTGGTGTCGGGCCTGGGCTTTCGGTTGACGAACAAGGTCGGGGCCACGAAGGCTCCCTTGGTCTGCCCCGGCACGGGTTGGCTTCCGCCCAGCGCGACTTCGTAGCTTGCCGCGAGCTTGTCGATTCCCGCCCGCACGTCTCGCAGTTGGCTCATCGTCGCCAGCGGCCCCATGGTGGTCTTCTCGTCGGCCGGATTTCCGACTCGCACGTCCTTCAGCCGGTCGACGAGAGCGTCACGCACTTCGTCGAGTCGATCTGCCGGCGCATAGATGCGTCGAACCGCGGTGCACTTCTGGCCGGTCTTCTGAGTGATTTCCTTGGCCACGTCGGTGAGAAAAAGGTTGAGCGCCTCGGTGCCGGACACCGCGTCGGGGCCGAGAATCGCCGAGTTGAGGCTGTCGGCTTCGATGTTCACATGCACGCTGTCGCGGGCCAGGTTCTCTTGCCGGCGAATGTTCAGCGCGGTGTCGGACGAGCCGGTGAAGGCCACCACGTCCTGGGCGCCAAGGTGAGAGAGCAGGTCTCCGACGCTGCCACAGACGAAGCTGAAGGCGCCCGAGGGCAAAGCCTGACTCTGAATCCAGAGCTCGGCGATGCGGTGGGCCATCAATGCGGTTGATGTCGCCGGCTTCGAAATGACCGGCACCCCTGCGAGCAGAGCAACGGCCAACTTCTCGCCCATGCCCCAGGCGGGGAAATTGAACGCGTTGATGTGCACCGCCACCCCATGGCGCGCAGTCAGAACGTGCTGGCCGTAGAGTCGAGCTGAGCGGCCCAGCGGCACGCCTTCTCCATCGCCGAGCACCTTGACCTCTCCGAGCTTCGTGCCCAGATCGGCGTAGTAGTTGAGCGTGGCCGCGGCCCCATCGATGTCGAACTTTGCGTCCGAGCGGGTGTTGCCGGCATTGCTCAGCCCGAGCGCGATCAGTTCTTCGCGTGCGTCACCCAAGACCTTGGCCAGGGTCCTCAAGATCATTCCTCGCTGCGCAAACGTGAGCGCGCGCAGTCCCGCGCCGCCGGTCTGCCGCGCAAATTCTACCGCGCCCTTGAAGTCGAGGCCGGCGGTAGAACAGCGGGTGAGCACTTCTTCGGTGCTCGGGTTAACCAAAGTTACGGGGGTGCCCTGTCCGCTCACCCACTGGCCTTTAAGATAGCTCTTGAGAGTCGTCATCGCGGCGGGGGACCCTATATGAATAGCGAAGAGGTGATCGACATCACCGCGCTCCATCGAACTGCTTGCATCGCCGACGGGCACGCGGATTCCTTGATGTGGAACCGCGATCTCACGGTTCAATCGGAAGAGGGGCATGTGGACTTCCCCCGGCTGCAGCAGGCGGGGGTGAAAATTCAGTGCTTCACGGTGGTGACGCGCGGCATTCCGTTCGTCGATGGGTTTGGGCTCTTCGTTCGCAAGCGCAACTGGCCCCCGCATGCCCAGCGGGGAGAATGGGCCCGGTGCACCTGGCAGCTCGATCGAATGGCAGACTTTTGCCGTCGATCGGCTGGGAAGGCGTCGATCGCGGCCAGTGGGGCCCAGCTCGAGGCGAACCTCGCCAACGGAGCTCTGTCGGCGGTGGTGGGGGTGGAAGGAGGCCACGCGATCGAGGGCAAGGTCGAACGCGTGGCCGAGCTGCACCAGCGCGGAGTGCGCTTCATCGGTCTGACCCACCTTGCCAACAACGAGCTGGGGGGTTCGAGCTTTCCCCTGATGGGCAATCGGCCCCTATCGCCCCTGGGTCGCGAGGTTCTCGACACGATGGCCGAGATCGGAATGGCGTTGGACATAGCTCACGCCTCGCGCAGCACCCTGGCCGAGATGCTCGCGCACCCCAAAGCACGTCCGTTCTGCTCTCACGGAGGAGTGGTGGGAGCCAAGCGTTCGTGGCGCAACCTCGACGACGACGCGTTGAAGGCGATCGCTGAAAAAGGAGGGGTGGTGGGGATCATCTTTGCGCCGGTATTTCTGGGGGGAAAGACGTTCGAAGACCTCGTTCGGCACCTCGAGCACGCGGTGAATGTCATGGGGGAAGAGGGCGTGGGGCTGGGCAGCGACTTCGATGGAATGATCGCACTCCCGAAGGGAATGAAAGATGTCCGGGACCTGCCGAAGCTGACCGAGGCCTTGATCAAACGTCGACATCCGATCGCGCGAATCGAAAAGCTGCTCGGGGGTAATTTCCGACGCTTCTTCGGCGAAGTGCTTTGACTCGAGGGAAGTCCCCACCGATAGTTTGTGCGCTTTTTCGGCCGGTTCTACTCACGGAAAATACGATGCGCGGTCTTGCACTTCTTGTCTTCGCCACCTCGTTTTCGATGCTTGCCTGCGGCTCAGCCGGCGAAGGCCGCAAGTGCAACACCAATGGGTTCTTGTGCGCTGACCCCACCGCGGCGCTCGAATGCAAGGGCATGATCTGGGTCTCGCTTCCCTGCAAGGGTGCGAACGGCTGCAAGCGGGTGGGCGACGTGGTGTCCTGCGACATGAGCGCGAACGACGAAGGCGACAACTGTGCCTCGAGCGCTCAGGGCCGAGGACTGTGCACCAAGGACATGAAGGGCACGCTCGAGTGCCGTGACGGAAAACTGGTGAAAACCAATACCTGTCGCTCGTGCGCTGTGACCGGCGACCAGGTCATCTGCACCCCTCCGTAACTTACGACAACGCCAGAAACTCGCTGAGCGCAGCGTTGAAGGCCTCAGGCTTTTCGAGGTTGGAAAGATGGCCAGCGCCTTCGATTTGTACCCAGCGTGAGCCCCCGATCAGCGCGGCCATCTCTTTCGCCTTCGCCGGTGGAGTGATCGAATCGTCGCTGCCCACCACAACCAGGGCCGGCCCCGCGAACCTCGAGAGGATCTCGCGGCTGTCCGCACGGATCGCCATCGCCCGGCTGGCCCTGGCCGCCGACTTGGGATCCACCGAGCGCATCAAAGCCTCGACGCGGCGCCGGACTTCTTCAGGTGCGCCAGGCGCGAGCAACTTTGGAATCATGGCTTCCACCAGGGGGCCGACGCCCCTGGCTTCGAGCTCGAGCGCCGTCGCTTCTCGCCGTGCCCGCGCCGCATCGTCATCAGCCCCACATTGGGTGTCGATCAGGATCAACCGACCCACCCGAGCGGGATCCAGCCGCAGCAGGGCCATCGCGACGTAGCCGCCCATCGACACTCCGCCCACCGCAACCTGTGGAAGCTTCAGCGCCTCGAGCAAGGAGAGCGCATCAGCTGCAAGAGCGTCCATCGTGAGCAGACTTTCGCCGCGCGCACTTTGTCCAAACCCGCGGTGATCAGGAACGATCAGCCGAATGCCTTGGGGGGGAGCGTCCAACTGCGGCCAGAAGCTGGCCCCGGTCAGGGGAAACCCGTGAAGTAACAGCAGGGGTCGGCCCGCGCCCACGTCGCGGTACTGGTACGCGCGCCCTTGGAGGTTGAGATACGCCATTTTTAGAGCCACCCGCGCTTCCAGAAATAGAGGGTCATTCCGATGGGTACCGCGGCGCAGACGGACATCGAGGTCCAGAAGAAGCCGGGCCGGGTCAGGTCGCCAAAGTTTTGTCCGAAGAACCCCACCACAAAGGACAGCGGCATGAAGATGCTCGCGAACAGGGTCAGTTGTTTGGTGACCTCGTTGGTCTTGTTCGCCACCACCGACAGATACACTTCCATCGCATTTCCAATCAGGTCTCGCGCTGCGTCGATCTGCTCGTAGAGGCGCACGAGGTGGTCGTAGACGTCTCGAAAGTACAGCGCGGTTTTCTCCTGGACGTGTGCGATCCCATTGCGCGCGAGCAGCCCGACGACATCGCGCTGGGGCGACAATACCCGCCGCACCTGCACCAGGTTGCGCTTCAAGGTGAAGGCGCGATGAAGCAGCGCGCGGGTGGGCTTTTCGAAGATTTCCGTTTCGAGGTCCTCGAGCTCGTCATTGAACCGGTCGAGCAGCGGAAAGTTGTGATCGACCAGCGCGTCCGCCACCAGGTAGCAAAGGAAATCAGGGCCGCGACCCAGCGAGTCCGCAAGATCCGTGTCGAGTCGACGGTGGGTCTTTTCAATCGCGTCATGCCCTTCGGAATGCACGGTCAAGACCCAGTCCGCGCCGAGGAAGAAGTGCATCTCGTGCAGCGTGATCTCGTTGATGTCTCCGGCACACGAGAAGCCCTGAAGCACGATGAACTGGTGGCCAGGGTACTGCTCAATCTTCGGGCGCTGGTCGAGGTGCAGGCAGTCCTCGATCGCCAGACGGTGGAGTCCAAAGCGCTGGGCGAGCTTCTCGAGCACCTCTGGGGTGGGTTGAATCACGTCGACCCACTTGATCCCCTGAGCCCCAAGCAGCTCTTCACTTCCCGACTGTCCGGCTCCCGTCGCCGGGTCGTAAACACGAACGCGCATCATTTGCCCGGATTCTATTGGGGGATCCCTTAGACTGCTTGGGCATTGTCGTCGTCGCTGCCCATGCGGTTGACCGGCTTGTTGAATGCCTCGCCGGGGGTGCTCGCCGCTCCTCTTCGCGCGATTTACGAGGCCGCGACCACTGCGATCGAAGCGCTGGGCGAGCTCGAGCTGATTCGGTACGACGATGCTCCGGTCGATGCCTCTGCTGACCTGTCTTTGTGGGAAGAGATGGCGCCCCTGCTGGGAGCCACGATTGCCGCGGTCAACGCACTGCTCACCGAGATGGGGGGGCAATTCCCGGCCTCCCTCGTCCCTTCGGATCAGACGCACGCTCGCGTCCACCCCATCGTCCAAAGCACAGCGGCAGAGCTGAGGACGGAAGTGAGCAACTTCGGAATGCGGGTTCGAGATCCCGCGGTCGTGGGGGACCGCTGGAATCTGGTCACTGAGCTGCAGAGCTTTCGCTACAGCACGCGCAACCGCATTGGCGGCATGGTGTACGACACCGCTTCGGTGCTCGGCGACTGCAGGCGGCCCGAGGTGGATCCAGGCTACGGCGAAGAGTTGGCTCACGCCCTCGCGATTCGCACGGCGACGACCGAGCTGCGTCGGACCCTGAAAGCGCGGCTAAAGAGCATCGCGGGCGCTGAGAATGAGGATGTCGAATGGAATGCCCAGCAGTTGGTGCGTGAGCTGAAGGAATTCGGAACGGCGAAAGCGTGGGCGTTTCTTCGCGCCCAGGACAAGCGGCAGATTCTCGAGTTCGGACAGACGATCGAAGGAATCTCGCGCAAGGACCTGAAGAAAAAAGAGCTCGCGCTCACTCTGAATCCATTCGTCGAGTTCGTCGTGGCGTTCAAGGCCATCAATCAACGAGACCTGCTGATGCAGCATGACCGCGAGGTCGTGGCCTCGTGCGGGGTCGCGATTGAGCGCGTGTTGGGCCTGATCAACGACGGGCGGGCTCAGGAATCCGTGATGCACCTGAAGAAGATTCTTGTCTACGCTCGGTCGATCTACGGCCGGAAATCCGAGTTCGACGCCTGGCTGCGGGTGATGGGCGAGGGTCAGTTCACCCAGGACGACGTTCCGGCAGCGTGCGAGCAATGTCTCGGGCTGCTCTCGGGGCTGGAGCTGTATTGATTCGACCGCTGCCGCTGTCCGGGGCGAACCTCGGGCGGGTGCGGGCGGTCTTCGCCGACGTCGACGGTACGCTCACGACCGACGGGAGGTTGACGGGCACGGTGCTTCGGGCAATCGAACGGCTGGTCGACCTTCGGGTGCAGGTGGTGCTGGTCAGCGGTCGACCTTCGGGCTGGGGTGAGTGCTGGGGTCGCCAGTTGCCCGTCGCAGGGGTGATCGTCGAAAACGGGGCACTGACCTATTCCCGTGAGGGCAAGAGACTGACCAAGCGGTTCGCCCAGAGTTCCGCAGTCAGAGCGAAGAACCGCGTTCGGCTGGCGCGGATCGTGGGCGCCGCGATCAAAAAAGTGAAGGGCTCGCGGCTCTCAACCGACAGCTTTTCGCGGGAAGTCGACCTGGCGATCGACTACGCCGAAGAGGCCCCCCTTGGGCCAAAGGCCGCCGATGCCCTCGAGGCCTTCCTGGCCACGCGCTCGGTGACCGCCGTGCGCTCTTCCGTGCACGTCAATTGCTGGCTGGGGAACTTCGACAAACGGTCGGCGGTTCGCAATTTCATGCTGCGCCATTGGAACGTGCGGTTTCGACCGGTCGACCCCCGGTTCGTGTACGTCGGGGATTCGTTCAACGACGCTCCGATGTTTGCCGCTTTCTCTCTTTCAGTGGGAGTGGCAAACGTGGTGGACGTGATCGATCGCCTGGATGCTGTTCCAAAGTTCATGACCCGCGCGCGGGAAGGCCGGGGCTTTTGCGAACTCGTCCAAGCGATCGCGCACGCTCAAAAAGGAGGTCGCACGTGAGCAGCGCCCTTGTCCGCCTCGAACTCAAGCCTGGGTTGGGTCGCCATTTGAAGGCCGGGCACCCCTGGGTTTTCAAGCGGGGCCTCGAGCAGGTGCCGCGACTGCCTCCGGGGAGCGTGGTGGATCTGACCGAAGGCGGCCGGTTCATGGCGCGCGGCTACTACGACCCGCTGTCAGCCATTGCCGTGCGCGTTCTGACCCGAGACCCGGGCGAGGTGATTGACGCTGCGTTCTTCGCGCGCAAGGTCAAGCAGTGTTGGGACGCCCGCCATGAGCTCATTGATCTCAAAG
>JAYVCD010000131.1:0-20276 GCA_043750125.1 Archangiaceae bacterium | reverse complement strand
TGAACGGCCCGGTGGTGGTCAAGGAAGACACCCGGGTCGACAGCGCAATCAGCTACGGCGGGCCGGTGACGGTCGAGAAGAACGCGCGGGTCGATGGAGACGTGGTGTCGTTCGGCGGTGACGTGGTCCTCGAAGAAAATGCCCGGGTCGACGGTGATGCGGTTTCTTTCGGTGGGAAGGTCATCAAATCCGAAGGGGCGAAGGTGAAAGGTGAAGAGGTTTCGTTCGGCGGCGCCGGGTTGGGCGCGGTGATGGCGAGCAAGGCGATTGCGGCCTCGAAGCCACACCATGGGTTCAGTGACAGTAAAGGGGGCGGCGGTGGCTCGGCCCTGGCCCGCTTCTTTGCTGAATTCGCGATGCTCTTCGGGCTGGGTTTCCTGTTGATGATGTTTGCGCCCCAGCGAATGAAGACCATCGAGGCCGAGATGCAGCAGGCGCCCGCGAAGAACGGCGTCGCGGGGCTCCTGGCCCTGCTCTGCTCGCTGCCTCTGACCATCTTTTTGTGCATCACCTTGATTGGAATTCCGGTCGCGTTGGCTTTCTGGATGATCGCCGGTCTGTGCACCCTGGTTGGGCTGGTAGCCGTCGCCAATGTGCTGGGAAGCCGGGTTCCTGTCCCCCGCCTGCGCCGCACTCAGGCCATTGCACTGGCCGTTGGCCTGCTGGCGATGCTGTTGGTCACCCGAATCCCCGTGATTGGGCCGCTGCTGATGGCGATGGCGGTCTTCATCTCATTGGGAGCGATCATCCGCACCCGCATCGGTCAACGGGGCCAGGGGATGCCGATCTCGACTTCAAACTTCATCGATTCGACCCCTTCACAGCCGGTGGTCTAACCCGCTCGTTTTCGTCTCCTGTCCTGCGACAATTCGGGATTTCGCCTTACATCCCGGCTGTTGTTCTTCACACGAAGACGGCCCTTGGGGCGAAATGTCTCAACCGGGGAAAATGGTCTCAACAACTCCCAGGCGGGTGCGGGTGGCTTGCCTGACGGGCAATGGCACATCCTCTGCTAGCCGACTGGGTTTGCTTGTGTTGCGACGCACGCGACGGCCGGTCTCGGGAGACAACATATGCTTTCAAAACAGGCCTTCGGGACCGGGGTGTCTGCATCTGTGACCAACGGACTTACGGGAGCGCTGGCCAAAGAGCAGGCGCTCTCGGACAACCGGGCTGCGTTCCTGCTCGAAGCCAGCGCGATGTTGGCGTCGACGCTCGAGTACGAAGAGACGCTCTCGAAAGTCACCCAGCTCGCCGTACCGCGCATGGCCGACTGGTGCGCGGTCGAGCTGGCCGGTCAGCACGGAACGACGACCGCGGTGGAAATCGCCCACGTCGATCCCGCCAAGCGCGAGCTGGCGATTGCACTTCGACAGAAGTACCCCGCCAACCCCAAAGCCACGAACGGAGTTCCCCACGTCCTTCGAACCGGGGTGGCCGAGCTCTACGAAGAGATCACCCCCGAGATGATGGCGCTGTCCGCCCGCGACTCGGAGCACCTGAAGATCCTCAACGCGCTCAACTTCAAGTCCGCGATGATTGTCCCGATGGTGGCGCGCGGGCGAACGCTGGGCACCATCACCCTGGTCATCTCTGAGTCGGACCGACGCTACAGTAAAAAAGACCTCCAGCTGGCCGAAGACCTGGCCCAGCGAATCGCGATCGCGGTCGACAACGCCCGACTGTTCCTCGAAGCGCGCGAGGCGGTGCGCACCCGCGATGATCTGTTGGGAATCGTCTCGCATGACTTGCGAAACCCTCTGGCCGTGGTGCGGATGCAATGCGCCGAAGTGCTCGAGACGCTGCCCGACGACGAGCTGGGAAAGCGGCTCAAGGGCGACCTGGCAGTGATCGATCGATCTGCGGCCCGAATGGAACGCATGATTCATGACCTGCTCGACTTTGCGAGCATCGACGCCGGCCGACTGTCCGTCGAGCCCCAGGCCCAGGACGTGATCGGCCTGGTGGCGGAAGTCGCAGAAACCATCAAGCCGGTGATCGGCAAGCGGGTGCTGACGGTTCGGACCGAGGGGCTCCCGTCAGCCGCGCACGTCAAGTGCGACCGCGGTCGCGTCCTGCAGGTGTTCAGCAACCTGTTGGGCAACGCGCTGAAGTTCACTCCCGAGGGTGGGTCGATCATCATCGGAGCGACGCTGGTCGACGCCGAGATTCAATTTTCGGTCAAGGACACCGGCTGCGGAATCGCCGAATCGGCCGTGGCGAACATCTTCGAGAAGTATTGGCAGGAGCATCACAAGCGCCGCACCGGAGTCGGGCTCGGGCTCTTCATCGCCCGCCGTCTGGTCGAGGCGCACGGCGGCAACATCTGGGTCGAAAGCAAAGTCGGGCCCGGCAGTGGGACCACCTTCTTTTTCACCCTGCCGCTGGTCGGTGCCCGGCAGTCGCGCCGGATCTTGATTGTCGATGACGACGCCGCGCTGCGCCGGGAACTGAGCGAAGTGCTCTCGTCGGAAGGCTATTCGGTGGTGACTGCGTCCGACGGGCGGCAGGCGCTCAACTACCTCGAGCACAGCCCCGCCCCGTCGCTGATCCTGCTCGACTTGATGATGCCGGTGATGGACGGCTGGGAATTTTCGGCCACCCTCAAGTCCGACCCGGTCTTGACCCACATCCCGATCGTCGTGATGTCGTGCCTCGAAAAATCAGAAGCGAACGCCTCGCTGCTCGGAGCCTCAGGCGTTCTTCGCAAGCCGTTGCGCCTTGAAAAATTGCTGTCGATCGCGGCGGACCACACCCGGGAGCCCCGTGCACAAGAGTAACGGCGTTCAGAAGGCCAACGGTGCGGTCCCCCATGAGCTTTCGAAAGGGGTCGTGAAGCCGGTGGCTCGGCTCTCAGCCCGACGAGTCCCCGTCCCCCGCCGTCCGGCCAAGCCGGACGAGTACACCCGTTTTCTGGAAAGCCGCCTGGAAGCGGTGTTGGAGGGCTTGAAGGCTGCGGGCAACGGAGACTTCAGTGTTCGCCTGCCCAAAGAAGGCAGCGCGCTGAGCTCGGAAGTCGCCGGGGCCTACAACGCGCTGATCGACAAGACCGAAGGGGTCACCACCGAGTTCGTTCGAGTGGCCAAGTCGGTCGGTCGGGAAGGCAGCGTCACCGAACCCGTTTCCGTCGGCCGGGTCAGGGGGGCCTGGTCGGTGAGCATCGAGTCGTTCAACGCGATGACCGGGGAGTACGCCGGGCGGACCCGAGAGGTCGCTCGAATCATCAACGCCGTGGCCGAAGGAGACTTGTCGAGCAAGATGGCGCTCGAGATCGATGCTCACCCCTTGAAGGGCGATGCGCTGAGAGTGGCCCACGCGGTCAACCAGCTGGTCGACCGGCTGCGGGCCGTCTCGTCGGAAGTCACCCGCGTCGCCCGCGAAGTCGGCACCGAAGGAAAACTGGGGGGACAAGCCGACGTCAAGGGCTTGAGCGGAACGTGGAAAGACCTGACCGACAACGTCAACCTGCTGGCCGGAAATCTCACCACCCAGGTGCGAAACATCGCCCTCGTCACCACCGCTGTCGCCAACGGAGACCTCTCGCAGAAGATTACCGTCGACGCGCGGGGTGAAATTCTCGCGTTGAAGAACACCGTCAACACGATGGTCGAGCAGCTGCGCGCGTTCGCGGCAGAAGTCACTCGCGTCGCCAAAGAAGTCGGCACCGAAGGAAAGCTCGGCGGCCAGGCCGAAGTGAAGGGCGTCTCGGGCACGTGGAAGGACCTGACCGACAACGTCAATTTCATGGCGTCCAACCTGACCAACCAGGTCCGAGGGATCGTCAAGGTGGTGACCGCCGTCGCCAACGGAGATCTGACCCAGAAGTTCGTCGTCGAGGCCAAGGGCGAGATCGCCGACCTCGCCGACACGATGAACGACATGACCGACACGCTGCGGCTCTTCGCCGAGCAGGTCGTCACCGTCGCCCGCGAGGTCGGAATCGAAGGAAAGCTTGGCGGTCAGGCCCGCGTGCCCGGGGTATCGGGCACATGGAAGGATCTGACCGACAACGTCAACCTGCTGGCCGGCAACTTGACGAACCAGGTGCGAAACATCGCGCTGGTGACGACCGCGGTGGCCAACGGAGACCTCTCGCAGAAGATCACCGTCGATGTGAAAGGTGAAGTGCTCGAGCTGAAGAACACCATCAACACCATGGTCGAGCAGCTGCGAACGTTCGCTGCCGAAGTCACCCGCGTGGCGAAGGAAGTCGGAACGGAAGGGAAGTTGGGCGGGCAAGCCGACGTGAAGGGCGTGTCGGGCACGTGGAAAGACCTGACCGACAACGTGAACCTGCTCGCCGGCAACCTGACCAACCAGGTGCGCAACATCGCCCAGGTCACCACCGCCGTCGCCAACGGAGACCTCTCGCAGAAGATCACCGTCGACGTGCGCGGCGAGGTGCTCGAGCTGAAGAACACCATCAACATGATGGTCGAGCAGCTGCGGGGGTTCGCCGCCGAAGTAACCCGCGTCGCGAAAGAAGTGGGCACCGAAGGAAAGCTTGGCGGGCAGGCCGACGTGAAGGGCGTGTCCGGCACGTGGAAGGACCTGACCGACAACGTCAACCAGATGGCGTCGAACCTGACCAACCAGGTGCGCGGAATCGTCAAGGTCGTGACCGCGGTCGCCAACGGAGACCTCTCGCAGAAGTTCGTCGTCGAAGCGAAGGGCGAAATCGCCGACCTCGCCGAGACGATCAACGACATGACAGATACCCTGCGCGTCTTTTCCGAGCAGGTGGTCACCGTCGCGCGCGAAGTCGGAATCGAAGGAAAGCTCGGCGGCCAGGCCCGCGTACCCGGTGTGTCGGGAACGTGGAAGGACCTGACCGACAACGTGAACCTGCTCGCGGGCAACTTGACCAACCAGGTGCGAAACATCGCGCTGGTCACGACCGCCGTCGCGAATGGAGACCTCTCGCAGAAGATCACCGTCGACGTGCGGGGCGAGGTGCTCGAGCTGAAGGTCACCATCAATACGATGGTCGAGCAGCTGCGAACGTTCGCTGCCGAAGTGACCCGGGTCGCAAAGGAAGTCGGAACCGAAGGAAAGCTGGGCGGCCAGGCCGACGTGAAGGGGGTGTCCGGCACCTGGAAGGACCTGACCGACAACGTGAATCTGCTCGCAGGGAACCTCACTTCCCAGGTGCGAAACATCGCGCTGGTGACGACCGCGGTCGCCAACGGCGACTTGTCGAAGAAGATCACCGTCGATGCGAAGGGGGAAATCCTCGAGCTCAAAGACACGATCAACGTGATGGTGGATCAGCTGCGCGCGTTCGCCGCAGAAGTGACCCGCGTCGCTCGAGAGGTCGGCACCGAAGGAAAGCTGGGCGGGCAGGCCCACGTCGCAGGCGTCGCCGGCACCTGGAAAGATTTGACCGACAACGTGAACTTCATGGCCACCAACCTGACCAACCAGGTGCGTGGAATCGTGAAGGTCGTGACCGCGGTCGCCAACGGAGACCTCTCGCAGAAGTTCGTTCTCGAAGCGAAGGGCGAGATCGCCGCGCTGGCCGACACCATCAACGCGATGACCGCCACGCTGCGGACGTTCGCCGAGCAGGTCACCACCATGGCGCGCGAAGTGGGCACCGAAGGGAAGCTGGGGGGGCAGGCCAAGGTCCCCGGCGCCGCCGGCACCTGGAGAGATCTGACGGACAACGTGAACATGCTGGCCGGTAACCTCACCAACCAGGTGCGCAACATCGCGGCGGTCACCACCGCGGTCGCCACCGGAGATCTGTCGCAGAAGATCACCGTCGATGCGAAGGGTGAGATTCTCGAGCTGAAGAACACGATCAACGCGATGGTCGAGCAGCTGCGGACCTTCGCTCGAGAAGTGACCCGCGTCGCGCGTGAAGTCGGCACCGACGGAAAGCTGGGAGGCCAGGCGAAGGTGCCGGGGGTTGCAGGCACGTGGCAGGACCTCACCGAAAACGTGAACCTGATGGCCAGCAACCTGACCAACCAGGTGCGCGGGATCGTCAAAGTCGTCACCGCGGTCGCCGAAGGAGACTTGTCGCAAAAGCTGGTGGTGGAAGCGAAAGGCGAAATCGCCGCGCTGGCCGACACAATCAACGACATGACCGGCACGCTTCGGGTCTTCGCGGACCAGGTGACCAGCGTCGCCCGCGAGGTCGGCAATGAAGGAAAGCTGGGCGGCCAGGCGCGCGTCCCCGGCGCCGCCGGCACCTGGCGAGACCTCACCGACAACGTGAACATGCTGGCCGGAAACCTGACTTCCCAGGTGCGGAACATCGCCAAGGTCACCACCGCGGTCGCCAACGGAGACCTCTCGCAGCAGATCACCGTCGAAGCCAAGGGCGAGATCCTCGAGCTCAAAGACACGATCAACGCGATGGTCGAGCAGCTGCGGACCTTCGCCGCCGAAGTGACCCGGGTCGCGCGCGAAGTCGGCACCGAGGGAAAGCTGGGCGGGCAGGCCGACGTGCCCGGAGTCGCCGGCACCTGGAAGAACCTCACCAACAACGTCAACCAGATGGCCTACAACCTGACGGACCAGGTGCGCGGGATCGTCAAGGTGGTCAACGCGATCGCCACCGGAGATCTGACGAAGAAGTTCATCGTCGAAGCGAAGGGCGAAATCGCGGCGTTGGCCGACACGATCAACGAGACGACCGACACCCTGCGCACCTTCGCCGAGCAGGTGACCACCGTGGCCCGCGAGGTCGGGATCGAAGGGCAGCTCGGGGGGCAGGCCAAGGTGCCCGGCGCCGCTGGCACGTGGAGAGATCTTACCGACAACGTCAACCAGCTCGCCGCCAACCTGACCACCCAGGTCCGCGCGATTTCCGAGGTTGCCGCCGCGGTGACCAAGGGCGATTTGACCCGGGCGATCGACGTGAGCGCTCAGGGCGAGGTGCTGGCGCTCAAAGACACGATCAACCAGATGATCGCGAACTTGAAGGACACCACCCACACCAACAAAGAGCAGGACTGGCTGAAGACCAACCTCGCCAAGTTTTCCCAGATGATGCAGGGGCAGCGCAGCCTCGAGTCACTGGCGCAGATGATCATGAGCGAGCTGACGCCGCTGGTTTCTGCTCAGCGGGGAACCTTCTTCGTCATCGATCACGAGAAGCCCAAAGAACGGCCGAGCCTCAAGCTGATCAGCAGCTACGCCTTCAACGAAGGCAAGACGGCCGCCAACCGCTGCGCGCTGGGAGAAGGCCTGATCGGCCAGTGTGCGGTCGAAAAGAAGATCATTCTCGTCGACGATGTGCCCACCGATTACGTGCGGGTCAGCTCGTCGCTGGGCGAGGCGTCGCCGCGAAACCTGCTGGTGCTGCCGGTGCTCTTCGAAGGTCAGATCAAGGGCGTGATCGAGCTCGCCTCGTTCCAGCGCTTCAACCCGATTCACATCACGTTCCTCGAGCAGGTGATCTTGAGCATCGGGGTGGTGTTCAACATGATCACCGCCAGCATGCGCACCGAGGAGCTGCTCGAAGAGCTCAAGGGCTCGAACGTCGAGCTCGGGAAGCGGACGACGGAACTGGAAGAGAAAGCCTCGCTGCTCGAAGACAAGAATGCGGAAATCGCTCACGCCTCGGCGTCGCTGGAAGAGAAGGCCCGTCAGCTGGCGCTGGTCTCGAAATACAAGTCCGAGTTTCTGGCCAACATGTCCCACGAGCTGCGGACTCCGCTCAATAGCCTGCTGATCCTGGCCAAGCTGCTCGCCGACAACGACGAGACCACGCTGACACCCAAGCAGGTCGAGTACGCGAAGACGATTCATTCGGCCGGAAACGATCTGCTCTCGCTGATCAGCCAGATCCTCGACTTGTCGAAGATCGAAGCGGGCAAGCTCGTCATCGAGTCTCGCGGCTTCAACCTCGGCGAGCTGCGCGACTACGTCGAAGGCAGCTTCCGGCAGGTCGCAAAACAAAAGGCGCTCGACTTCTCGATCAACTTCGCGCCCGGTGCGCCGGCGGTGCTCACGTCGGACATTCATCGCCTCCAGCAAATCTTGAAGAACCTGTTGTCGAACTCGTTCAAGTTCACCGAGCGAGGCAGCGTGGTGCTGACCATCGGCCGGGCCGCGGCGACCACCTCTTTCACCAACGAACCGCTGCGAAGGGCGAAGGGAGTGGCGTCGTTCACGGTCACCGATTCGGGCATTGGAATTCCAGCCGAGAAGCAGGGGCTGATCTTCGAGGCTTTCCAGCAGGCCGACACCTCGACCAGTCGAATGTATGGGGGAACAGGGCTGGGACTCACGATCAGCCGCGAGCTGGCCAACCTGCTGGGGGGCGAAATCACGCTGCACAGCACTCCGGGCGAAGGCAGCGAGTTCACCTTGTTCCTGCCGCTGTCCTCCCAGGATTTGGACGGCCGCTTCAGTGAGACCTTCGTCCCCCGCCCGAACCCGACGGTGGTCCACCGTCTGAAGGCTGAAGGCCAGGCCAGCTCGATTGCCGAGCTGGCGGGGAAGAAGGTGCTGGTGATCGACGATGACGCGAGAAACCTGTTCGCCGTTACCAGCCTGCTCGAGCGGACGGGGATCCAGGTGGTTTGCGCGAGCACTGCGCAGGAAGGCATCACCGAGCTCAGCGATCATCGGGACATCGACCTGATTCTGCTCGACATCATGCTTCCGGGAATGGACGGCTTTCAGGCCTGCAAGGTGATCCGCGAAATGGGCTCGTACGAGACCCTGCCGATCATCGCGCTGACCGCGAAGGCGATGCCGGGAGACCGCGAGAAGTGCCTCGAAGCCGGCTGCAGCGACTTCGTCCCCAAACCGGTCGACAGTGACCTGTTGCTGTCGGTGATGAAGACCCACCTGGCCGCGGCGCCGTGACTGCGTTGATTCCAGAGGAAAACGTCAACATCCTGGTGGTCGACGATCGCCCGGAAAACGTCCTGGCGCTGACGGCGATTCTCACCGACCCCACCTACAACGTGGTGACGGCGAACACCGGGGGTGAGGCGCTGAAGAAGATTCTCAAGCACGACTTCGCGATGGTGCTGCTCGACGTGCTGATGCCGGCGATGGACGGGTTCGAGACCGCGCGGCTGATTCTCGAACGAGAAGCGAGCAAGCACATTCCGATCATCTTTCTGACCGCGGCCGGCTCGGACGTGAGCGCGATCTACACCGCGTATTCCCTGGGCGCCGTCGACTACCTCGTCAAGCCGATCGAGCCGCAGATCGTGAAAGCGAAGGTCGCGGTGTTCGCCGATCTGCACCGCAAGTCGCGCCGGCTGCAGCGTCAGGAAAAGGAGCTGCGGTGGGCCGAGCGCGCGCTCAACCAGCAGGTGCTCAGCGAGCACGAGGCCGAATTTCAGGCCACGTTCGAGAAGGCAGCGGCAGGAATCGCACACGTGGGCACCGATGGTCACTGTCTGCGGGTGAACCCCCGGCTGTGCGAGATCATCGGCTATTCGCCCAAAGACGTGCTGAAGCTGCGGCTGCAGGACATCGTTCACCCCGAAGAATTGGCCGCCCAGACCGCGTCGTTGGAACAAATTCTCGGGGGGCTGCGGGAAAGCGATCACGCCGAAGTGCGGTTCGTCCATCGCAACGGGAACACGGTCTGGGTCGACACCACGGTCTCGCTGCTGCGCGATGCGAAGGGCCGGCCCCGGAAGTTCATCGTCATCGTCGAAGACGCCACCCGTCGAAAGCACGCCGAAGCGGGGCAGCGGGTGCTGGCCGAGGCGAGCGAGATTTTGCTGGCGTCGGTGGGGTCCAAGCCCACCCTGGCCCGAATCGCCAATACCGTGGTCCCGGTGCTTGCCGATTGGTGTGTGATCGAGCTGGCCACCAACAGCCCGCAGGCGAGGCCCGAGCGCGCGTTCGCGCACATGGAATACGCCCAGGCCGAGAAGCTGCAGCGGGTCTTTTCCGGGTTCCCCTCGCGCGGCGGCGATCACCCGCGGTTGATCTCAGAGGTAACCGACGCGCAGCTGCAGAGCTGGTCGGCCGAACCGAATGATTTTCAGCTGTGGCGGGACCTCGAGCTGAAGTCGGTGATCGTCGTCCCCCTGATCGTCCGCGGCGGGCTGATCGGGTCGATCACCTTCATCTCCTCTGCCACCGGTCGTCAGTACGACCTGCCCGACGTGACAATCGCCGAAGACTTCGCCCACCGGCTCACGCTGGGCTTCGAGAACGCCCGGCTCTACCAGGAAGCGCAGGACGCGATTGGCGCCCGAGACGAGTTCCTTTCGATTGCTTCTCACGAGCTGCGCACGCCGCTGACGCCTCTTCAAATCCAGCTGCAGCGGCTGCTGGGGGTGGCGGGTAAGGCGGGCCTCGATCACATGCCCAAAGAGCAGGTCCGCGGGATGCTTCAGCGATCTTCCATTCAGGTCAGCCGGCTCGCGACGTTGATCGACAGCCTGCTCGACGTCTCGCGCATCACCGCGGGCCGCTTTCACCTCGAGCTCGAGCAGGTCGACCTCACGAGCCTGGCCCGCGAGGTGATCGCCCGCTTCAACGAAGCCGCCACCGCGGGAGGCAGCACGCTGAGCCTGACTGCCGGGCAGCCGGTGAACGTGCGCTGCGACCCGTTGCGAATCGACCAGGTCCTCTCGAACCTGCTCTCGAACGCGATCAAGTACGGGAACGGACAGCCGATCGATGTGACGGTCGCTCTCGAAGGCAACACCGGGACGCTGGTCGTCGCCGACCGGGGAATTGGAATCAGCGCGGACAAGCTGCCGAAGATCTTCAATCGCTTCGAGCGAGGCGAGGCAGCGCGCAGCTACGCCGGGCTGGGGCTTGGCCTCTACATCGCCAAGCAGATCATCGATGCCCACCGGGGCTCGATTGAAGTGTCCAGCCAACAGGGCATCGGCTCGGTGTTTACGGTCGAAGTCCCGTTGAACCCGATCGAGCAGACCGTGGTCGCCCCCACCGCCCCGCGCGAAGAGGGCAGCGGCGCGGCCGAGGGCGGGACCTGAAGTCTTCCGGTCAGGATCGCTGCTGGCCTTCGGCGGCTTTCGCTTCGGCTTCGTACCGCTGCAGCTTCCGGTAGAGGGTGCGGCGATCGAAGCCCAGCATCTGAGCCGTCTTCGACTTGTTGCCCCCCATCAACCCGAGCACCCGCTTCACGTAGCGCTCTTCGACGTGCTCCATCGAGACGACTTCCGAGGCGTCGTCGGCCGAGACTACGAAGCGCTCGACCTGGTAGGCGCGAATCTTCTCGGGAAGATCTTCGATCGTCAGCTGGTCGAAGTGGGCCAGAGCCACTGCGCGCTCGATGCAGTTCTCGAGTTCGCGCACGTTGCCGGGCCAGGAATAGGCGGCGAGCTTCTCGGCTGCCGAGTTCGAGAGGGTCAGAGCGGGCTTGCCTCCTGCTTCGGCGAAGCGCTTGAGGAAGTGGGAGCTCAACAGCAGCACGTCGCCCGGGCGATCTCTCAACGGAGGCACGTCGATCGTCACCACGTTGACCCGGTAGAAGAGGTCTTCGCGGAAGCGTTTTTGGAACACCTCGTACTCGAGGTCGCGGTTGGTGGCGGTGACCAGGCGGACGTCGAAAGGTTGTTCCTGGTTCGACCCGACGGGGCGGACTTTGCGTTCCTGCAGCGCTCGCAGCAGTTTGGGCTGAACTTCCAGCGGCAGCTCGCCAATCTCATCGAGGAACAGGGTGCCGCCTGCAGCCTGAACGAACAGACCGGTGCGGTCGCCGCGGGCATCGGTGAAAGCGCCCTTTGCGTGCCCGAACAGCTCGGACTCGATCAGGGTCAGCGGCACGGCGGCGCAGTTGATCGCGACGAAGGGCCCCTTGCTGCGGGGGCTGGCGTTGTGAATCGCACGCGCGACGAGCTCTTTGCCGGTGCCCGTTTCTCCGTGAATGAGCACCGAGGTGTCGGTGGTGGCGATGCGCGCGACCAGGTCGTACACCTTGCGCATTCCTGAAGACTGACCGAGCAGGGTCGCGTTGGTGGTCCCGCCGACCGCGAGCCTCAGCCGCTTGACCTCTTCATGCAGGCGACGGTGGCTGATCGCCCGTTCGACGGTGAGCGAGAGCAGCTTGAAGTCGACCGGCTTGGTCAGAAAATCGTAGGCCCCGGCGCGCAGCGAAGCGACCGCCGAATCGACGGTGTTCTGACCCGTCACCACGATCACCGGAATGTCCGGCTGAGTGCCCACGACCCGCTCGCAAACACTGATCCCCGTCATTTCGGACATGCCCAGATCGGTGAGCACCACTTCGATGTCTTCGGTGGCGACCAGGTCCAGGGCCTCGGCCGCAGACGTGACGTTGATGACATTGTGCCCGCTGCGTTCCAACGCCCGACGCAACAGGTCCCCCATGTCTTTTTCATCATCGACAATCAGGACGCGACGGGTCACGGGTCCGACCTCGGGAAGGGGATCACCAGGTGCTTCACTGGGTGGGGCGTCGCTGCGTGGAGTGAGCATGGCAACGGCTCACAGCAAGCTCAATGCCAATTGGGACAAAAGCCCCCGCCCGGAGACACCGTGCTCTGGCGCTCGTGGCCCAAGGTGGCCAGTTGTCACAGTGAGACAAACTGCCTCGGCGCACACCTGGGGTGCCTAGGCGGTCCATCACTGCGCTCTAGTCCACCTGCCTCATGCCTGCGACGCATGAGCGTGCTGCGTGCGCGCCGTCTACCGACCCCAGCGCGCGTCCTTTACGAAGTGGATCATGAAAACTTCAATTGATGGTGCGTTGTGGCCGCTGCCGATGGTGCTGGGCCTCTGGCTGTTCTTGATGGTGCAGGTGGTCAACATCTGGCTGCTGCCTCATCAGCCGAACACCCTGGTGGAGCAGTGCGCGAGGCTTCAGCTCGCCAGCGCGCCACGCGCGGGCCATGCACGCTGAACGAAGGCATCCACCCCCAGCGCGACCAGGGACCCATAGAGTGCACCCGCGAGGACGTCGCTGGGCCAGTGAACGCCGACGGCGATTCGGCTGACCGAGATCAACACTGCGACGGGCAGCGTGAAGCGCAGAGTCCCCGGCAAGACCCGGCCGAGTCCCACTGCGAATGCAAAGCTGGTTGCGGCATGCAGGCTGGGCATCGACGGTCCGCTCGCCGCAGCTTCGGCCCAATGTCGGACGACACCTTCGGGCAGTGCAAGGTGCGGTCGCAGACGCCCGAAAAAAGGTTTCAACACCAGGTGCCCCAGGCTGTCGGCAAAGAGGCTCGCGAAAGCCGCCTGAAGCACGGGCCTCAATGCCCTTCGTTTCAGGGTGACGAGCAGCCAGAGTCCGAACAGCACCGCCGAACCGACGCCGAAGATCCGGGTGGACGCTGCGATCCACACCGCGTCGAGCCAGCCCCAGCCCAGCCCGTTGAGCGCGAGCAGCAGCTGCTCATCGAAAGGAAACCGGTAGTCCTTCACGGGGTGAAAAAGGGCTTCACTCGCATTGGTCACACAAGCCGCGCAGCTGCACTTCGACCTGCTGCCGGGTGATCGCCCGGGGAGCTCCTTTCCCCGGTTTCACCTTCACTTCGACTTCGTCCAGACAAGAAACGATGCCGCAGCCGGTGCAGAAAAAATGCACGTGGCCCGGAAGGCCGGTGCCGGGCCGAATGCGCTTGAGCTCGAACCGCCAGACGTGATCGCCCAGGTCGGTGCGTTCGACCAGGCCCGCCTGGGTCAAGTCGACCAGGTTCCGGTAGACGGTGGTCCGGTCGAGCCCTTCGGCCGACAGGCCTTCGAACAGCTCGGAGTGGGAAACCGGAGTCGTCGCCTCGAACAGCCTGCGCAACACCACCAGGCGCGGCGAGGTGCTGCGCAGCCCCGCTCCGCGAATGGTGCTCTTGAGCGACTCGGTCGTGACGGTAGGGGACTTCTTCATCGGGGCCAGGAAGCTACTCGTACGTCAACCCTTGCGCGCGGCACAACCGCGGGCCGGCCCGGCGAGGTGCGAAGGACGACTCGGCCACGCGGGGCGGACTATTCGGCGCCCATGAAGGGGTAGCCGACCGAGGTCGCAGGGACGAAGGTTTCCTTGATCGTCCGGGGGCTGGTCCAACGCATCAGGTTGAACATCGAGCCGGCCTTGTCATTGGTCCCACTGGCGCGGCTTCCTCCGAACGGCTGCTGGCCGACGACGGCTCCGGTGCACTTGTCGTTGATGTAGAAATTTCCCGCCGCGTGGCGCAGCACGTCGGACGCGAGGGCAATCGCCTTGCGGTCACGCGCGAAGATGGCTCCGGTCAAGGCGTAGGCGGCCGACTGATCGCACTCGCGCAGGGTCTCGAGATACTGATCGTCCGGGTAGACGTAGAGGCCGACGATCGGCGCGAAGATCTCTTCGAGCATGACCCGATGCCGCGGGGTCATGCAGCGGACCAACGTCGGGCGAATGAACCACCCCTCTTTGCGGTCCGCCTGGCCGCCCGCGAGAATCTTCGCGTCCGAGCCGGATTTCGCCAGCTCGAGGTAGTTGCTGGCGTTGACGAAAGACTTCTCGTCGATGACCGCGCCCATGAAATTACGGAAGTCGGCCACGTCGCCCACTTTGAGCTCGTTGATCGCCGCCACCAGCTTGCCTTCGAGCCGGGACCACAGGCTTTGCGGCACGTAGACCCGCGAGCACGCGCTGCACTTCTGCCCCTGGTACTCGTAGCCGCCGCGGACGATCGCCGTGGTCACTGCGTCGAGATCTCCGTCGGCGGACGGGTGGACGAAGATGAAGTCCTTTCCGCCGGTCTCGCCGACCAGCCGCGGGTACTGCTTGTAGCGCGAGATGTTCTCGCCGACCGACTTCCACATTCCGTTGAAGGTGTTGGTGCTGCCGGTGAAGTGGACCCCGCCCAGGTCCGGGCTTGCGAGGACGGCACCGCCAATCTGCGCGCCTGGAGCGGGGACGAAGTTGATCACTCCATCCGGAAGGCCTGCTTCCTTCAACAGTTCCATGATGCGCCACGCGCTGAGCACGGCGGTCTGGGCCGGCTTGAGCACCACCGTATTCCCCATCAAGGCGGGGGCGGTGCACAAGTTGAGTGCGATGGCCGTGAAGTTGAAAGGCGCCACCGCAAAGACGAACCCGTCGAGCGGGCGGTAGTCGGTCTGGTTCCACACTCCGGCGCTGGAAACGGGCTGCTGTTCGAGCAACGTTTGCGCGAAGTGAACGTTGAAGCGCAGAAAGTCGATCGCTTCGCACGCGGCGTCGATCTCGGCCTGGTACACGGTCTTGGACTGCCCGAGCATCGTCGCCGCGTTGATGATGGGCCGGTACTTCGTCGCCAGCAGCTCGGCGGCACGCAGGAAGATCGCCGCCCGCTCGTGGAAGGGAGTGACGCTCCATTCGGCCTTCGCGGCCATCGCAGCGGCGATCGCCTGCTCGACGTGGGCCGCCGAGGCCTGATGCACGTCAGCGGTCACGTGCTGATGGCGATGGGGTGAGAAAGCTTGAACCAGCTTTCCGGTGCGAATCTCTTTGCCGCCGATCACCACCGGAATGTCGAGCTTCTCAGCCGAGAGCTTCTTCAGCGCGTCTTTCACCTCGGCCCGCTCGGAGTCTCCCGGTGCGTAGGTGCGAACCGGCTCGTTGATCGGGGTGGGGACGCGGACGTTTCCGTGGATCATTTGGAGCGGGGACTTAACTCGGCCGCTGGACGCTCACCACCCCTTCGCGTCGGCGCGGTGGCATGCGTTGAGCAGCCTGTCTGGGCAAAGGAGATCACACATGAAGACTTCCGAAGCTGTCGCGCTGGGTACTTTCGCCGCGCTCAGTGCCGCCGCTGCCGGGTGGGGAGCCGGGGTCGTGACGGCCTCGCCGAAAAAGCTCTGGTACCGGCTGTTGCGAAAGCCGCCCCAAACCCCACCCGACCGCGTCTTCGGCCTCGTCTGGCCGGTGCTCTACGCGATGAGCGCCTACTCGGGGTACCGCGCCTGGAAGCAGCGCGCGACCCGGGGATCCAGGGTCACCCTCGGGTTGTGAGGAGAGCAGCTGGGCTTCAACGCCGCCTGGACTCCGTTGTTCTTCGGGCAGCACAAGGCGCGGGCGGCGATGGTGGACCTGGGGTTGAACTTCGCAAGTCTGGCCGCGTACACCGCGCGGGTCGCACGGTGGACCCGACCGCGGCATGGCTGATGATGCCGTACCTGGGCTGGCTGCTGTTTGCCGGAACGGTGAACGCCGGGGTGGGGCGTCGCAACCCCGCCTTGCTCGCAGGCTAGAGGCGCACCGTGACCACCACTTCGCTCTTCACCTTCAGGGTGCCCAACATCGCGCTGTAGGGTTTGATCCCGAAGTCGCGCTGATCGAGCCGGACCTCGACGAGCCCATCGGCCGCGCGGGTGCCGCGAACTTCCCGGGTGACGCCGTGCAGGGTCAGCTGCCCGACCACCTCGGCTGCAGTGATTGCGGTGGACTGAAATCGAATCTGGGGGAACTTCGCGGCCTCGAGCACGTCTTTGACGATGTTCTTTTCGATTTCTGCGTAGAGCCTCGTTGGCAGCAGCCCGGGGTGGTCTCGACCGTCCTTTCGAGGACAGATGACCCGCAGCGCCTTTGCCTCGAATGTCGCGCTGACGCTGTCGGCCGTCGTCTCGAGCTGCAGCGTGGACACTCTGAGCTTCAGATCATGGGCCAGGGCCGAGAGAGCACCGGCCTTGAAAGTGAAGACCAGCACCTCGGCTTGCAACGCGTCGTAGCGACCCATGGGGGGTGGAATGTCAGTTCAACAGCTTCGGCTTCGACTTCCCTTTCCTCATTGCTGAAGCGTGGGCCTTGAAAAACTTTTCCATCACCGCCATCAGCCCATCGAACGCGTCGCGCATCGCCCACGCCCGCGCATCGACGTCCTTCTTCGCGGCGGCCCGACGCAGGCCCTGCTCGAGCGCCCTTCGGGGCCCGGGGCAGTTCTCATGCTCGGCGATCAGCCGACGGGCCGTCTCGCGGTACACCCGGTAGCAGGCCTCGATGTTTCCCTGGTTGTAGGCGGGAGCGCCGACGGAAATCGCGCTGGCGATCGATTCCATCATCGTCTCGAGCCCACTGGCGCTCGAGCCTTCGAGAATCGTGATCGGATGATCCGGAATCTCGCGCTCTGCAGCGGCGATATTCCGCGGAGGGGCCAGAGCGGTCAGCGGCCGAAACACCTTTTCGTCAAGCATCGGGGTGACGTACTTCAAGGGCACCCCCAACACCGCGGTGCCTTCTTCAGTCTCGGCGACGGTGACGACCCCGAGCACTTCGCCGGTGGCCGACAGCAAAGGTCCTCCCGAGGCGTCTGCGGGCAACTCACCCTCGAGGCGGTAGATGGTGAGCCAGCCGCCCAATACCTGAACCGCGGACACCTTGGCCTGGGTCCAGCGGGTGCGTTTTCCTTCCTCGACCATTCCGAAGACGATCACCTCAGTGCCCTCTTCGACCAGTCGGGCCGGCCCACGCTTGAGCGAGGGCAGGCCGGGAGCCTCGAGCTTGAGCACCGCGAGATCTCGCTTGGTGTCGAGCCCGCCCACCTGGCGCACGTCGACCTTGCGACCATCGGAAAGGTGCGCGGTGACTTTTTTTTCTCCCATCACGACGTGAAGGCTGGTGACGACCATTCCATCGTCTGAGGCGACGAACCCGATGCCGTAGGCCTTGCCGAATTGAAGAAGGACAATCGACTCGGCAGCCTGGGCAGCGAAGGTGTTCACAGTCACAATCTAACCCCGGCTCTTCAAGGCTTGCGAGCCACGACGAGCGCGTTGGCGCTGAACAACCCCCGTCCGGCGGGGGTGACCTCGACGGCGAGCCCCAAGTCGCGCAAAGCCTGCGCAAGTTTGGAAATCGGCCAGGCGTGAACCCCGGAGCCCTGGTTCCACCCCCGCTTGACTGCGTTGCGTTCGATCTTTTCGGCCAGACCCCAGCGGCCGCGCTCGGGATCCAGCTCGCGCACCATCAACAGTCCCCCGGGAGCCAATGCGGCCGCACAGCGGGTGAGCCAGGCGCGCTGCTCTTCGATGGGTGAGTAATGAAGGACATCGAACAGGCAGATGGCGTCGGGCGAGCCGAGCGGAACGGAACGCGCGTCGCCCTGCTCGACGTCCAGGGTGCCCGGGGCGCAGTCGAGCAGTACCCGCGCGATCTCGACCTTCGAGGCGTCCCATTCCACACAGCGAACGTGGATTGCAGGAAACCGCGCATGAATCAGCAGGCCGAGCAGACCCATTCCCGCGCCGAGGTCGACGACCCGCTGGGAATAGGCCAACAGCGGCAGCGCGAGCGGGTAGACGGGATCCAGCCGAACCTTCCAGGCGCCGTAGTGACGAAACTGGCGCGGCAGGCGCGCCAACCCTTCGTACAGGGTGTCCATTTCATCGTCGGTCAGCGGGGGTTGCTTCAGGTCTTGCTGGCGGCGCTGCTTGAGAATCCAGGCGGTCGCGGTGCCGAGGACCAGCCCGAGGCCCACGCCCAACGTCATTCCGCCGACGGCGAGGCTGGCGGAAAAGGTCTTCAACAGTTCCCAGCGGGGAATTTTCTGAACCCCTTCGAGGGTCAGGCTGATCCACGTGCCCTTGAGCAGCCAGTGGCCGAGCTTGATGCTGGCGATCACCACCAGCGGAGTGAGGGGTGGCGCGGAAATCTGCACTCCCGCCAGCACCGCCAGCTTGTTGAGCTTCAGGACCTGCGCGAGCAGGACGGCGAGCAGCATCTGAAACATGTACGCCGGGCTGCAGCCCACCAGCACCCCGAGCCCCACCGCTACCCCGAGCCGCGTCGGTGACGACTGTTCATTCTTCAGCGCCCGCCAGCCTCGGCGCAGTTTGGCGGCAAACCCCAGGGCCCGGGGTCGCGGCAGCGAGGGGGAAGGCTCAGTACTCAGCGCGCACTCCGAGGAAGGGGCGAATGGGCAGGTGGTTGAAAGGGCTGGCGACGGGCTCGACGTTGTTGGCGAAGTCCCCCTGGTCGTAGATCCGCGCGAACAGGTTGGTCGAGTTGGTGACGTTCAGCACCTCGAGATAGACGGCCAGGTCCAGGGGCCCGGCGCGAAACCGCCGTTCGGCGCGGGCGTTGAATTCGTAGAACCCGGGGTAGCGGTTGGCGTTGGTGCTGCCGAAGACCGGCACGAAGCGTTGATTGGCTTCATCGCGCTCAAACGCAATCACCGGGGTGTAGGGCCGGCCGGTGCGGTAGTTGAAACGGGTGGTGAAGAGCCACTTGTTGTTGGGCGAGAACGAGACGTGGGCGGCGAGGGTGAAGCGTTGGTCCCAAGGGGCGGGGTAGTCCTGGGTGACCTGGGCCAGCGGGTTGTGGCGGTCGGAGAACAGCAGCGCCATCGACGCGCCGTAGGAAAAATATCGGGTGCGGCCAAGAAAGAGCAGATCGACGCCCTTGGCCAGGCCTGTTCCCAGGTTCTGGTAGACGGGGGTACCTGCGGCTTGCAGCTCGGCCAGGCGCTCGGGGGTGTCGGGGTTGACAACCAGTTGGTCGAGGTATTTCACCCAACCTTCGAGCCGCAGCAGGGCTTCGAACGGCAGCGGCTGCTCGAGGCCCACGATCGCCGTGAACGAGCGCTCGGGCAGCAACCCCGGGTTTCCCAGAACGGGGTCGAGCTGAATGGGAATCAGTGAAGGCTGGGCCGCCACGCCCACCGAGGCCTTGAGCACGGTCTTGATCGGCAGTGACACTGCCGCGGCCAGCCGCGCCGAGCCGCTGAGCTGACCACTGCTGACATCGAGCTGGGCGCGCCCCCCGCCCTCGAGGCTGAAGGCTTCGGTCGGCCGCCAGGTGTGCTCGGCGTAAAGGGCAAACAGGTTGCGCAGCACGTTGGGGTTGATGTTCACGTACGGAAGGTAGGTCTCGACGAAGGGAGCGTTGGTCCACGGGGCGGTGGATCTCGCGTCGGTGACTTCGCCGGACAGCCCGAGGGACCGGCGCGAGTACTGCGCTCCCAGGCCGGTGCGGTTTTTTTCCGAATGGGCCCACTTCAAATCGCCCTTCACCAGGAAGTCGTCGCGCGAGGCGTCGCTGGAAAATTTGCGGCCGCTGCCCGGGACTTCGACCTCGCCCACTTTTCCGGGGACCACGGCGAGGGTGTTGTGATCGTGGGTATAGGCGCCGGTGATCTCGACCTCGGTGTCGCCGGCGAGGTCCACCCGGTGCTGCAGAATCACCAGCTGGGCGGTGTTCGAAATTTTCAGCCCGCCTGCAAAATTCACCAGCAGCTGCTCGCCCGGCTTGACGATGAAATCCAGGCCGTCCGAGGCGTGAATGAAGCTGGCGGTCGTGGTGTGATTTCCGCGGTGGTAATTCACTTTCGCCAGCACTTCGGTGATCTCAGGCGAGACGGCGTTGGTGCCGAAGAGCTTGAGCTCTTTGAGCACCG
>JAYVCD010000130.1:0-2255 GCA_043750125.1 Archangiaceae bacterium | reverse complement strand
GACATCATCAAAAAGGCCTACGTCTATTCGGCGAAGGTCCACCAGGGGCAGATTCGGAAGTCTGGAGAGCCGTACCTGATCCACCCGTTAGAGGTGGCTGGTCTGCTTGCGCAATTAAAGCTGGATGAAGCGTCGATCGTCTCGGGCCTGCTGCACGACACCGTCGAAGACACGCTCGCCACCACCGACGAAATCCGCGAGCTGTTTGGCGAAGAGGTCACTGCGATCGTCGACGGCGTCACCAAGCTTTCGAAATTCTCGGCCTCGACGACGTTGTCCCAGGAAGAGAAGCAGGCGGAAAATTTCCGCAAGATGATCATCGCGATGGCCCAGGACATTCGGGTCATCCTCGTGAAGCTGGCCGACCGCACCCACAACATGCGGACGCTGGATCACATGAAGGAAGAGAAGCAGGCGCGAATCGCGCAAGAGACGCTCGACATCTACGCCCCGCTGGCCAACCGCCTGGGAATCAGCTGGATCAAGACGGAGCTCGAAGACTTGGCGTTCAAGTACCTCAAGCCCCACGATTTCGCCGAGCTCTCAGAGAAGATCGCTCGCCGTCGCAAAGACCGCGAAAAGTTCATCGAAGACGTCATTTCCCTGATGGAAACGCAGCTGAAGGAACGCGACATTTCGGGGAAGGTCACCGGCCGGTTCAAACACCTCTACAGCATCTTCAAGAAGATGCGGGGGCAGGGCATCGAGTTCGAGCAGGTGCCGGACCTGATCGCGTTCCGAATCGTCGTCCCCACGATTGGCGCTTGTTACGAGGCCCTGGGAATGGTGCACCAGTTGTGGAAGCCGGTGCCCGGTCGCTTCAAGGACTTCATCGCGATTCCCAAGCCGAACATGTACCAGTCGCTCCACACCACGGTGATCGGGCCGCTGTCCGAGCGGGTCGAAGTTCAGATTCGCACCGAAGAAATGCACCGGATCGCCGAGGAAGGCATCGCGGCGCATTGGGTCTACAAAGAAGGCAAGTCGGTCATCTCGAAGGACGATGAGAAGTTCGCCTGGCTGCGCCAGTTGATGGAATGGCAGCAGGATCTCAAGGACCCCAAAGAGTTCCTCGACACGGTGAAGGTGGATCTCTTCACCGACGAGGTCTTCGTTTTCACGCCCAAGGGCGATGTGAAGAGTCTGCCGCGCGGAGCGACTCCGGTTGATTTTGCGTACGCCATTCACTCGGACGTAGGCAGCAAGTGCGTCGGGGCCAAGGTGAACGGGAAGATCGTCCCCCTGCGCTACAAGCTGAAGAACGGCGATCAACTCGAGGTTCTCACCAGCCCCCAGGCCCACCCTTCGAAAGACTGGCTCACTTTCGTCAAGACCAGCCGTGCCCAGCAGAAGGTTCGCGGCTTCATCAAGCTGCAGCAGCGCGAGAAGAGCCTTCAGCTGGGCCGCGAGCTGGCAGACAAAGAGTTCAAGCGTTTTGGAATCAACCTCAACAAGACGATCAAAGCCGGCGAGCTGAAAAAGCACGCTGAGGCCTTCGGATTTCGCACTGAAGACGACCTGATGGTCGCGATTGGCTACGGGAAGGTGCAGCCCAGCCAGGTGATTGAGAAGCTGGTTCCGCCCGAGAAGGTGGCCCAGACGCGAGAGGCCGCGGCGAAGGATGCAATTCGGGTGGCGAACGGCGAATCGGCTGGGCTGTTCTCAGCGATGCAGCGGCTTCCGTCGGTCAGCGAGCTTGCCCGCAAGCTGGTCGGCAAGCCCTCGAAGACCGGCGTCACCATCGGCGGAGTCGACGATGTGTTGGTCCGGTTCGCCCGCTGCTGCAATCCGGTACCTGGAGATCCGATCGCAGGCTTCATCACCCGGGGCCGCGGTGTCACCGTTCACACGGCCGGCTGTGAGAAGGCATTAGCGACCGACCCTGAACGGCGCGTCGACGTTGCGTGGGACGTTCGCAGCGACTTCAAGCGCTCGGTAACCCTGCGCGTGATGACTGCCGATCGCCCGGGTCTGCTCGCCGACATCACCAACACCTTCTCGAAGAAGGGCGTGAACATCTCTCAAGCCAACTGCCGCGCGACGGGCGATGACCGCGCGGTCAATACCTTCGAAGTGACGATCAGTGATCTGAAGCAGCTGACCGAGTTGATGCGAAGCATCGAGAAACTGAACGGCGTTCACTCCGTCGAACGGATCTAGTACGACAGATCAGAAGTTCGTGCCCGGGAATGCGGGCCGTGGTTGACGGTTGAGAGCGCCGTGACCTCGTTACTTCCGATGACTCGTGGTGAGCG
>JAYVCD010000129.1:0-11826 GCA_043750125.1 Archangiaceae bacterium | reverse complement strand
AGGTGACCACCTCAGCCCTGCTGGTCCGCCACCCCAAAGGCGACCTGCTGATCGACAGCGGAATCGCGCTCAACGCGGCAGAAGAAGCGAAGGAACTTGGCTGGTGGAACCGGTTTGTCTTCGGCCAGACCGCCGGACGAAACGTCCCTCGCGGGAACCTCAAAACGATGTTGGTGGGCCTGAAGGCCACCCAGTTGACGGCGATCGTCGTCTCTCACGCCCACGCCGACCACCTGGGCGGAGTCAGCCAGTTGCCAGGAGTCCCGGTGTGGCTGGCGGCGGAAGAGCTCGCGTTCATTGATTCCGATGTGAAGAATCATGGCGGAATCGTGATCCCCGCCCAGGCGCGTGCGATCGAAGGGCGAAGGGTCGGGTTGCGGTTCGAGTCCGGCCCGTACCTCAACTACCCGAAGAGCTTCGACGTCTTTGGCGATGGGTCGGTGGTGATCGTCCCCACGTTCGGGCACACCCCCGGCAGCGTGGCCACTTTCGTCAACCTGCCCGGCAGGCGCCTGTTCCACGTGGGCGACCTGATCAACGTCGAAGAATCGATCGATCGCCAGGTTCCGAAGTCGAAGTTGATGAGCACGATGACCGACGAAGACCGGGCCGCGACCGATGCCCAGGTCGCTCGGCTGGTCGAGCTGCACCAGGTCGTTCCGGAAATTGAGATTCTCCCCGCGCACGATCGGGGTCAGTGGGAGAAATTGTTTGGGCCCAGCCCGATCAATTCACCCCCGGTCTGCGTTCGATCGCTCTGACCCTGTTCGGATCGACAGTTGCTTCGCGACCTCAGCTTCATTACTCGAGCGGCTCACAGCTTTCGAGGGACTCATATGATCCTGATCATTGGCGGCACGGGCACGGTTGGTAGCGAAGTGGTGAAGCAGTTGGCGGCGACCGGCCAGAAGTTCCGGGTGCTGGCGCGCGACCCGAAGAAGGTGCCAGCGCTTCCCAACATCGAAGTGGCCAAGGGCGATCTGACGGATCTGGCCTCGGTCGAGACGGCGCTGAAGGGCGTGGAAAAGTTGTTCCTGCTCACCAATTCAACCCCGGACTCGACGGCTCTGCAGAACAAGGTCGTGGACGCGGCGAAAAAGGCCGATGTGAAGCACGTGGTTCGGCTGTCGGTCCTGGGCGCGGACAAGTCTTCGCCGGTACAGCTTGCGCAGTGGCACGCGGCGGCCGATGAGCACTTGAAGAAGTCGGGGCTGAAGTGGACGATCCTTCAGCCAGGCGGGTTCGTGCAGAACATCCTCGGCAGCGCGAAGACCGTCAAAGAGGGAGCGATCTACGGGACCGCGGGAGAAGGGAAAACGCCGATGATCGACGCGCGCGACATCGCTGCCGTGGCGGTGAAAGCGCTCACCACCCCAGGTCACGACGGAAAAACCTACCCGCTGACGGGTAAAGAGCCGCTGTCGTACGCCGACATCGCGGCGAAGATCAGCAAGGCGATCGGCAAGCCGGTGAAATACGTCGACCTTCCGCCCGAGCAGTTCAAGGGCGCGCTGGTCGGAGCGGGCCTGCCCGAGTGGCTCGCCAAGGACTACCTCAGCATGCACGCCTACCAGAAGAGCGGTGGAGCCGCGGCAATCGACCCGTCTTTGGGTGCACTGATCGGCAACGTGCGGACTTTTGACGATTTCCTGTCGGCGTACGGTGCTGCGTTTCGCTAAGCAGCATTTGACAACTGAGCCGTGCTTGAGGCCCCAGGCTTCGAGCCGGCGTTGCAGGGTTTTGCGATCGACGCCGAGCACCCGGCCCGCTTCGGTCTTGCTGCCGCCGACGGCCTCCAGGACCCGAAGAATGTAGCGGCGTTCCATCTCGTCCAGTGAGACCAGCGCGCTTGCGTCGATGCCTTCGGGCAGATCTTCGACGACCAGCTCTTCGAAGCGGGTGAGCGCGACTGCCCGCTGTCGAGACCTTTACCAGTGACGATGAAGCCGAATTTGCGAAGGGCCATGGCTCAAGAAGCTCTCACAATCTTTCGCATATCGGGCCGGTCATCTCTCGCGCGCCCCCGCTGCAGGCCGCGTTAAGAAGCGCGATGCGAATCCTTCACACCATGCTGCGCGTGGGCAATCTCGAGAAGTCGATCGCCTTCTATACCGAGGTGCTGGGGATGCAGCTGCTGCGCAAGCGCGATTACCCCGACGGGAAGTTCACGCTCGCCTTCGTGGGCTTTGGTCCCGAGTCCGAGCAGGCCGCGCTCGAGCTGACCCACAACTGGGACACCCCCCAGTACGAGCTGGGCACAGGGTACGGGCACGTCGCGATTGAGGTTCCCGATGCCTACGCTGCGTGCGCCGAGATCAAAAAACGGGGAGGAACCGTGTCGCGCGAGGCGGGTCCGATGAAACATGGGACCACGGTGATCGCGTTCGTGCAGGATCCCGATGGCTACAAAGTCGAGCTGATCCAACGCAAAGACTGAACTTCAGGGCAGGAACAGGTCGAGGGCCGTCGCGTAAGCCCGGGCGCGATCGAGCACGGCCCAGTCGACGAGGAACATCGCCAGGCCCTGAATGGCGAGCCCGATGCCGATTCCGGTGAGGGTGTCGCGGTGGCTGAAAGCGCCGGCAGTGGCCATCGCTCCACCCCCGACGCAAATCGCAGCTTCTGCGATCAAAAGGATTGGCTGAAACCGATCGCGGATCCGGTGAACCCTCAAGTTCTCGACGCGAGAAAATTATTTCGGGTCCGAGGCGAGCAGCTCGTCGAGGTGGCGCAGGTGCGGTCCTGCGCGCACCGCAAAAATGATTCCGGCGAGCACCTCGATCGCTCCGACGGTAGTCAGGGGCCAGGCCGCGCCCTGGGCGATCTTGTTGTCGGTGCCCAGCAGCAGGCCTCCGCCGAGCAGGGTGGCGCTTCCCATGGTCGCGAACGGAATCATGGACAGCCGTTCGCCTTCGCCGTCGGTGTGCATCAGCGCCGAGATCTGTTCAGGCGACATCGAAACCTTGAACTGCGCAGTCGTCGGCGAGTCGTCTGCGCGCGCGGGAAGGGCAAGCAGGGTGACCAAAAGCATCAGTCGAAGTGCCATCAAGGCGAGGCGATAGCCCACGGTTCGGTTAAGAGCCACTTCGCATGTCCGCAACCCTGCACGACGCGATTCGCAAACAGGCCAAGCCTGGCTTGTTGTCATTGGGGGTCAAGCTCGCCCGCGACGGGGCCGTGGTTGAAGAGTCGCGCACCGCAAGTGAAGTGGTGCTGCGGGTCAAGGCGCCCGGGCGAACGGTGGCGTGGACGGTCGTGCTCTACCCGAACGACGAGTCGTGGGAATGCAACTGCCCCGCGCACTTCGACCCCTGCGAGCATGTCGTCGCTGCGGGGATCACACTGCATCAGGCGCAGGCGCAGGGGACCGCGGTCGTCACCGCCGAGAAGCGCTGGTCGCGCGTCGTCTATCGCTTCTCGCGCGTCGAGGGAGGGCTGCAGGTGCGCCGCGCGATCGTGGACGCCGCGGGGGCAGAGGCGCCGCTCGATTCTTCCCTCGCCGTGCTGCTGATGAACCCGGCCGAGAGAGCCAGGTTGCAGGTGGAGCAGCACGATCTGGCCGCAGACCGTTTGCTCGATCGGGTCGTTCGCGGCTCGCTGCCGTCCGATCGATTGGAATCGATTCTCACTGCGCTCGAAGCGGCGCGTACCGTCCTGCTCGATGGTCTGCCGGTCGCGGTGTCGGGTGAAGTCGTGCTGCCCCGGGTGGTCGTCGATGACCAGTTCGGCCAGTTCGTCGTCGCCCTCATTCGCGACCCCCGGGTCACCGAGGTGCTGTGTCCCGGAGTGGTGCTCTGCGGCGATGTGTTGTGCCGAATGGAAGAGTCGAAGCTTCCGGCGACCCGCACCTTTGCGCCCGAGCAGCTGGGTGAGCTCACCGGCAAGGTGCTGCCGGATCTGGCGCGCAGGTACCCGATCGAGGTGCGCAGCAAGCGGCTGCCTGCCATCGATCGCGATCTGAGGCCACGGATTCAGCTCGAGCTGAACCAGGTGGAGCAGGGCCTCTCTGCGCTTCCCAGCCTGGTCTACGGCGCGCCCCCCAACGTGCGCATCGATGGGGGACGGATGGTGTTCCTTCGCGGGGCGGTTCCGCTGCGCGACGAAGCGGTCGAGCAGCGGCTGATTCACGGGCTGCGAGAGGATCTCGACCTTCTTCCCGGCCGAAGAATGACGTTCTCGGGCCCGGACATGGTGCGCTTCGCCGACAAGCTTCGGAAATGGCGTGGCGATCTGACCGGCGATGCGGCGCGGGTCGTCAGCCCCGACCTGAAGTTGAAGCCGACGATTCGCGCCCATGCCGCCGGGCCGGGCGTGCCGTCGGTCGACTTCGCGATCGAATTTCAAATCGAAGGAGCCAAGCCGGGCACCCCCGCATTCGTCGATGCGGCTTCCGTCCTTCGCGCGTGGAACGAAGGCCTCGGGCTGGTGCCGATCGAAGGGGGAGGGTGGGCTCCGCTGCCTCTGAAGTGGCTCGAGCAGCACGGTCAGCGGGTGGCCGATCTGCTCTCGGCGCGGTCGGAAAACGGGAAGCTGGCCAATCACGCGCTGCCGCGGTTGGTTGAGCTGTGTGACGCGCTGCAGACTCCGCGTCCTCCCGGGCTCGAAAAGTTAATTCCGATGCTCGAGGGCTTCGAGCAGATCCCCGAAGCTGCGCTGCCCGAAGGGGTCCACGCCACGCTGCGTCCGTACCAGCGGCAGGGCGTCAGCTGGCTGCGCTTTCTTGCCCAGGCGGGCCTGGGTGCAGTGCTCGCCGACGACATGGGCCTGGGCAAGACGCTGCAGACTTTGTGCGTGTTGGGGACGAAGTCGTTGGTCGTCTGCCCCACCAGCGTGCTGCCCAACTGGGTGGCTGAGCTGCGCAAGTTCCGCCCGTCGCTCAAAGTGAGCACCTACCACGGCCCCTCGCGCGTGCTGGACCCGACCGCGGACGTGACGCTGACCACCTATGCGCTGTTGCGGCTCGACGAAGCAGCGTTGACCGCGAAGGAATGGGAAACGGTCGTCCTCGATGAAGCGCAGATGATCAAGAACCCGGACAGTCAGACCGCCCGAGCTGCGTTCAAGCTGAAGGGCTCGTTCCGGGTTGCGCTGAGCGGGACACCAATCGAAAACCGCCTCGAAGAGCTGTGGAGCGTGATGCACTTCGCGAACCCCGGCCTGCTGCGCGGGCGTCGTGAGTTTCAGGACCTCTGGGCCCAGCCGATCGCGGACGGAAGAGCCGACGCGGCGCAATCGCTGCGACGGAAGATTAAACCGTTCGTGCTGCGGCGGTTGAAGCGGGACGTGGCTCCCGAGCTTCCCCCGCGCACCGAATCGGTGATGCATGTCGTGCTCGATGATCGGGAGCGCGCCATTTACGACGCGGTGTTCGCGGCGACACGCTCGGAAGTGGTCCGGCTGCTTGCCGACGGAGGCAGCGTGCTCAAGGCGCTCGAAGCACTGCTGCGGTTGCGTCAAGCGGCGTGTCACCCCGCCTTGATCCCCGGGCAGCATGCGCGCGGCTCATCGAAGGTCACCGCACTGTTGGATGCGTTGAGCACGGCCGCGGCAGACGGACATCGGGCGCTGGTTTTCTCGCAGTGGACTTCGTTGCTCGATTTGATCGAGCCCGAGCTCAAAGCGGCCGGCCTGGCGTTCGAGCGGCTGGACGGATCAACCACCGACCGAGCGGCAGTGACCGAGCGGTTCCAGTCGGCGGACGGTCCTCCGGTGATGCTGATCTCGCTCAAGGCGGGCGGCCTGGGGCTGAACCTCACCGCGGCCGATCACGTCTTCCTGGTGGACCCGTGGTGGAACCCGGCGGTCGAAGCCCAGGCAGCCGACCGTGCGCACCGCATCGGCCAGGAACGGCCGGTGTTCGTCTACCGACTGGTCTCGCAAGGCACGGTGGAAGAGAAAATTCTTCTGCTCCAGGACAAGAAGCGGGCGCTGTTCGAGGCCGCGCTGGGTGAGGGGACTGCCGCGGGAGGACTGACCCGCGACGACCTGCTCGAGTTGTTCAACTAAAAAACTAGCTGGCGTTCTTGTTGGGAGGCCGCATCGCCCCTTCGATGACGACCATCGATCGGCGCTTCAGCGCGTCGAAGCGCAGCAAGTCGACGGCCTGGTCCACCTGGTCGCCCACCACATCAAAGACCGCCGCGATCAGGTCGCCCACGGTCACTGACACTTTCTTCATCCCGGTCTTGATAGCCATGGCAACCGTCTCTGCAGTCCTCATGCCGAAGTCTTTCAGATCAGAAGCCGAGTGAGCGCTGCTTGGGCAGACGAGGCAATTCGCCGCAGGCGCGACAAATTGGCGCCCGGCGCTAAACCGGCGCGCAGGATTCAGCGGGTGGCGCGGGTGTTCTGCGCGTTGTCGAGCTTCAGCACGACACCTTCGCGCGCGCCAAAGACTTCCACGTCCGAGCCGTGGGCCTTGGCCCTCTCGACGCCTTGCCAGACCTTGCTGTCGGTATCGCGATCGGAGTGCATCGGATCGTGGTGGGTGAGGGCGACGCGCTTGACCTTGGCCTCGCACGCGAAGTCGACCACGGTGGACGCGCGAGGGTGGCCCCAGCCGACGCGGGTCAGATATTCCTCGTCGGTGTACTGGGCGTCGGCGACGAGCAGATCGGCGCCTCGAATCGCCTTCACCAGCTTGGGCGGCATTCTGCGCAGGCTGGCGGGGTCTTTGACGGGTTGGTCGGGATCTTTGAGCAGTTGATCGAGCTCGCTGTCGGTCGCGTACACCACGGTGCCGGTCGGGTGCTCGATGCGAAAGCCGACGCTGCCTCCGGGGTGTTGTTGCGCGAACCGGCGGATGAGGAAATCTCCGACTTCGACCTCTTCGTTCTCGAACGATTTCTGAACGACCTTCGCCTTCAAGTCGGAGAACTTCACCGGGAAATAGGCGTCGTTCATCTGCCCGGAAAGCAGCTGGTAGTTCTTCGAATCGCCCTCGGGGCCGTACACGCACAGCGTGGTGTTCTGGTGGTAGGCGGGCGTGAAGAACGGGAAGCCTTGAATGTGGTCCCAGTGAGGGTGGCTGAGAAAGAGGTGAATGTTGAGCCCGCCGACCGGGGCGCTGCGCATCAAGGCGACGCCGAGCTCACGCAGCCCGGTGCCCGCATCGAAGATGCAGATGGTGCTCTCGCTGCGCACTTCCAGACAGGACGTGTTGCCGCCGTAGCGGCGGGTCCGAGGTCCGGGGGTGGGAATGCTGCCGCGAACGCCCCAGAACCGAACGAAGATCGCCATCAGGCGCCTTCCTGGTAGGTGAAGACGAAGTCTCCGATGTGAAGCTCGTCTCCGTCGCGCAGCACTGCAGAGTGAACCGAGAGGCCGTTGAGCAAGATCCCGTTGCGGCTGTCGAGGTCCTCGAGCGTGTACTCGTCGTCGATGCGGGTCAGTCGGGCGTGGTTGCGGCTGACGTTGTCGTTCTCGAGACACAGGTCGCTGGAAACCGCGCGGCCCAGGGTGTGGACTTCCTTGTCGAGGACGAAGCGCAAGGTGTTCACTCCGGGGCCTTCAATCTGCTTGAGCATGTGCGCTCGGGTGGCGCGAGGTCGAAAGCCTTTCACGCGCTTGTAGACGGTGGTCGCGGGCTCGTCGCCCAGGTCCCCCAGTTCGGCAAAGCGGCCGGTCGCGTCATGCCCATTCCCCGCCATTTCGACCGAAGGTATCAGAGCCATCGGTGCCTTTGATCTGATACCTGCGCGGCATGTCTCGCATCTATCGATCGCTTCCTCCGAAGGGCACCCATCTGGGCATTGCGTATTCCGGGGGCCTCGACACCCGCTGCGCGGTCGCCTGGTTGGCAGAACAGGGGATGAAGGTACACGCCTACACGGCGGACCTGGCGCAGCCGGACGAGACGAACGTGGCCGACATTCCGCCGACCGCGCTCGAGCATGGAGCGGTGGCGGCCCGCCTTCAGGATTGTCGAGACAGCATGGTTCGCGAAGGGTTGATCGCGATTCAGTGCGGTGCGTTTCACCTGCGCTCGGGGGGAAGGACGTACTTCAACACCACTCCGCTGGGCCGGGCGGTCACCACGACGGCGATCATCCGCGCGATGGCCGAAGACGACGTGCATGTGTTTGGCGATGGCAGCACGCACAAGGGAAACGACATTCAGCGGTTCTACCGTTACGGGCTGCTCGTGAACCCGCGGTTGAAGATCTACAAACCGTGGCTCGACAACGCGTTCGTGCAGGCGTTCGGCGGTCGCAAAGAGATGAGCGAGTACCTGGCGCGCATCGGCAAGCCGTACAAAGTGGGCAGCGAGAAGGCGTACAGCACCGACGCGAACGTGCTCGGAGCGACGCACGAGGCCAAGGACCTCGAGCACCTCGACAAGGGAATCCGAACCGTCGCGCCGATCATGGGGGTCGCGTTCTGGAAGAGCGAAGTGAAGGTCGAGCCGGAAGAAATCACGATCGGCTTCGAGCAGGGGTTGCCGGCGACGATCAACGGCAAGCGGTTCGCGTCGCACTTCGAGTTGTTCCTCGAGTGCAACAAGATTGGGGGCCGCCACGGTCTGGGGATGAGCGATCAGATCGAGAACCGGGTGATCGACGCGAAGAGCCGGGGAATCTACGAGGCGCCGGGCATGGCGCTGCTGCACCTGGTCTACGAACGGTTGCTCTCGGCAATCCACAACGAGAACACGCTGGACCAGTACTTCACGCTCGGGCGACGGCTGGGACGGCTGCTCTACGAGGGCAAGTGGTTCGACCCCGAGGCGATGATGTTGAAGGAATCGCTGACCCGGTGGGTGGCTCCGGCGGTGACGGGCTCGGTCACGCTCGAGCTGCGCCGCGGCGAGGACTACACGCTGGTGTCCACCCGCGCCGAGTACATGGCGTACGACCCGGACAAGCTGTCGATGGAACGGGTGAAGGAGCCGGCGTTCACCCCCGAAGATCGCATCGGAGCGCTCGAGCTGCAGAACCTGTCCGTCGCGGACAACCGCGCCTTCCTGCTGCATCACCTCGACAGCGTCGGGCGGATTGGAGCGGGTGGCGCGGGGCCGTCGCTGGGATCTTTGCTCGGGGCAGGGGACGAGAAGAAGAAGGAGTAGTTGAAGTCTCGAGCCGCGACCGCGATGTGCCTCAAAGTGCCGGAGCGACCGCGGTCACAGGCTCGATGACTTCGGCAGGCGGGGTCCGTTCGCGCCAGAGGTCGTCCTTTTCGGCAGGAAGCTGAAGGCTGATCTCATCGTGGCTGCGCTGGAGCTCTTCGCGTTCACGGTCATTGCTCCTTCCGAGCTTGACCCCAACGATGGTGGAGGCGATTCCAACCAATACGCCCACGGCGGCGACTCCGAGCACAGGGGTGTAGTTGGTGGGCCGCCAGGCTTCCTGCCTTCTTGAGCCACCTCCGGGGAGCAGATCATCGGCCAATCGGGTTGCCGCGTTTCCAAGCGCATGTCCCACCGCGTCGATCGCGTTGGCCACCTGTCCACACGCGTACACGACGAGCGAGACCCCTCCGACGGCGAACCCGGCCCCGCCCAGGCCCTTGAACAGGCGCGACGTGCCGCGGCTTCGATCGATCGCTTCCAGCTGGGCGTCGAACCGCTGCATCTGGAAGAACAGCTCGGGCTTCTTCTCGACTCGGGCTTCTTCTCGACTCGGGGGGCGTCCGACTGGGCGAGCGCGTGGGTCCCCAACATCATCACCACCACGGCTGCGATTGTCTTGATCATGAGGACCCCTTGAGCAGACTTCGTGCCGAGGCATTGCCGCAGGGCAGGCACGCCCGCGTCCCGCATATCCACCTGGTACAGGTCCAGGCCGGTCCGGGGGTGAAGAGCTCGTTGAAGGGTCCCGCAAGCTTGTGCGGGTTGCTCCCGTCGATCTGCGCGACCCAGAGCTCAGGGCCCCGGTGGTAGACGAGTTGAGTTCCATCTGGGCTCCAATCGGCCCAACCGACCGCAGGCGTATTCGACAGCACCTGCCTCAGCGCTCCGCCGTCGACCGGCAAGATGTTGATCCCCGACTTGTAGGCCAGGATACGGGTGCGGTCGGGCGACCAGCGCCCAGGTTCTGCGCCGCTGGGGATCGCAAACAGGACCCGCTGATTGGTGCCGTCTTTGTTCATCGCCCACATCGCGGACGTGGCTCCGGTAGGCGTGCGAACGAAATATAGGGTCTGCCCATCCAACGACCATTCCGGCGCGCGATGGTTCACTCCACTCTCGTTCGTCAGCTGTTGCTCACCACCGTCGGCGTAAGAGATGACGATCTGATCGCCGGTCGTCGTGTAACGGTCAAAAGCGATCGCCCCTTCGCTGGTGCTGACCCCGCCGCCGACGCACTGCCGCCACTGCCCCCGCCGACGCCTCCGGTCGAGCTGCTGCAGGCCATCAACACCGCCGACAAAACGGTCAGCGCGCTGAGTCGTTTCATGGTGCGCGTCTTAATGCCTCGGCCCGGGTTTCGGTACAAAGCGCTTCAGCCCCTGCGGGCCGGTGCCGTCGGTGGGTAGCAGCGCCCCTTGTGTTATGTCCATCCCCGTTTCCTGAAGGGGAAAACCATGCGCACACCTCTGCTGTTGCTGGGCGTTCTTGCAGTCTGTTGTTCGGTGTCCTGCGGTCGACCCAAGCTGGTCGACGCCGCCTGCCGCGAAGACTCGGCCTGTCCACCGGGCGAAATCTGCGAAAACTTCACCTGCATTCCCGCTGCGACCCGGGCCTGCACCAACGTGGTGTCCGGCAACCCGATTCTCCAGCCCGACCCGTACGCGATTTCCTTCGGCGAGCTCGACGTGTCGACCCAGGTGCAGAAGCTCACCATCCACAACATTGGCAACTGCACCTTGACGCTGTTCGAGGCCACGCTCGGCAAGGGCCTCAACTCTCCCTTCACCTGCGACCTGACACTGGCGACGTTCCCAATGGAAATTTTCCCGGGGCGCAGTCGCGAGTTCAACGTCAGCTTCGCCACCGACAAGCCCGGACGTCTTGCAGACGAAATCAAGATCCTCAGCGACGACAAACAATTCTCTGAGCTGCGCGTGCCGCTGTCGGTGAACTTTCTGGGAATTCCGAAGCTGCAGGTCGCTCCCAACCCGGTCGACTTCGCCTACGTGGCGGTCGGCCGACAGGGCAGCCGCAACGTCCAGGTCACCAACCAGGGAAGCGGAGTCGCTCCAATCACCATCCAGACCGTCGGGTTTTCCGACCCGGCCACCATGGACTTCGCGTTCGCCGCTCCGTTCGTGGGGCCGGTGACGCTCAAGCCGGTCCTCACCGACTTGAACGCGCTGATTCCGCTCGAGCTGCGCTACACCCCGCGCACCACCGCGAAACACGCGATCGACCTGGTGATCGTCACCAACCACGGCACGGTCAAAGTCCCACTGACGGGCAACGCCGAGACCCCGCCGCAGCTGACCTTCAGCCCCGCGATGATCAACCTGGGCAACGTCCCCCTTGGGGCGACCAACCTCGCCACGCTCACTTTGACCAACATGGGTGGAGCACCGCTGCTCGCGCAATTGAAGTGGGGAGGCACCAACCCCAACACCGACCTCTTCACCAGCCCGACGGTGATTCCAAACGTCGCCGCCGGAGCCTTCATCGACATTCAGGTTGGCTTCACCGCGACGGCGCTGGGCCCTGTGACCGGGCTGCTCAACCTGCTCAGCAATGACCCGTCGAAGCCGTCGATCACCATTCCGGTGACCGCCAATGGAGTGATGGGCGCAGGCCCCCAGGTGGTGAAGCTCGAGATGGTCTTCGAAAACGGCACCGACAGCGTCTTCGACAATGACGTGCGCAACGTCGACATGACCCTCGAGCATCCCTTCGGGTACGTGTGCAACAAGCAGACGCCCAGC
>JAYVCD010000128.1:0-5491 GCA_043750125.1 Archangiaceae bacterium | reverse complement strand
ACCGGCCTCGATTTCCTCGGCCGCTTTGGGGTCCCCTTCCCCACCCTGGGCCCGATCGTATCGACCCTGTACCTGTTCTTTCTTTCGCAGACGCTGCTGCGGCTTCGGCTGATGGACCTTCACGAGCTGCTGGGGAAAATCGCCTCGCAGACCTTCCTCGCCGTGATCCTGGCGGCGGTGTTCGTCGTGCTCACGGCGTGGGTGGAAGACAACAAGTCGCTGTTCATCTTCAACACCATCATCGCGGCATTCGTGATGTTGATTCTGCTCGAGCCGGTGCGAGAGAAGGTCGAAGAGCGGGTGGTCGCGATCTTCTTTCGCGAGCGGTTCAACTTCCTGCAGCAGGCCCGATCGCTGCAGCAGCGCACCGCGAACGTGATCGACGTGGCCGAGCTCGCTGCGCGGCTGCTCGACGGCTTCAACGAGACCCGACGCATCACTCACGCCAGCATCTACCTGCTGGCCGAAGATCGCCCGGGCTTTCGTCTTCTCGACAGCCGCGGACCTCAACCGGCGCTTTTCCTCGACGCGGGCATGGCGCGGTCGCTGTTGTCCCGCACCGAAAAAGCGCAGCTGCTCGAGACGGTCGAACGAAGGGCGATCGAGCTTCGGCAGCAGCCCACCGACCTCAAGCGCACCCGCGAGGAAATCAAGCGGCTCAACGAAGTGCGCGCGGCCCTGCAGCAGATGAAGGCGGGGATCACGGTCCCCCTGGTCGGAAACGATCGGGTGATCGGGTTCCTGAATCTGAGGGACGAGCGGGTGCCCGAAGCCTTCGCGTCGGACGAGATCGCACTGATCCTCGAATTGGCCGAGCACCTGGCGACGGTGGTCGAAAACTCGAAGCTCTACGAGCGGATGCGCGAGCGCGATCGACTGGCGGCCCTGGGCGAGATGTCGGCCGGCCTCGCCCACGAAATCCGCAACCCGCTGGGAGCGATCAAAGGAGCGGCCCAGTGCCTCGACCCCCGCAGGCTTCCCGGGGAAGACGGCGAGTTTCTCGAGGTGATTGTCGAAGAGGTCAACCGGCTCAACGGGGTGGTGACGGCGTTCCTCGACTACTCGCGCCCCTTGAAGCAGAGCTTTGGCGTGACCGATTTGAACCAGGTCGTCACCCGCACGGTGCGGCTGATTCAAAACGAGCTGCCACCCCACATCACGCTGACCACTGAGCTGGGCGATGCGCTGCAGAAGATCGACGGGGACGCCGAACAGCTGAAGCAGGTCTTGATCAACCTCGTTCAGAACGCGCGGCAGGCCCTGGGCGACAAGCCGGGTGGGATCGCGATTCGCACCCTCAAACCCGAAAGGTTTGGAGAGTTCCGGGGCACCGACTTCGTCGAGATCGACGTGACCGACAACGGCCCCGGCATTCCAGCCGATCAGCAGCTGCACATCTTCGTGCCCTTTTTCACCACCAAGTCGAAAGGAACCGGCCTCGGGCTGGCCATCTGTCAGCGCATCGTGAAGAACCACGGAGGCACCATCGCCGTTCAGAGCAAGGTCGGCGAAGGCACTACCTTCGTGCTGCGGCTGCCCGCCCTTCCGACCGAAGCGCTTCCGTCCGAGACGCCCTACCCCGAGGGGACGCCGCAGCCGGGGAGCGTCACCGCGCCACTGCCCAAAGAAGAGCCGGGCAGCCGATCGCGCAAAGACAAGAAGAAGCGCAAAGCCAGCTAGAGCGTGATCGCGCGTCGGCGGACCGAGAAATCGAGCGTCTCAGCGCCGCGGCGCACTGTGATCTTCACCACTGAACCTGCGGGTCCGACGATCTGCTTGACCACCCGTTCGATCGGCGCCGCGGCCGCCACGGGCTGCCCATCGACGGTCAAGATCACATCGCCGTTTTGGATGCCCGCCACTTCTGCGGGGCTGTTCTCATACACCTGCGCGATCCACACCCGCTCGCGATCGCCCGACAGCTGCATTCCGACGCCCTCGTACTCGAGGATCCGTTCGCCCTGCTCTGCGGGCTTGCCTGCCTTCATCGCCAGCTCGAGAGGGGCCGACCCTTCGGGCCCTCCGGGAACCGAGGCCCAGGCGGTGTTGTAGAGGGGGTGTCGCACTTCGACGGTCGCAGGCAATGCCACCGAGGGCGCGAAGAACTCGCCGTTGCCGTCGGTCTGGCCGGCACTGTTGCCTCCGAGATTTCGAAACTGCTGTCCGGGAGGACCTCCGAGTCGAATGATCCTGACCGTGGCGCCGCGAATCGGAAGCCGGGTGGCCGCGTCGCGAACCGTGCCCCGGACCGCGCGGGCGGGCAGCAGGGCCAGCCGAACTTCCGCTTCGGCCCCTTTCACCTCGACCATCTGCGCAGCCGCGTCGGCATAGCCCTGGGCCGAGGCCTCGACCTTCCAGACGCCAGTCGGCAACTCGAGGACGAAAGTACCCGTCGGGCTGAGCACCGGAAAGCGCCGCACCGAGCCCCCCGATTGAGGAACGAGGGTCAAAGCGAAGTCCGAAATTCCGCCGCCCCGATCGTCCTGCACGATGACCTTCAGCCGGCCGCGGGCGAGCTTGAGCACCAGATTTTCGGTGCCGGCCGTCGAGCGCGCAGCGGCGCTTCCTTGTTCTCCTTCCGCCTCGACGAGAAGAATGCCGGACGCGACGCCCTCGAAACGAAAGGCGCCCTTTTCGTCAGTGGTGGCTTCCGCGGCAGCTCCGGCCCAGTCGCCAGAGCTCCAACGCACCCGAATTCTCGCGGAAGCCGGCTCGACGTGCCCCGCGAGCACCGAATGGCCCGAGATGTCGACGAACCATTCCTGCCCTTCCCCGCTCTGCTCGAATGGGCCGGTCTGGGTGGTGATCGAACCCCGACGCACCTGAACCAGGTAGCGCCCCACCGGAACGCGCTCGAAATGAAACCGCCCGTTGGCGCCACTTCCGGTCACCGCTGCCACTTCAGAAGAACGCGAGTCGAAGAGGGTCAACGTCGCGGCGGGCAGCCCGACCCCGTCCAGACGCACCTGGCCATCGACGCTCAGGGCCTCCCCTGCTTCGAGGTCGATTCCGGTGCGCTCCTCACCCGCTTCGACTCTCAGCCGGGGGCCCTGAACGCGGGTCCCGTCAGCCAGCTGCCCCACCAGGCGAAGCAGCCCCGGCCCGACCTCCAGCTTCCAGCTGCCATCGGGCCCAGAGGTAACGGGCCCATGGCTGCTGCCCACCCGGGCCCCGATCAACAGCTCGGCCCAGACCTGAGCCCCGGCCATCGCTTTTCCCTGCTGATGCACCGACCCGGCAAGCGAGGCCGAGGGCTCGAGCGAGACTTCGAGGCCGCCTTGCGCGCGCGCCGCTCCGAGCGAAAGCCATTCGACCCGCGGCAGGTGACCTTTGGCGCTCGCCTCGATCCACGTCTGTCCGGCCGGCAGTCCGTGCAGGGTGAAGCGCCCATTGCCGTCGCTGATTCCCGCGCCCCCCGAGGTCACCAGCCGAGCACCGCCAATCGGTTGTCGGTTCTGGCTGTCCACCACCCTTCCGGTGACGGTCACGCTGGGAACCAACTGCAGGACCAGGTCCGAGCGCTTCTGCGCGGAAGCCACCATCAAGGGGCCCAGCAGCGCGGACGCCTCGTCCCCCTTGGCTGCGGACACCCACACTTCACCGGGCTGAACGTCCTCGAAAGCAAATGCCCCATCGGGCCCTGACTCGACGATGCGGGCTGAAGTGTCGCGCAGAGTGACCCGCGCGCCGACCACTCCCACCCCCTGACGAGTCACCCGACCTTCGAGGCTCGCGTTCTGTCCGGCGGGCGCAGGGGCAGCCGCGGGAGCCTCGATCACCCGAAGGGGCGCAGCGGCCGGTGCTGAAACGGGCGCGGCGGTGGGCTGGTCGTCCCTCATCAACAGCCACAACGCGCCGCAAACGACGCAGAAGCTGAACAGGATGAGGGCGAGGCGCTTCACTGCATTGCTTTTCTACTTCTTTACCGGGGTCAAAGGCTCGTCGTCGTCGAGGATCTGCATGTCGTCGAGCAGCCCTTCGTGTTTTTGATCTTCGTCGATGTCCAACTCGAAGACTTCGAGGTCGATTCCCGAAGGCGGGGTCGGAGCCGAAGGTCTGGGAGGAGGCGGGGGCGCCGCTTTTCGGGGCGGAAGAGCAGCCACGGGTACCAGCACCGACTTCTTGACCAGCGCGATGCGCGCGATCGGCGAGGACGTGCCCTTCTTCGTCAGTGCCGCCAGCTCAGCATCCTGGGAATGGACGCGCTTGAGCAACGCCTCGAGCCGCGCATCGCGGTCCACCACCGCTTCCTGCGACATCGCAAGCTCGGCGGCCAAATCGCCCGCCCCCAGGGCGTAGGTTTGTTCAGTGGGCTGCAGCCCTTCGAGGCGCTCTACGTCCGAGGACAAGCGCTCGCGCTCGGCCTCGAGCATGGCCGCCTCTGCCTTGAGCTCGAGCACCTCTTCCTTCAGCCGGGGAATATCGCTGGCCGCAGTGCGCACATGCTGAAACATGTCCTGCAGCTCGCCGTATTTGGTGCGCAGTCCGAGCAGCAGCTCTTCGGCCTGACGCCGGGCTGCGATCGCGAGCTGAAAGTCCGAGCTCGAGCCCTGCGCGCTGCCCCGGACCGCCGACAGCTCGGCTTCGAGTGACACAGAGCGATCGCGCGCGCGGGCCAGCTCTTCGTCCGTGGCGCGCCGGTCTTCCTTTGCGCGGCTGAGCGCGTCCTGGGTTTCGCGCTGCTCGGCCAGCGTCTTCTGAAGCTCGGCGTCGAGCTCGTCTTTCGCAGCGCGCACCCGCGGCTGCTCGGCTTCCAGCTCGTCCCGGCGCTGCTGGGCCCTGGGCAGCTCGGCTTCTGCAACGGCCAGTCTGGCGCGCAGCCGGACCAGTTCCTTCTCGGTCTGTTCGCGCGCATCGCCCATCGCCTGGCTCTCACCCCCCGCGATGGCCGAGCTCGCGCGCAGCTTGGCGAGCTCTTCTCGGATCTTCTCGAGCTCCTTTTGCAGGCCCAGCTTCCCCGACTGGTGGCCGCGGGCCTCGGACTGGGCACGCTCGACCGTGCCGCGCCACTTCTCGCGATCTTCCTTCACCGTCGCGAACTGTTCCTTGAGGCTGTCGAATTCCACGCGTTGTGCCTCGGACGCGTGGGTGAGCGCCTTCTGCGCTTCGGCCGAACGGGAATCGAGCTCCTGTCGGTGGGCCGCTTCACGCGCTTCGACCTCGAGCCGGTAACCCGCGGCGGCGTCGTCCAACGCCTTGCGCTGCACAACCGCCGCTTCTTCCGCAGCGCGTTGGGCGATCGTGTCGTGCTCGATCAACTGCTGAAGGTGCGTTGCCTTCCAGGTCTGAAGGTTGGTCTGGGCCGCTGCGCGCTCGTGGGCGATGGCTTCCTCGAGTGCGGCATTCTTGGCGGAAGCCTCTTCGCGTGCCTTCACCAGCGTGGGAGTGAGCGTCTGCAGCTCGGAGGCCTCGGCCTGGGCCTTCTGCAGCTCGCGCGAGAGCTGTTCCTGGCGTTCGCGTGCCTGAGACAGATCGGCGGTGGCGCTGACCA
>JAYVCD010000127.1:0-14199 GCA_043750125.1 Archangiaceae bacterium | reverse complement strand
GTCCAGGTTGTGGGTTCCGACCAACGAGGACTTGAGCGGAATGTCGCCGGCCGGAGTCTTCAGCGTGCCTTTGATTCCACTGCTCGTCATCTCGATGTTCGCCGACGAGATCTCCCCGTTGCCCAGCCGCGAAAACTTCCACGCCAGGCGCTTGGCGCCGCGCAGCTCATTCGACAACCGCACCGCGTAGGTGTCATCGCCGTTGACGACGCCCACGCCGCTGGCCGAGAGGTTGTCGGTGAACAGGCGGCGCTTGGCCTGGAAGTACTCTTCCATGTCCTTGTGGTAGTCGAGGTGATCGCGCGAGAGGTTGGTGAACGCGGCTCCCTTGAAGGTCAGCCCGTGAACCCGGTACTGAGCCAGCGCGTGGCTCGAGACTTCCATCACCACCGTGTCGACGCCCGAGTCGAGCATTTCGCGGAACATCCGGTGGAGCACGATTGGATCCGGAGTGGTGTGGGTGACTGGCTCGATGTGCCCGCCCCAGCGATTGACGATGGTCCCCAGCAGCGCCGTCGACGCTCCACCTGCGGCGCAGATCGATTCGAGCAACCAGGCGGTGGTTGTCTTCCCGTTGGTGCCGGTGATTCCCAGCAAGGTCAGCTCGTCGGCGGGCTTCTTGTAGAAGTTGGCGGCGATCAGCGCGAGCGCCTTTCGGGCCGAAGTGACCCGAAAGACGGGGACCTTCACCTCGGGGACTTCGCGCTCGGAGACCACTGCCAGTGCGCCGCGGCTGACCGCCTCGGCTGCGAACAGAGAACCGTCTGATTTGGCGCCCGGCAATGCAATGAACAGGTCGCCGGCTTTCACCTGGCGCGAGTCGTTGCACAGCCCGGTAATCTCACCCTTGTGCTTCGGTGCTGCGGGAGGCTCGGTACCGACGCCTGCGAGGAGCTCGTTGAGCTTCATGATGTGTCTTCCCAGCCGCGCGGTGGCGGCGTTTATTGAGGTGTAGTTGGCAAGGGTCCTGCCAGTTCCAGTGTCACGCGAGTTCCTCTTTCAACGAGACTTCCAGCCGCCGGTTGTTGCGACGACACCCGACCGCTGCCAGCAAGCCGCGGTTCGAGGGCAACGGCCAACAGCTGTGCAACTGCTTCCCGCCCTGCTCGCCCGGTGAGATTGGGCACCCGGACCGCACCGTCAGGGACATCGAGCTCTTCAATCGCCGCAACGACAGGCGGATTGAGCACCACTTTTTGAACTGCAACCTTTCCCGGTTTTTCCGGAGTCGGCGGACGAGACGCCTTGACCGACAGATACGGCATCGCGGCGGTGGCGATCTCTTTAAATGCGGGTGCGGCGATGATTCCTCCGTAGACATCGGTCTTCGGTTCGTCGATTACCACCAGGACGACCAGCCGCGGATTTTCGGCCGGGACCATGCCCACGAACGACGCGATGCGCTTGTCTGAGTAGCCGCGTGCGACGGGGTCGACCTTCTGAGCCGTGCCGGTCTTGCCCGCAACGCGGTACTCGTCCATGCGCGCCCTGGGCGCCGTGCCTTCTTTTTCGACCACGCTTTCGAGCATCGAAACCACCCGCCGCGCATTCGCAGCAGAGATGACACGGCGAACCTCGGTGGCCTGATTGTCGATCAAGACGACCCCGTCCGGATCGACGACTTTCTGCACCAGGTACGGTTTCATCAGCACCCCCCCGTTGGCGATGGCCCCATAGCCCGCGGCGATCTGAATCGCGGTGGCGGTGAGCCCCTGACCGAACGACTCGGTCGCGAGCGAGACTTCGGCGCGCGGAAAGGGCACCACCCCTTTGCCTTCCCCCGGAAGCCCCAGGCCGACCCGTTCGCCGAACCCGAACTTCGCGTAGTAGTCGACCAGCCGATCTCGACCCAGCGCGGCGCCGATCTTCGCCGCTCCGATGTTCGAGCTGACCTGCAGAATGTGCTGCACGTCGAGCGACTCGTGCGGGTGGGTGTCGTTGATGACGTGCTTCCCGACCTTCCAGGCGCCCTTCTCGCAATTGAAGGTCGTCGACTCGTTGACGAGCTTTTCCTCAAGGGCGGCGGCGACGACGAACGCCTTGAAGGTCGAGCCCGGCTCGAAGGCGTCGGTCGCGGCGCGGTTTCGAAGCGCGTTCTTCGATGCAGTGGCCGGAGAGTTGGGGTTGAAGCGGGGGTAGTTGGCGAGCGCGAGGATTTCGCCGCTCTTCGGGTCGAGGACCACCACGGTGCCCGCAGGGGCCTTGGCGTCTTCGACTGCGCGGGTCAGCGCCTTCTCGGCGATGTACTGCAGGTGGCGATCGAGGGTGAGAGTCACTGCCGCGCCCTGGCGACCGGTGGGTTCTTCGACCCCGTGGGTCAGCAGCTTTCGGCCGCGCGCGTCGCGAAAGCCCCGCTGGGTCGACGCGTCGCCGGACAGCTCGGATTCGAACGCCAGCTCGAGGCCATCGAGGCCATGACCGTCGGTGCCGACCAGGCCGAGCACGTGGGCGCCCAATTCGCGCTGGGGGTAGAAGCGGCGGGGCTCCTTGGTGAAGCCGATGCCGGGCAAGGCGAGCGCAGTGACCTTCGCGACCTCGGTGGGGGTCACCTGCCGTTTGATCCAGGCAAACCGGCGCGCCTTGGCCAGACGGGCCAGCAACTCGGACGGCTCGAGCTCGAGCGCCCGGGCCAGTGCTTTGGAAGCAAACTTCTGGTCGAGCAACAGCGAAGGGTCGACCCAGATCGAATCGACGTCGACGCTCTGCGCCAGAGGAACACCCCGGCGATCGAAGATGTCACCGCGGCGAGCGGGAATCTCGACCTGGCGCACGTATTGATCCTGCGCCATTCCCTTGAGCATCGCCTGCTGGTGAACTTGCAGCTGAAAAGCGCGGGCCACGACCGCCACCAGCAGAACGATGAACACCGCGCCCATCACGAAGACGCGCAGCCGCATCCACCGGGTGGGGGCTTCCATCGACGCGGTGTGCTTGAGGTCGCGCACGGCTTCCTTAGATTTCCTTGACGTGAAGAATGGCCGACGGAGCCGGGGGCCCCATCTGCAGCTTCTGGCGCGCGATCGACTCGAGCCGTGCCGGCGACCGCAGCGTGGCCAGCTCGAGCTTGAGGCGATCGTGTTCGCGCATCAATTCTGAGCCCGACTGATCGAGGCGGGACAGCTCGTAGCCGACCTTCACCACCAGCACCCGGCCGGTGACGTGCACGATGCCGACGGTGGCAAACATCACCACCAGCAGCGCGGCGGGCAGCAGCTCGAAGAAGATGACTCCGAACGAAACGCCACGGCGGCCTTCGATTGCGATGCTCATGATTCGCGCTCTTCTTCCGAGGGCGCAGGGGAGCCCCCGACCTTCTGAATCGCGCGCAGCTTGGCCGAGCGCGCGCGGGGGTTCGAAACGACCTCTTCGTCGTCGGCGATGATCGGCTTCTTCGTCAGCGCCTCGAATGCCGCGTCGACCTTCACCGGGATCATCGGCAGCCCCCGGGGAAGATCATCGGGAACATCGCCGCAGAGCGCCTTGAAGGCCTGCTTGACCTTGCGATCTTCGAGCGAGTGAAACGAGATGATCGCTGCCACCCCGCCCGGCTCGAGCACCTGGGGCAGTGCCTTCAGGGCGTCGTCCAGCTGACCCAGCTCTTCGTTCACCTTGATGCGCAGCGCCTGAAACGTGCGGGTGGCGACGTGAATCTTCTCGGGCCACGAGCGGCGGGGCACCGCGCCTTCGATCGCCTTCACCGCGGCGAGCGTGGTCTGCGGCAAGGTGAACTTCAGCGCCCGCGCGATCTGCCGCGAGAAGCGTTCTTCGCCGAACTCGAAAATCACCGCCGCGAGCTCTTGCTCTTCGAGCGACTCGATCAGCTCGGCGGCGGTGAGCCCTTCATCGCCCATGCGCATGTCCAGCGGGCCGTCGGCCTGAAAAGAGAAGCCGCGCGACGGCTCGTCGAACTGGGGCGAGCTGACGCCCAGGTCCAGCAACAGCCCATCGACCGGGGCGTCGATCATCTGAGCCACCGCCCCGAAGTCTCCCTGCACTGCGCGAAATCGTTCGCCGAAGGGGGCGAGCCGTTCGCGGGCGGCCGCCAGCGCGCGAGGGTCGCGATCGATGCCGAGCACAGACGCGCCCGCTTCCAGCAGCGCCTGGCTGTGGCCTCCGGCTCCAAGAGTTCCATCGACGATCAACCTGCCTGCTCCGGGTTTGAGTAGCCGCACCGTCTGGGTGAGAAGAACGGTCTGGTGGGAAAAGGCCAAAACGTCAGCCGACAGTAAGGACGGGGCGCTCGAACGCGGCGACGGCATCGACCGCTTCCGCGTAGTAGTCGAACGCCTCGTTGGCGCCGGCCGACCGGAAGATCGCGTGAATGTAGGGCGACATTCCGCACAGCTTCACGTCTCCACCGAGGTGGCGAAGGCCCGAGGCGCGCAGCATCAGCGGCCGCACCACCCGGTAATCGACGTGGCTCACGTCGCTGAAGTCGATCACCACCCGGCGCACTCCGCGGCTGCTGAAGCGAAACAGCTGGCCGGCGATCTCGTCGTATTCCCGAATGCCGATCTCACCTTCGAGCGCGATCGTCATCTGCGCCGCGCGGGGGTGGACAACTTCGATTTGCGACAGCTCGAGTGCAGCCAGCTCGGTCATGGAATTTTCCTCTCAACAACGAAGTGCAAAGCGAAATTGCAAGATCAGGACTGCTTGAGCTCGGTCAGAACGCGCATCACATCGGCGGATCCCGCTTCGGTCCGGGCCTCTTCCTGCGCTCTGGCCCAGCCTTCCTTCGACCAGAGCTCGACGACCTTCACCATCCCTGCCCAGATCACGTCTTTCTCCAGCGCGGCGTGGTTGCGCAGCGTCGGCGGAATCAAGATTCGCCCCAGCTTGTCCAGCGGGCACTCTTGAGCGCTCGCCACGTAGAGCCGCATCAACTGCTTGACGCCCGGTTCCATCGGATTGCGGCGAGAGAGCGCCAGCTCGAGCTGTTCCCATTCCCGAACCGGGTACGCGTGGAGACAGGAATCGAGCGCGGTGGTGACGATCAGCCGCTCGTCGTAGGTGCCGACGAGCGTCTCGCGCAGCTTCGCCGGGAAGCTGGTGCGTCCTTTCCCGTCGATCTGGTGCTCGAATACTCCCCTGAACACTCTTTGCCTCGGCCATGCCCCTGCGCAGCACTCTGATCCGCAAAATACCACTTCTTACCACGGACGAAAACTAGCCCGATTTGCGAGGAGATCAAGATTCGTGAGAGGTTCCTTTGCCGATCGGCTGATCAAACCGTGGCCGGCCGGCACCCAAGTGGCACCCCGCGGCCTCATTTCTGGGGCCCAGCGCTGGGAGGCGCTCAACCGATGAAGACTTCACTGACGGGCATTTCCGTAGCGATTCTGGCCTTTTGTGCGTGTGGGCCGAAGGCGCAGATCAGCGGCGGGAAGCAAGGCGCGGCGCAGGCGCTCCAGGCGGCGTCGGGCCCGATGAAGGGCGGCACCGACAAGTTCGGCTCGAAAATCGACGTCACCGGCTCGGTCAACGTTCAGTGCGCCGAGGGTGGCTCGGCCACTTTGAGCGGCTTTGGAGTGGTGCTCGGGACGGGCGGCCTGACCGACGTGGGTCAGAGCTTCACCGCGGACTACAACAATTGTGGGGTGAAGACGGACCTGGGCGTGGCGACGATGAACGGCTCTCTGGCGGTGGTGCAGTCGATCAAAGTTGCGTCGGGCTCGGCCGACGTGGACCAGTCGATCAAGGGAAAGCTGCTGTGGGCGGGCGCGTGCGACGACTTCCTCGACATCGACATCACCCAGAAGGTGGCGGTCAGCGCGCTGACGGCGACCTCGGGCGGGGTGTCGATGGTGCTCAAGGGCAAGGTCATCGACACCGAGGGGACCTTCACCTTCGATGAGAAGGTCGACGTCACCGCGGGAAAGGTCAGCGTCGTGGTCGCGAACGAGAAAAAGTAAGTTTCAAAAAAAGCCACTACAACTTGAAGTCGGTGCAAGCGCGGAATGCTCGGTCGAGTGTTCCGCGCTTCGCATTTGAGCGATAGGTTGGTTCGGTGAGCGGGAAAGTTGCCAAAGGTGAGCCGGTTCGGTTGAAGGTCACCTACAAAACGCCAGTCGCGCTGATTTCCGAATTCACCCGAAGCGTCGGCAAGGGCGGAGTCGCGATCGCCAGTCGGAAGATGGCTCCAGTCGGGACGCGCTTCATCTTCGAGCTGCAGGCGAAGGGAGTCCCCGATGTCGTCGAGGTGCATGGGGAAGTGGTGAGCGTTTCGCCGCAGTCGGGAAGCATGTTCCTGCTCAACATCCGCTACCACCAGCCGGACAACCGCGAAGGGTTGGACGCGCTGCTGCGGCGCATCTTCGAAGCCCAGCAGTTCGAGAAGGTCCGAAAGCACGCGCGGATTCCGCTGCAGCTGAGGGCGACCGAAGACAAGGCGAACTCGATCGCCTACCTGGTGCGAGACGTTTCGTTCGGCGGGCTGGGAATCGAAATCGAAGCGACCGACGTGCCTCGCTGCGTGAAGGTCAGCGAGCCCGTATTCCTCGAGCTGACGCTGTCGCTCGGGGTGCTCGCCCTGCACGGAGAGATCGTCTGGGTGATGACCCCGCCCAAAGATCGGGCGCGCTTGATGAACCCCGGGTTCGGCGTCGCGTTTGGAAAGCTGCGTGCCGACACCATCGAACGACTCGAGCGGATCTTGATGTTTCGGGGCCTGCCCCCGCCGCCCTGGAAGGCGAAGATCAGCTTCGGAATGGACGCCGTCTCACGGATGCCCTGACCCCGCGCCCATCTTCGAACTCCGTTGTCTGAAAAGTTGCGGGCGACCGGCCGGACAAGATACTTGCCCGACATGCGTACGTCGCGGGGCATCATCGGGGTTGTGGGGTTGCTGTTGACGGCCTGTGGTCCGACCATCGGAGACGCGTGCACGACGGACGGCGAGTGTGGCCCAGGAGTGCTGTGCGTCAACCGCGACTTCGCCCCGGGTGGCTACTGCACCATTGCCTGCAAGGTCGAAGATCCGAACACCACCTGCCCCACCGGGTCGACGTGCGTGCGGGATGCGTTGTCGAGAAATACTCCGGCCTGCTTTCGCGCCTGCAATCACCAGACTGACTGCCGCAACGGCTACGCGTGTCGGTCGGTCAACGGCTCGGTCAGCATCTGCGTCGGCGCCGTCGGCTTCTAGCGGCCTGAATCGGCCGGGGGCCGCGGGTAGACGAGGCACGCGCTGGCGTAGACGACCTTGTCTTCGGTGATCCAGTTGGTGGCGACTGCACGGGTCGCATTGTTCAGGGTGGTTCCGTAGCTGGGCATGAAGCAGACGTCGGGGGCCTGGGTGAAGCGCTGCTTGATTCGGTCGAGGCCCTTTTGGAGGGTGACCAGGTCGAGTGCGCCGCCGCGGGTGGGCACGGTCGGCCCTTTGGGATCTCCGCCTGCGAGCTTGCCCATGTTGGTCTGCAGCTCGAAGCCATCTGCACGGTGGACGATGCGCAGCTTTCCTGCGACCGGTTCATCCAGCCAGTCTTTGAAGTGAGGTTCGTCGCGCAGCTTCACCGGCCAGGCGAGCTTCGGCACGTCGGGCGAGGCAAGCCAGACCTCTGCGTCCGCATCGTCGAGCAACGCCAACAGCCGCGTCACCTGGGCCAGGTAGGTCTCGGAATCAAACGACAGCAAGACCGCGCTCTGCGGCGCGAGCTTCGCTTTGAGCTGCTCGAGTGAGAGGGCTTCTGTTCCGAGCTTGAGCGAAGTGCCGTTGACCGCAATCTTCAGCGCGCCGGCCGGGGGTGGACTCGAGGCGAACGTGAAAAGCTTGACGGTGTAGCTGGGGTCTTCGTCCGAGCTGGCATCGGCGACCCGATCGGCAACCAGGGGCTCGAGCGGGGCCGGCTTCTGCAGCGGGGGACTTTTCGGCTTGTCGGCGCACGAGGTGAGCAAGATCATCAGGGCGGCCCACTTCATGGGAACGCCCGGGCGACGCACGCCGTGCTCGCCAGCCCCTGTCCGACCGCGTCGAGCGCGGCCTGCTTCGGCTCTTCGAACAACATCTGCCCGATGAAGCGGGTCGGATCTTCGGCATGCCCGGCGTTGCGAATGTAGGTGCGCAGGACCCGGGCGGGAAACTCTTCCGTCATCTGACGATAGACCTCGGGGTCGTGCTCGCCTGAGTCTCCAATGAACACCGCCTTGTTCGGCAGCCCCCGCAACAGCCCGCGAATCATCGGCTGCTTGTAGCCGCTGAGGGTGCCGGGCCCCAGATCGCGCAGGTACAGCCCCATCGGGGGAAACCGGTTGTTGAGCAGAAAGGTGCCGATGCGGCCGGCGAACTGCTGGGGCGAGCCGCTGACCAGGGCGAAGGAAGGCTTGCCCGGGTTCTCGCGCAGACAGCCATAGAACGCAGCCATTCCGGGAACGGCCGCCTGGGTCGCCTCGTCTTTGAGCAGAGAATTGGCGAGCAGCTTGTGGCGGCTGAGGACTTCGCTCACCGCGACGGTGTCGTCGAAATCAGAGACGACGAAAAACGGAGCAGCGGGCGCGAGAATTTCGATCACTGCGAGCCCGCTCTTTGCTTCGCCGACTCGGGCTTCAGCGCGCTGACTTCCGACCGCGAAGACCCTGGGGGCAATCGCTTCGAACACGGCTTCGAAGTTTCCGTCGTGGCCGGACACGACGTTTTTCGACATTCCGGCGTAGCGCACCTCGACCGGAGCGGCTTCCCAGTTGCTGGCCATCAACCGCCGCAGGTTCATGCTGAGAGTCGAGCTGCCGGAGGTCGCCTCTTCCTTGAAGACCCGGCCGGTGAGCGTCACCTTCTCGAGGCTGCCAATCGCAGGAAAGAGGACGACTGCGCCCGAGGCCGCGGCGAGCGCGGGAAATGCGAGAAGCGCGGTGAGCAGATGTCGCATCGGGCCCTTCTAAGCTTGCTGCGAGCACCGGTGATAGGGTGTGGAGCGCCATTGGCCGGTGCTCGAGGGTCTCCATGCTCCGTTTTTCCGCTTTGTCTGCCGTACTTGCACTGACCTCCTGCAACATCGTTCAGCCCGAAATCCGAATCGGAGCAAGCCAGGGCATTCCTTCCGTGGCCGGCACCGCCGACTTCGCGCTGGATGCATTCGTCTGTGGAAACCCGATTCCCGCCGGAACCTACACGGTGACGACCCGGGTGGTCTCAGGGGGGTGCGAGTTCTCGTTCGACAAGGACGTGGAGGTCGTCAAGGCGGCCGATTACCAACGGATTCCCGAGTTGGGTTCGGCCACGTCGCTGCTGCAGAGCGTCGAGCTGAAGATCACCCAACTGGCCTTCATTGACGCCACCACCAACCTCCCGTTGGACCCTGCGACGCAGATGAAGTCGGCGGCGTTCTCGGTCAATGGGCAGCTGGTCGGCGACAAGACCACGCTCAATGCCCTGCCGAAGACGGTGACCCTGCAGGGCGCGGCGTTGACTCCGCTGAAGGCGAAGATCGATCAGCGCCAACCGGCGACGGTGCGGGCCAGCAGCGTGGTGGTGCTGCCCGACAGCCCTCCCCCGCCGAAGAAAATGCGAATCGAGTACGACGCGCAGCCGACGTTGGTGCTCGGTACGGGCGAAATCAAAATCTAGACGCTCGACTTCGCCTTCCCTCGGGTAGCGTGCCCGCGCCTTGGCAGAACCGTTCGGCAAGTATGAGCTTCAGGCGCGGATCGCTGCCGGGGGCATGGCCGAGATCTTCAAGGCCCGCTTCTCTCCAGCACCGGGCGTCACCAAGCAGGTCGTGATCAAACGGATCCTTCCGCACTACGCAGCGAACAAAGCGTTCATCGCGATGTTCACCAATGAAGCGAAGATCGCGATGGGCCTGTCGCATGGAAACATCGCCCAGGTCTTCGACTTCGGAGAGATCGATGGCGACTGGTTCCTCGCGATGGAGTTCGTCGACGGGCAACCGCTTTCGAAAGTGTTGAAGCGCGCGCGAACGCTCGAAATCGCTGTGATGCCGACCCCGTTCGCGGTGCTGATCGGAATCGAGATGCTGAAGGGCTTTCACTACGCCCACACCCGGCTCGATGAGGACGGGCGGCCGCTGAAGATCGTGCACCGGGACGTGTCGCCCCAGAACATCCTCATCGCCTACGAGGGGCAGATAAAGATCGTCGACTTCGGAATTTCCAAGGCCCGAACCGCGGGGCGGGAAGAAACCGAAGCCGGCGCCGTGAAGGGCAAGTACACCTACTTCGCGCCCGAGCAGGCCCGAGGCAAAGAGCTGGACGCGCGCACCGACGTCTTCGCGGCGGGAATCGTGATGTACGAAATGCTCTGCGGGCAGCTGCCCTTCCAGGGAAAGATGATCGAGGTCCTCTCGAAGATCGTCCGCGGAGAATTTCCCCCGCCTCGAGAGTTGAACCCCGGCTTGAGCCCCGTGCTCGAGCGAATCATCTTGACGGCGATGGCCCACGAGAAGGCCGACCGGTACCAGACGGCGGAAGACTTTCAGCAGGCGCTCTCGGCGTACTTGAACCAGAACGTTCCGACGTTCGCGCCCAGCGGCCTGGGGATGTTCATGGGCCTGCTGTTCGAGGAAGAGCTGGTGGCCGAGGGCAAGCCGGTGCAGCTGCCGCGCGAGTTTCTGGACCAGGTCTCGGTGTGGAAGGGCGCGATGCCGGCGATTGAACCCCCGGCCGCGGCCGAGGAGACCCGGTTCGTCCGATCGGGGGCGCGGAAATCGAAGCCGCTGATCGGGGTGGAAGACGAAGAACGCGAGCACCCTTCGACCGGGGCCCACTTCCGCGCGGATCATCCGGGGTGGTTGCGGCCCCTGTTGTTCACCGCGATTCCCATCGTGGCGGCGCTGTTGACGGGCATCGGGGTGCTGGCGTGGGGGCGCTGGTCCACGTTTTCGATTCAGCTGTCCTCGTCACCGACCGGTGCGTGGGTCCGGGTCGACGGGCGGGCCCATGTTCAGACGACTCCGCTGCTGTTGACGGACCTGGCGGCGGACCAGGCCCACGAGGTCGAGGTCTCGGCTCCGGGAATGAAGCGGTGGATTCAGAACGTGGCTCCCGAGCGCGGGGGAATGTTGGCGATGCACGCCGAGCTCGAGCCCGATCGGCTGCCCAACACTCTGCTCGAGGAAGAGCCGTTCGACGCGGGGGTGATTTCCTTGCTGCCCTCGCTGCCGATCGAGGCGGACTACCCGGTTGCGGGTTTCACCGTGACGGCCAGCAAGCACGCTTTTCTGGTGCCGCCGTCGAAGGCCGCGCGACTGCGGCTCGACCCCAAAAGGACCTACCGGGTGTGGACGGAAGGAAAGCTGTCGTTTGGAGGAACTTCCGACAACCTGTCGGTCGGGGAGTGCATCTATTTCCTCGAGGGAGCACCCGCTCTGGCCTCGAGAGACTCGTTTGGTCTGGTGGGCGCGAAGGGCACGGTGGTGAAGAACGCGACGGCCCTCTACGCCTTCGTGACCGACGAGCTTTCCAATGACAACGCCGGGTCGATCAAGGTGCGGGTGATGGATGTAGCGAGCCACGCGACCTCGACGGTGCTGGTCGACGGGAAGAGCAACTCGTTCGCGCCCGAGCCGACCCGCCGCTTCACCGTGCACCGGCTCGAGCCGCTGAAGACCTACGAGGTGAAGTTGAAGGACGGTCTGCCGGGCGCGCGCACCCTGGGAGACAAAGGGGGCCTGGTGCGTAAGCTGCTGCTGAAGATCGAGCCCGGCCCGAGCTCGGGGGCCCAGGCCAAAAAATCTGCCAACGAGCTTCAGCGCATTCTGGAAGTGGGAAAGACGATTCGAATGACCGGAGCGAGCTCGTTCTGGGTGACCCTTCCCGACGACGGGCTCGACGACAACGCCGGGACACTCGAGGTCGAAGTGAGCTCGATGCCCGGCGTTGGGGGTCCGCTCAACAACCACAAGTAGTCAGTTGTTCAGTGCGCCCTGGGTGATCCAGGTCGAGAGTTTGGCGATGTCGGCGGCAGAAAGGCAGGCGCCTCCGGTGCAGCCCGCGCCTGCCACTTCTGGCATCCGCGCCCCGCAAGGCTGAGTACCGAGGACCTTCTTCACCACCAGGCTGTTAGCGCCATCGCCGACGATCAGCCGCGCAGTTCCGGTGCAGGGACCCACGACGGCGATGCCCTTGAGCCGGGTGTAGGCGCTCGCGGTCTGGTTGTACTGGTTCATGTGGCAGGTCGAGCCTGAGCAGCTCGCTTTCAAGATCGGCGCAATGGTGGCTGAGAAGCTGACACCCGCTCCGCCGCCCGCGCCACCCGCCCCACCGCCTGAGCCGCCTCCGCTGCCGCCTCCCGCCCCACCGGTTCCTCCGCCCGCGCCGCCGCCGCTTCCCCCGCCCGCGCCACCGCTTCCGCCTCCCGCTCCACCGGTTCCACCGCCGGCGCCGCCGCCCGAGCCGCCACCACCGCCCGAGCCGCCCGCGCCGCCCCCGACGCCAGCGCCGCCTCCGACGCCCGCGCCGCCTCCGACGCCCGCGCCGCCTCCGGTGCCCGCGCCGCCTCCACTTCCACCCCCAACGCCGGCGCCGCCGCCGGAGCCACCGCCATGGCCTCCATCGACGCCCGGATCAACGGACCCACAACCGACCGCGGTGAGAACAGAAAGCGCGACGACGACTGAACGGAAAAGTGGGCTCACGAGGTGATGCTCCTGGATGAATGAAGATGTTTCGGCCGGTAGAGGCTTGTAGTCGAAAAGTTGATCAATGCCCGCGGAGTCCTACCCTGTGCGCATCTGTGTCACATGGAGGCTTCACATGAAGAAGTTGATCGGGCTGTTGGCAGTGGCAGGCGTGGTTCTCAGCGGAGTTGCGATGGGAATGTCGGTTCAGTCGCAGCAGGAAGAAGACGCCCAGGTTCAAGCGAAGATCGACGCGCGGCTCCACGACCTGCTGGTGAAGGCGCGGATCGAACGCCAGCCGAACTGAAAAGACTTCAGCGGGTGCGTCGCTCGCGCGCGCTGACGGTGAAGCGCTGGGTGACGTGCTGCAGCTCGCCGAAATACTTTGGGTAGCGCCAGTAGACGAATTGCTTGCGCAGACAGACAAGCATCGGGCCCTCTTCCTGATCTTTTCTGCCCAGGCTCACATCACCGACCCTGCCGTCATTGGTCACGGACCACTGCACGTCGTAGTTGACCGAGTCCGGAGGAGTCAGCCGGTCTGCCTCGAGGGTCAGGCATTCCTGAAGCAGGCAGCCGAAGTGGTCGTTGACGGTTTTGACCTTTTCGGCTGCGAAGCTGCTGCTGCCCCGGCCGGAAGAAAAATCGCGAAACGACCATTCACCGTTGAGCTTCTTCTCGAGCTTCCGGCATGCGCCCGCGCCTGCTTTCGCGTCATACGCGGTGCAGATCTTGTCGACCTCCGAAGACCGGGCCCAAGGCCGCTTGTCTGCGGGCAAGGCTGCGGCGGCCAACCGCATTTCCTTCAGGCTGGCGGCCGCGGCGGCTTCCGGATCGCCGGCGGCGAGCGCCAGCGTCGAGACCTTCTTCAGCACCTTGCGCCGAATGGTCGCGCACCGGGCTTCGGAGCAATCGTTTTCCAACCTCTTGAGCAGCCCGTCGACTTCCCCCGTTCGCCTCGGGTCTGCGAGCGCTGCGATGAGCTTCGCCCACCCCACCCGCGCGATCATCAACCTGTCTTTCTGATGGCGGTAGAAGGCGAGCGCCCCTTCGACGCAGGGGCCGGCGGTCTTTTTGGCTTCGGCCTGCTGAACACAGGTGTCGGCCTCGCGCACCGCTTTGACCTTCTCGGTGATCGTCGCCACCACCGCGCCCTTGATTTTTCCCACCGACTTGAGCGCGGTGACCGCCCGGGCGCGACAGCTGTCCACCCGATCTGGCCCGCAGCTCTTGAGCCAACGTTCGGCGGCCTTCACGGCGGCGGCGATGTCGCTCTGGGCATAAGCGACTTTGAACGACAGCTCGAGGGCCTGGGTGAAGTCGGACGGTGACAAATCCACGCCGACTTCCAGGGCTCCCACCGCGATCGTCTTCGCGTCATCGAGCTGCTGGGTCGCCAGGGCGCGCCGACCCCCGACCAGAAGGTCTTTGAGCTTCACCCGCGCCTCGGCTTCGGCCTGCGCGCTCAGGGTGCGCTCGACCGTCTCTTCGTCCGGAGCCGCTTCGGCCGGGCGGGCTGCCGGCGCCGCGGGCTTCGGCGGTTCCCACGCGGTCGCGAGCTCTTTGTCCGAAACCTTCGGCATCGAAGAGGTCCCGGCATCCACGATCGGCGCAACTTCTGCACTCT